>JAKAIF010000021.1 GCA_021814445.1 bacterium
TTTTAACTTTTATTTTCCTATCTTTTTTGTAGGCCAAAGTTTTTGACGATCGTCAAAAACTTTGGCTTTTAATAGTTTGAGTTATTTTTATTTGTTTTCTACCATCTCTATTGTGGAATATCCGGAGTTAAATAATATTTTGTTGGGTCTACGGCCACGAGCGAATAAGTTTTGAATTGCGTGTTGTCGTATGATTGGTCGTAGAAAGCAAACGTGATGTACGAGTTGGTATCAAACGTGGGCGGAGGAGGGACTCTGTCCATCCAGGTGCCAACGGTTAATTTATTATTCCCGATAGAATCAAAGCTCAGAGATCCACTACTAATGAATCTGCTTGTGTCGCGTAAATAGAGTTCTTTATATGTATCACTACCCCACACACTTTTATACCTTAATGGGTAGATATTATTGAGTGCCTCGGCGGACCATCGTGAATTTGTTGCAGACGGACTTCCTTCCACGTATCGTTCGTAATAAGGCCCACTGTTTAAATAAGGGACAACCAAACGACCCCCCATATCCCCTGTGTAATCGGGGTGGAGCGAGGGGATGAATGGATACGAATCATAGTAGAGTTCAATAGTGGGATCGCTTGCATTATAGAAATGGACATCGCTTATAAAACTGGGAATAGTTACGCGGGTGGTTATGTCGGTGGATTCATATCCTTCCGCGTCTGTTGCAACAACGGTAAACGTATATTCTTTTGCGAGTGTCTCTATGCGCACTGACGATGTGCTCGCGGTAGTGGAGGCGTACCACGTGCGTGAGGTGTCTGGATTGATTTCGTATATGTTGTAGTAGATCGTCCCCGGAGCATTAGTAGTATCGTTCCAAGCTAGTTGTACTTGTACCGTGTTCTTATTATACGTGCTTGCTAAGTCTTGTATTTGTTGTGGTCGCAGTCGCGGCTCAAGGAGCGATAGAGTATTTTGTTGATTTTTGATAGTTCTCACTGTGATATCTGTTGCTTGGTCGGTATCGCATGCGTTTCCCTCTAGTTCGTGAGTCTCCTGTGCGGCATAACATGCACTTTCTGCGTATGCCTTTCTCTCAAATGATTGATTGTTTTGTAATTCATCTGGATTATAGGTAATAGAATCAATTATCTCTGTGCTATCTTCCTGTGCGTGTTGTATAAAGATGGTCGCGGGTTGTGTGCTGGGGAGTGATGCTCCTCTGTGCGCATCTGCGGCATGTAGACCATTTTCTGCATAATTGTCTAAGCCAACTAAATAAAATCCATGTGCATACACGGTGAGTTTTGATTCTCCGCCAAAATCAATAAGAGAGGCGGATTCAGTTGCATTTTCGTCGCGTATGCGTACTGCATATGATGCGAGTGAAATAGGATATTGCGTAGGGTTATAGAGTTCTATGAAATCTTCATTTGCTCCTGTTTTGTCCGGATAGATCTCGCTTATGACCAGATGATTTGCTTCTTGTGCGCCTGTGGGCTCCTCTTGTGGAGTGCTGGTCGCCTCTGTTGAAGTCGCCTCGGTGCTTGTTGAGGTTTCTTGTGTTGGGGTTGCCTGAGTCGTGGTCTCATTCTGTGTTGAGCTTTGTAGCGAGAATACATTTATGTCTCCGGGCGTTGGTGTGCTCGCTTTCCATGTGTTCTCTATATATTGTAATGAATTTCCATCGCCATACGCTCCTGTGGTTGAGGCATATGTTTCCGTATCAATCGCCGTGGTGTCATATATAAGAGAGAGTGATTCTCCGTCATTATTTAGAGAGAACGAAGAAGTGAAGAGGGGAACATTTATCGAAGGATAATCAGTGAGAAATTTTTGTCCATCTTGTGCGAGAATCGCGTATCCACCACTCGTAATAGATGTCCCTCCTCTATAAGGAGAGATGGTGTGGTTTGTTTCCTCTTCACGCAGTTTCCATGGAGGGGAATCAAGGGTAATGGTTGTGCTTGCATTGTTCCTTATTTCTATCCATTCTCTATCAGTATCATTTCCAGAGGGATTGTACATGATTTCATTGATACTGATGGTGTGTGGCGGGGGTGGGGTATACACAACGTGTTGTGTCTGAGATCCTTGTGATGTATTTGTGCTCGTGTGAGTTGTCTGCGTGGTCGTTGTTTTTGTAGTTGTGGTCGCCTTTTTAGTAACGGTTTCTTTTTGTGGTGTGATATAAGGAGCGGAGTTTTCTTTTTTAGGGGTTCCGTTTATGAGTGACGAGGTGTGCCACCCGTATCCACCCACATCTCGTTCCATGGTGCGATGCTCATCAGCATCTCCCGCGCGCCATGTGGGTTGCGCGGACATATAGTCTATAAGATTGCAAAATGAATCAAATAAATATAATTCTTCATCCGTGTTTTTCAGAGCTCCGGTGTAGACGAGATTTGATGCCGCAGGGGCTGAAGTATTATCAGTGCGTTCAAGTAAGAAAAAGTCTTTTGAGGCAATATTTTTTGTTTTTGAATCAGCAAGAGATATATCTATACTTTTTGATTTATTACGAAGCGTCCAGCCAGCAATAGAGACGGGATATGAGTCTATGTTTTTTAATTCCATCCATTCATTATTTCCGCTTCGTGTGGTGCCCATCCATGCGAGCTCATTGAATATTAATGGACCATTTGTGGGGTTTTTATAGAGTGGTATGGCGCAGGTGGGGGTATTGATATTTTCTGCCTTTTCCTTTGTTGTTTTTGTCAGCGATATCTCCTCCGGTTTTATTATTGGTTCTTGTTGTGGGGTGGTCGTGGTTATTTGTGGGGATATTTTTTGATCACTGGTTTTATTCTGTTGAATCGGATCTGGGGGTGTTGGATTTTTTACCTCGCTATCTACTGGAGTTTTTATTATTTGTTGCGGGGTGTTTTCTGGTGTATTTATTTGTGATGAGTTTTGAGATATGGGTATTTCTTGTATCTGCGAGAAAGAATAATTCCCTCCACCAAAGATTGAAGATATGGTTTGTTGTACCGATGAGACAGTATTTTTTGCAAATGAGGCAACTTGTGCGAGAAATGACGGTTTTTCTTTTGTGGTATACGCGGGGTCATTTTTATGAAGCTCTACCTCCTTCATAAATAAATCTACAACTCCTGCGCTATATTGCACTGCCTTTTTTGAAAGGAGGGACCAGTAATCGCCGTTTATCCTATTTGATCTATCATCTTCATTAAGTGTTGTTGCGTTTTCACTGTCCATGTATGTAAATATTGCAGGAGTTATTTTTGCTAATAAATGTATATCCTCACCATCCATTCTTTTAAACCCATAATAAAATTTCCCCTCTTTCCTAAAATAGTCTGGCTGTGGCAAATCATATCCACTTTGTATGCCAATAGTGTCCTTGCTATAAAAATTATTATTTGAATAGAGTGCTATGTTATTAAAATAATCAGCAAGAGAATAATTCTGTTCAATAGGTATATTTTGTAGGCGTTTGGAAAGGGCTCTGTCTGGATTTTGTGTGGTATATTGCCCAGCGAATTTTTCATAAGGACTTCCCTCGGCATGCGAGTCATTACGGGTGTGGTCGGGAACTGCGGCATCTTGTATAAGATGCATAATATGTCCAAGTGTGAAGAGTGCCATCTCTTTATCTCCTTGTATCCAATATTTTTGAGCTTGTTGCCAAGTAAAATCAGAGGTAGGAATAAATTTTTGTATTTTTCCTGTTTCAATAAGTGAGAGAACAGACGCAATAACAGGGGAGTAGGTGAGCTTGTTCTGATTTAATGCGTCTTGTGCCCATGCCTTTGAACTCTCCCAGTTTCCGAGTCTATAAAATGGGTCAATGGCAAGATCTTGTGAGAGCCCTCTGTTTTTGACTGGGTCATAAAAATGATTCATCCAGCGAGGGGCGTCGTCTTCTCTGCGCGCGCCGTCAATAAGAAACGGCGCCCATGTGGCGCCGCTGAAATCCATGTTGTGCTGGTTGTACAATCGCACTGCTTCTTGTGTAAGTAGTCCATGCGTATCCGTCTCATAGGCACACGCTGGCTGATAAATAATGAAAGATAGTCCTAAGACCATCAAAAAAATTATAAACTTTCTATTTTCCATATTTTTATTTGATTGTTTAGTTTCATATTAATTTGTAATTCTGCCATATTGTCCTTATTCGTATATAGTATTCCCGCGGTATCCTTGTCCATGTTTATTTCGTGATTTGTATTTTTTAAATCTCCAGCAAATCGTTTCATATTTCCTTCGTTTTTGAGCTTGGTGAGGAAATCAACCCATTTTTGCTTACTGAGGTTGATATCCATCGAAAAGTATTTACTTGCCAAATCTACATCTTCCTTTTCAAGGGCGGCGATAAATAAGGCAAGTGTTTCTTCGGGTGTTTTTCCTCCATAGGTGTCTTGTGCCATCGCTTCCTCGTATGTCTTTTGCTGTTGTTCGTATGAGACATACTGTTCCTCCATTTGTTTTGCGTTTTGCGCGGCGGGGCTAAAATATTGCACCCAAACGGCATCTACAATAATGCCGAGCGCAATAATAACCAAAAATCCAACCGCAAACTTCCACCACGGTGTTTTGTGGCGAGTGGGGGTGGGGTCTTGGGGGATGGTTTGTATCATGGGTTCGTCCATATATTTTTTATTATTTTTTTAATTTTATTTTTTAAAATATGTTTTTTGTGTTATCTCTAGTCGTCGCGAGTTATAAAAAAGAGCTACTCACGCGTGAGGCGCAAGTATCTTGATACGAGAAATCGTAACAATAAAACAGAGGGCGCAATTATGAGGAGATTCTTCTCGTTATCTTTGCGAGGAGTGGGGGCAAAGATGAGGCGAGAGAAGGGCTGTGATGCAGAGGAGGGAGAAAATAAATTGTATGAGTGAGAGAAATAAAGTTTTTTGTTTCTTTTTTCTTTTGGTTTGTTTCTATTCTTGTATTTCTCTCGTATGGTTTTTAGTATATCACTTTTCGTTATGCAAAATGTTAAAAACTGTTGATAACTCACTAGGCCAAAGTTTTTGACGATCGTCAAAAACTTTGGCTTTTCTTATTGTGAGTCTATTTCGCTTCTTGACTCCGAGGACGGGGTGGTATATTTTTAGGTCAATTACACGTTATGAACTACCCAAGTGAATTTATGAAAAAGCGTTCTTTTGAGGTGGTATGGGCTGTGTTTCGTGTGGCCGCGATTGTTCCTCGCGCGGGCATCAAACAAATCCTTGAAGATCGTGCCTTGGGTTATTTTTCTCACAAAAACAGTGAGGCATTGGATGTCCTTGAAGAGGCAATCCAGCTTGGTTCTAAAGTGGGGGATATCTCAGAAGTAAACTCCTCAGTCTTATTAAGAGAGATTGGGACCCTGCGAACTCTTTTTATAGAAGCAAAAAACGCCCCTGTGGAAAAAGTAGAAATCCCAGAGCAAGAGTCTATTGAACATATCTTTTCCGAACCCCCCATGCTCTTTGCCGACTTTGCCCATATGATGCAAGTGGACCATGATACCGAGGGTGTCGCTCAGCCAATGCAGGCGGCTCATCCTACCGCTAATCTGGCAAACGATATTATGGAGTCTGGCAAAACTGTTTCCGGAAAGACTCAAAATGACCGCTTTTCTAGCGATATATATAAAGCCCCTTCTTTTTCCGGAAAAAGTCTGGCAAACGATATTATGGAGTCTGGCAATGTACAATCTGGCAATAATCTGGCAAAGAAAGAGGCTCGAATTTCCGGAAATGCTGGTAACGCAAAATCCACGCAAACAGGTAAAAACGCTCAACCAGTCCTTTCTTCAGCTGAACGGAAAGAACAAATTGTTTCTATATTGAAGAGCAAAAATTTCTGCAATATGAACGATATTATGGGTCATTTTCCCAATGTAAGCGACCGCACGCTTCGCTATGATATTAAGACGCTGGCAGATAGTAAGATTGTGGAGCGCGTGGGAAACGGGGGACCGAATTCATTCTTCCGCCTACGAAAGAAAGAACAATAAATAATAGAGCCCTATAATATATAGATAGTCGTTAGTGGATAGATAGAGTGAGATAAAACGAGATAAAATGCCATAAATGATGGCGTTTTTTGTCCTCTTTTGTTTGTCCTCTCAGGTTTTTCGCGATCGCGAAAAACCTGAGAGGGGTGAGAGAGATGGGGGTGATTTGGTGAATTTAGTGTGGAAAAATGAGGTTTAAATGAGCGTGGCTTATGGCTCTGTATGAGCTTAAGAGCTCTATGTGGCCCTGTGGGGTGTGCGTGTGTAACATTTATACGTATGGCTCGTTTTCTATAGTAAGCCCCGCCAAAAGAGCGATCTCTGGTGTGGCATATGAGAGTTATGCAGGTTTTATTGGACATTTCTGTAATACCTGCTATACTATCTTTGTACTGTATAAATCAATAGAAGTTTTTCCGTGTGAGGCGGGAAGCAAATTGAGTTTATAGTTACTAGTCCTTAGTGATTGGTCTTTCTTGATACTCATTTTATATACGCCTCATAGATATGAGGTTTTTTAATACCCTAAGTGGCATATAACAAGGAACCTCCGGGATAATTCTTAAGGACTTCAGATTTGAGTGAAATGCGATTTCTGACCTCTTGTTTCTTTATAGTTTCAGATTTTGAAATTAATTAGAAATTAGAAATTAGAAATTAGAAATTGTGCTCACATCTGGCTTCCTTATGGGAAGTCAAGATTCTCGCACATACGCGTGATCACTATTATTAACTTACTTATTCGTCCTCACCGATGGAGTAGTGGGTCGGTAATAAGGGTAGTCATCGCAGCAAGGGTCTTCTAAAATTACAAAAAATCATTTAATTCAGAACAAACAAAAATTCGATATGAATAAATTTTCAAAGATGTTCGTATTTGCTTTGTTGGCTGTAGCAATCGCTGCTCCTTCTGTGTCATTTGCACAGACCGATGTAAATGCTCAAATCCAAGCTCTCTTAGCTCAGATTCAAGCATTACAAGCACAAGCAGGTACTTCAGTAGCTTCAGTAACCTTTACTAGCAACCTCACTGTTGGTTCAAAGGGAGCAGAAGTTACCGCGTTGCAGAACTTCCTTGCTTCAAAAGGATTCTTCAACACAACCGCAACCGGTTTCTTTGGTCCAATCACCAAAGCAGCATTGGCTGCATACCAAAAGTCAGTGGGAATCTCACCGGCTGTTGGATACTTTGGAGCAATAACTCGCGCACATGTTAACTCATTGAGCGTAGTTACCACTCCTACCACCCCAACTACACCTACTACTCCTACCACTCCTTCAACCCCAACCATGACCAAGACCGAAGGAAACATCACTGTTGAGTTAAATCCTTCTCCAGCAGATGGAACTCAAGTATATGAAGCAGGAGTTAAGACCGCTTTGATCGGTTTGAAGGTTAAAGCAACCGGAGGCGATGTAAACGTACAGCGCGTCAAGGTTGATTTGGGAACCTCAACTACCTTGTACAACAAGTTCTTGAGCACTTTGTATGTCATGGACGGTTCAACCGTTTTGGCAACTCAGGCTTTGAACAGCAATAGCGTTGTAAAAGATGGAAGCGATTATGTCGTATACATCACTGGTTTCAACTTTATGGTAAACAAAGATACCACCAAAGTTTTGACCATTGCAGCTGATGTGTATAACACCTTCGATTCATCATACGCAAATTCCAGCCAAACTATTTCTATTCCTGTAAACGGAATTCGTGGAATGGATGGATTGGGATTGACCCAAGAAGGACCTTCTTCTTCAGCAATCTCCCGCTCATTCATCATGTACAAGAATCAGTCAAACTCAGCTACTTTGACTCTTTCAAAGAGTGCAAACTCACCAAAGGCGTCAAACATTGTATCTGATTCAAACGGAAACGTGCAGAAAGCAACCATAATGGCTGTTGATATGCGCTCAACCAAAGATCAGATCAAAGTTACCGACTTTGTGGTGAACGTGACCGGAAAGGCTCCGAGCGTCGTATATGCATACGATGGTTCAACCTTACTTGGATCAGCGAGCGTAACTGGTGGAGTTGCTACTTTCACCAGCATGGAATTTTATGTTCCAGCAGACTCAACCAAGACCGTCACCTTCCAGGCTGACTTTACTGGTGCAACCACTACTGCAACTACTTCATACTTGACCTTGAGCACCACTGGTTTCCAAGCACAAAATTCACTTGGAGATACTATGGGATCTGGGACAACTTTGTTGAGTGGTTCAGCTCAATCTGACACTATGACCGTTATCAGCGAAGGACCTATCTTTGCATTGGCTTCAGTTGCTAATGACAAGAGCGCAGGAGTACAAGGTGTTTCAACCTCAACTCTTACTGGTACCATTACCGTTAACGTAACTGCGGCAGGTGGAGATATTTATGTAAGCAAACTCGCTTCAACCGTTGCTTTGCTCGCATATAACAGCAGCACTGGTGTAACCACAACTCCTGGCGTTATTGTAGTTGACTCTTTGAGCAATACTTTCCAGAACACTTCTGGAAACGTCTATAAGTTGGCGCAAGACACCACTGGAACCATGGTTATCAAGGGTATTCTTACCTACAGTGGATCTGGAACCACGTTGTATGATTTCAGACTTTCACAGATCAATTGGGGAGTCGATGGCACCTCAGATGCTAATGCGCAAGCAAAATCAACAACTCTTGACACTACGGTATACAAGACCGCAAGCCAAGTATTGCCATAATAGTTAGCAATAACATTATGCAAAACAAAAACGGCCCTCACGGGCTGTTTTTGTTTTGCAATGTTGGTGAATTATAAATTTGAATTGTTTTCTGCTTTGTTTGTTTCTGATATACTAAGTTTATATGATAAGAACGTATGTTTTTATTGATGCTTCAAATCTTTTCTATGGTGGAGAGAAAAGTTTGGGTTGGAAGATAGATTATAGGAAATTATTCCTCTATTTAAATAGAAAATATAACGCTCAAAAAATTTTATTTTTTGGTGGCGCTGAAACGCATAAATTTCCCTATGATTATCAAACTCAAGAATCCATTCCTATGTTGGACCTTGAAGCACATTTAATTGATATACTAAGAAAGCACGATGTTTTAAGCGATGCCGACGTTGTGCTTATCGGGAGACATCTGCAGCGGGTGAGATTTTTTAAGAAGTTAGAAGATTTTGGGTATACCTTATTTATAAAACCAGTAAAATCTTATGGACAAGAAGATGGTGTAATGAAACGTAAAGCGAACTGTGATGTGGATATGGCGTTTTATCTCATGAGAGAACAAGATAATTTTGATCGCGTAGTCGTTTTGTCCGGAGACGGAGATTTCCTTCCTGTGCTTAAATATCTAAAAAACAAAGGGAAAGACGTTCTCATTATGGCGCGTGGAGAGAGAACCGCGAAAGAAATACGTCAGTTTGCGGGAGGAAAATTTATGGATTTTGAATATTTGAAATATTTACTTGGCATGACCGATAAAAAACAATAATAAAATGAGGGGCACCCATATAGGATACCCCTCACGTATAGTATATTCATTATAAGTCCATTAATTTATATGTCAAGTTTTGAGCCCTCACGGGCTGTTTTTGTTTTGCAATGTTGGTGAATTGGGCTATACTTTCTGCATACTAACTTGTTTTTAATTATGAGAACGTTTCTAAAATATATTTTGTATGTGTTGGCGCTGAGTCCTTTGGTGATCGCAAAAGATTACTTTTTCCCCTATATTAGCGGGAAAAACCTTTTAATTCGTTGGGTTATTACGATCGTTGCTCTGTTGATGGCTGGGTTTTTATGGTATAGCAAAGAATTTAGAGAAGAGGTAAGTAATAAACTGCGAGTCTTATTTAAAAACCCCCTAGGAATCGCGACGGCTTCTTTTGTGGCACTGAATATTATAAGTACTATTTTTGCGTTTGATCCCTATCGAGCATTTTTCGGTGATATTGAACGTGGTGAGGGATTGTTGGGAATGTTGTTTTTCTCTGCGTTCTTTTTATTTTCTTATTTGTTGTTTGAGCACAAAGATTGGATTCGTTTTTTCCAAATTTCATTGGGTGTAACGGTGGTACTATTCATAGATGCGCTTGTTGATTTCACTCATGCGGTGTCGCGTCCTGCGTCATTTACTGGGAACCCTATTTATTTAGCAGAAGTATTTTTATTTGCATTGTTCGCTGCCGGTGTAGTTTTTTGGGAATACTACCAACAAAAAGATAATAAAACAGGTATACGATTGTTTTGGATTATTTCATCTATTACCGTTGCGCTTGTTTCATTTTTTGGCGTGTTTATTACCGAAACGCGTGGAGTGATTGTAGGTATTGGGGTGGGTATTTTTGCAGTTCTTTTATATATCTGGTATGCGGGTAAAAATATTTCTCTGGGGACTCGTTCACTTTCACGTATTGCGGGATATATTCTTGTTGTTTTAATTTTGTGTGGTGGTGTATTCTTTATGACGAAGAATTCTGCTGTGTGGCAGAAGATCCCTGGATTTGATCGTCTTGCCCAATTTACACTTCAAGACAATAGCACTCAAACTCGTTTGATTTCCGCGGGAGTGAGTTTGCACGCAGTCAATCCTTCCGAATATGGCATGAAGAAGTTTTTATTAGGATGGGGTCCTGAAAATTTTGCTATTGCATATAATACAAATTATAATCCCCAGTATTTTGAGTTTGAAAATAAATGGTTTGACAGAGCACACGACAAAATTTTTGACGTGTTAGTTATGAATGGGGTCGTCGGACTCTTAATGTATTTGGGTATTTGGGGACTTCTTTTTTGGTATGTTGTGCGTGAACGGAAATTCTCTTTTATAAAAGCAATTATCCTCTTTTTTGGAGTTGCCTACTTTATCCAGAATTTAACAGTATTTGATTCTATTGTTACGTATATTTTGTGGTTTGGATTTCTGGCGTATATCATTACACGGCTAAAAACTGAAAACGAAAAACTCACAGCAGAAGAGACTAAAGGAAAACAATCAATAATAGATAATCAAAAACTAAAAACAAGAAACAGAGAAAGCCAACTATATGGGTTAATTGTTGGAGCAACGACCGTTGCAGTATTTTTTCTTTATGCTCTCATTTTCTGGACCATTATTCCATTTTCACAGATGAGCTCGTATCTCTCTCTTATTCGTAATTCGCAAGCATCGGTTTCTCTGGATGACTTTAAACAAAGAATGGATTCGGCTCTTCACCCATATACGTATGCGCAAGACGTTATTCGTACCAGTTTCTTGGATAACGTGAAGGGGCTTTATAAAGGAAAGGAAACTGAAAAACAACTAGTGCTTTTTGCGATTGATCAAATGAAGGATTTACTTGCTCGCGAACCGTATAATCCTCGCTATTGGGCAAATTTGGGTGGAGGGTACGACGCATTGGGGAAGGCGGGGCTTACTGAGTATCTTCCTTTAGCACAAGAAGCA
>JAKAIF010000022.1 GCA_021814445.1 bacterium
ATCTTCTCTCAGAGAGCTTTACTCTCTGAACGCGGACAGACGCAGACAAAAACGCAGAACCACGCAGACGAGGAGAAATTTCTTTACGAAGATATAACGTATGAAATCAGAGATGCTATATTCTCAGTAAGAAAAACATTGGGCCTTGGCCACAAAGAACTATTATATCAAAAAGCACTTGAGGAAGAATTCAGAAATAGAAAGATTAATTTTGAAAAAGAAAAAGTGATTGACGTAAAATATGGAACAAAAAAAATAGGTATATATAAGCCAGATTTTGTCGTTGAAAACAAAGTTATTGTTGAGCTAAAAGCACTTCCCCTTGTTGGTAAAATAGAGGAAAAACAGGTATGGACATATCTTAAGGGATCTCAATATAGGCTTGCATTATTGGTCAATTTTTCAAACACAACTGCTGATATCAAGCGCATTGTGTATGATACTGCTCGTCAGCAAGAGTCGGCGTCAAGTCAGCGTACGTCTGCGTTCAGTCCGCATTTATTGTCTATGTCGGCAACCCCTATTCCAAGAACCCTTTCCCTTACTCTGTTGGGAGATTTGGAACTATCCATTATTCATGAACTTCCAAAAAATAGAAAGCCCATAGATACGAGAATTGTTCCCGCGCTGCATCGTCAAAAAGCGTATGCGTTTATTCATCAACAGGTAAAAACAGGGAGACAAGTATATGTAGTATGCCCTCGCATTGCCTCGGTGGACCCCGATCAAAAATTAACTCCTCGGCAATTATTACAATTAGATGTAAAAAACGTTGAAGAAGAATATAAAAAATTATCAAAAACTATTTTCAAAGATTTGTGCGTGGGCATGCTCCACGGGCAAATGAAATCGGATGAGAAACAGAAAATAATGGGCAATTTTAAAAAGGGAGATATAGATGTTCTCGTCTCTACTTCGGTGATTGAGGTGGGCGTAGATGTGCCCAATGCAACTATTATGATGATAGAAGGGTCTGAATATTTCGGTCTCTCGCAGTTATATCAATTCCGTGGACGCGTGGGTCGTGGTGAACATCAGTCATATTGTTTTCTCTTCACCGATAGCAAATCAAAAATAACTCTTGCGCGATTAAAGGCGCTCATTACCGCAAAAAATGGATTTGAGCTTGCGGAAATGGATTTAAAATTCAGAGGACCAGGGCAATTTTTAGGGACCGAGCAAACAGGAATTCCCGACTTAGCTATGAAAGCCCTACAAAATCCCACCATGGTAAAGGATGTATATGAATCGGTCCAATCCCTACTCAAACAAGATCCTGAGCTAAAAAAATATCCTTACCTTGCGGAATATCTCAAGTTATTTGAACAAAAAATTCATTTGGAATAACTAAAAAGTGGCCCAGAGAGCCGCTTTTTACTGGTTACTACCCTAGTCCAGCTTCACTTTTATTTTTTTGCTCTGTCCTCGATGGATTTTAGGGAGCACAATTTTGAGCACTCCGTCCTTCAAAGATGCTTGCGCGGTATCGGGGTCAATTTCCTGTGGAAGAATTACGGAACGAGAGAATTTTCCCCAGAAACATTCTTGATGAAGAAAATCATTTTTATGCACTTTTTCTTTTCTGTTCCGAGTCCCTTTAATGATAACTGATTCCGGAGTAATAGAAATATCTAAATCATCAGATTCAACACCCGCAATGGCCGACTCAATCGTAATAGTATCTGCATCATGGTAGACATCAATCAACAAGTGCCCTTCAGCATCATCAAATCCCACCTCTGCAAAACCACTTTTCGTGGCAACAACGGCTTCTTCTCCCTGTGCAATCGCAGACACCTTACTTGCACGAACTAAGTCTGCCTCTACGCCATCATTTTCGGCTTTTACTCCCGCCAATTGTTCAAAAAAATCTTTGTTATCATTCATACCCAGTATATCAACAACGATATGCGCGCATGCGCGCACTCATGGTTGTAAATTAAATAATAATAATTAATATCTTAAAAATGTTTGTGTATGGTGTACGCCCAATAAAAATCGTTGTTGTATTACTGGGCATAGTATTCAGTATACCCCACTCTCCAAGATACATCAAACAGGATTTATTACATCTCCTGGCGTTGATGAGACGGGAGTTTGATTTTGCGCTAATTTTTTAAGCTCTTCAAAATCATACAGCACAAAAAATCCAATCAACAATAAGAACGCGAGTGGATACACTAAATAATCACTAAACTTTGTGACCAACATATTGAACATGGTATGAAAGACAGACGCCATAAGAATTCCTGCGACAATAAACTTTGCCTCCATGCGGAACACAATTCCCCGCGCCCAATAATGGCCAATAATTCCCGAGGCAAGCGCGTGTAACAACGTCGCCCCCACAAACCGTACGAGGATAAGACTCGTTGCATCTGCAAGTCCATTCTGATAGGTAATAACTACGTTTTCTACCGTCGCAAACCCAAGCGCTCCCGTCATCATATAAATCATTGCGTCTATCGGTTCATCAAAATACTTACTCTTTCGGATGAGAATAAAAATAAGAATAAATTTAACAATTTCTTCAATAACCGCAAATCCCACAAACACACTAATATTACTCTCAAAAATACGTGGGAGAGTAATAATTAACTTTTCCAAAACTCCAGAAGAGATAGATTCAAACAAAAGAGAAACAAAAGCCGCGACACCACCACACACAAACGCAGCAAAAATCATTTTGGGAGGCTCTGGATGTTCGTCTTCCCTAAGAAAGAATAGGAGCCACACCAGTCCTGGGATAAATCCGAGCAGTAGTGCAAATAGCCAATTCATCCCAGTATATCAACCGCTTGTGCCAAACGAGATTGGTTTGCGCGATTGAATGCTATTAATCGTAATCCTAAAAACTTGCGACCTTGGTGCGTCTTTAAATATATCTCCCTTCGTTTGGCATCTTCTTGATTCAGACATCCTTCAAAATAAATCAGCTGAAATGGCGCTCTACACTTGGTAGCAAATGACTTCCCATTCATATGTTCTATAAGTCTTCTTTTCAGGTTATTAGTATATCCCGTATAATGCATGTGATCTTTCTTACTTTCTAGTATGTACACGTAATAGAACATAGAAGCGGTTGTATTACTGGGTCATGTCTATATAATAACTCTTTATACCAAAATAGTCAAAGTTGAATTTCTCCCCCTATACGAAGTATTTTTTTGCAAAAGCGGTGAATTTTCTTCCCCGATTGAATTCATTTTTAAACTTTTCGAAACTAGCACATGCAGGTGAAAATACAATAGATCCTCGCGGGGTCTTTTTCTTTACTTCTTGCAGTAACTCTTCAAGCGTTTCAAATACCTGTTTCATTTTGAGAGGATATTTTTCCTTTATAAGTGCCTGCAATAATTTTTTGGTCCCACTCCCCTGCAACAAAAACAGTCTTTGGGGAGATATGTCTTTTTTTATTACTCGCGCAAGCGGTGTGAAATCTAGTTGCTTATCCGTTCCCCCACAAATAAACGCATAGGGTCCCGTGTGAGGAACACAATTTTGAATCGCCGCAATGGCGCCCTCAGGACTTGTGGCCGCAGAATCATTCACAACAGTATATACATCATTTTGTAAAATAATTTGCTGGCGAAATGGAACTTGAGGAAGTGTGGACACGCGCTGCACAATATGACTCCATGCAGTGCCATAGGCACGCGCCGCACACAATGCCTGCATAAGATTATACATATGATGATTCTGATACGTTTCGGGCACTTGCAGTATTTCGTGTGTGTCTGTTTTCGTTTGAAAATAAAGAACGCCCCGCTGTTCATACATACCACACACCCCCCGAGCTAATTTCTTACGAGAGACAAGCCATAGGTGAGCTTTTGGCTTTAGGGCAAGAAAAGTTTTTGTAGAAGGAGTATCGGCATTAAGAATTAAGATGTCTTTTGAGGTCTGATTCTTAAATATCCATGCCTTACTTTGAGCATATGCCTCCATGGTACCGTGTCTATTTAAATGGTCTTGATAGAGGTTACTCACCACCGCAACATGAGGCGCCTCCATTCCTTTTTGCACATATTCAAGTTGAAACGACGAAAGCTCCAAAACAATGGGGCGCTGAGGCGCATGTACTATTTTTTCAAATATAGTAAAAGATCCGTTGCGAGGCATGTTTCCCCCAACCAGAGCGGGTTGCATAAGATGACCAATCCATGTCGTGATCGTTGTCTTCCCCCGCGTTCCTGTAACTCCTATATAGGGTTGATGTGGTTGAGTTTTTAACAAATGAAGTAGTGTAGTGAAATCATTAAAGAATGGAATATGAGCTTTCTTTGCTCGTTGTACCACATCGCTATGCAAAGAAACAGCTTGATTGCACACAATCATTTCATAGTGACCGATGTTCTTCGGTGTAGGAACCCCAAGTTCATAGGTAATAGGGAGCCCTCGTAACTTTTTAAGAGAAGGGCGAAGTATTTCTTTTGAGAGCGCGTCAGACACGGTGAGACGAGCTCCGTGTGATATAAAAAATCGGGCGGCCGCTACTCCACCCCCCAACCGCCCCAATCCTACCAACAAAATTTTCTTATTTTTTAACATCATGCCTTACGCCAATTTTATCATATTTTCTGAGTGACGAGTCTTTGTGTGAGATTTTCGTTTTGTACTTCTTTGGGTTTTTTCTTCATACGACACCAGTACTGCTTCCTTGATAGGTTTCTGCATTTGATACTTTTTCAAATGTCTTTTGTCATAAGAAACCACCTCAAACGGATTTGTTTTTTGCTTCCCCTGTTTTAAATAATCAAAAAGGTCTTCCATATATCGCGCGCTCCTTCATGGTATAAAACTACCCCGCGCGGGGGGGGTAGCATCATTCATTATGAAGTTTCGTCTTCTTCTGTATGTTCATTAAAAATTCCCTTTTTCTCGCCGTGCAGAATACACTCAACTTTTTTAGACTCAAGATATTCCATAAGATCTAACACATTTTTTTGATGTTGTTGGGCCTCATGGATACGATCATCTAATTTTCTCTTTATTTCACTGTTTGTGACTTCATCAGAAATATCTTTATACTCAAGCCTTTGATCCAGCGAGAGGTTATATTCAGACATAACCGCGTCATGAAGATGAGATAATTCTTTCATGTCTTCATCAATATTATCCATAGTTTCATCTTCTGACTTATGTGCGGTCTTCTTCTCAAATTCCTTTTTAAATGTTTCTGGGTCTTCCATAAAACCACGAGTTTCTCTTGAAACTTTATCAGTAAACATCCATTCAATTTTTCTATCTAACACGTCAATAAAATCATCGGGAGTTTGAATTTCTTTTTCTTCATCTGGACTTCTATATAGTAACTCACCCTCTTCACTCACTTTAAAATTCCCCGGCTCCTTCGGTTCTTCTTGATACTGTTTCTTAAGCTGTTCAAATCCAAGTTTCATACTGTGTAATATTACTGAAATAGTACCATATACTAAAAGTGAAAAAAAGTGAAGCGTTTTATGCACATATAGACCCATTATTTACTCATTATTTTATATTTTCTTGTCTTTCTTCGTCCCCCTTCCCTTCTTCCTTATTTATTATTTTCCAATGATATATAAAATGGTATTAAAAAATATAGGCTACGTACTAAAAAATGCCGGCGTACGCCGGCACTCTATACCACAGAATTTTAAGATCCCACAAAAGAGAGGGAATCTTCAAAATCTTTTGATGTCTCCTCTGAGAGTTCAATTTTCCCGGAGTCTTTTATTCTCCTGAGTTGCCCCAATATGACTCCATCGCCTAATTCATAGGCGGCCTTTTGAAGATGATCAAATTTTTCATCATCCGAGAAGCTGTTACCCGGATGCCCAAAAATTTCCTCAAAAAGAGCTGTTAATTCTTCGTTCATCATTAACTCCTACTAGTGAATAAATTACTTTCTGTACTATAGGATTTCCCATATAAAAAATCAACTCAGCATAGATACCAAGTTGATTTTATAAGGTTGAATTTTATTTTACTCCTCCCACTTTTCAACCATAAGAAATTCCATGTTCTTATGAGGTAGTCGTTTATAGATTGCCTCAGTCACAAATGGCATAAACGGGTGCAACATCTTAAGTGATTCAATTAAGAGTGTATATAAGACAGCACGCGCAGATTCTTTTTCCTCCTCACTTTGAGCTTCATCTAAAAGAATTTTTTTCTTCTCTTCAATGAGTATGTCGGCAAATTCATGCCATACATAATGATACGCAATTTCTGCCGCTTGAGAGAAACGATATCTTTCAATATTTCCCGCCACTTCTTTTTTCACCTCTTGTATCCGTTTCAAATGTTCTTTATCTGCTTCTGTAAAAATCTCGTCTTTTGACTTTTGACTTTTGACTTTTGACTTCGCGTTTTGTTCAAGAACAAAACGCGCTATATTCCATAATTTATTTGAGAAGTTGCGGTACCCCTTCACTTTTGCCTCATCAAAACTTGCATCTTGTCCGGGTGAATTCCCCACGAGTAACGCCATACGGAGCGCATCGGCGCCATATTGTTCCACAATTCCCATGGGATCCACCACATTCCCTTTTGATTTAGACATCTTTTGTTTATCTTTGTCGCGTACCAATCCATGCAGATACACTGTTTTAAAAGGAATTTTGCCCGTCATGTACATACCCAACATAATCATACGCGCCACCCAGAAGAACAAGATGTCATATCCAGTTTCCATCACGCTAGTTGGATAAAACTCTTTTAATAAATCATGTTCAGGGGTACTTTGCGCGCGCAATGTTGCGGTTGGCCACTGTCCAGAAGAAAACCACGTATCAAACACATCTGTTTCTTGAATCCATCCTTCCCCTTCTGGTTTTTCTTTTCCAATGTAGACTTCCTGCCCCATGTTTTTCTCTCTATTATTGGAAATTGGAAAATTGCCTGCCTGCCGGTAGGCAGGGAAATTGGAAATTCCATTCCTGTACCAAACAGGAATGGGTATCCCCCACACAATTTGCCGTGAAATATTCCAATCACGGATGTTTTCCATCCAATGAAAAAATATCTTCTCTTGAAATTCAGGTACTATTTTTATGCTTCCATTTTTTACCGCATCAATCGCGGGTTGTACTAATTTTTTATTCCCTTCTTTCGTGAGATCAATAAACCATTGCGGAAGCACCCGAGGTTCCAACACGGTGCCACATTTATAACAGAGTGCCACATTATGTTTGTATTCTGCATCTACTTTTTCTATGAGTCCTCTTTCCTGCATATCATGCGCTATCTGCTTACGCGCTTCTGCAATTTTAAGACCTTGATATTTCATCACATCCGCATTATCTGCAAAATAAGAAGCCAAAGACATGCGCCCAAATTGATCAATAATTTCCTTGGGGCCCTCTATTTCATCTCTATGTCGTTGCCATATTGCGTAGTCATCAGCATCATGCGCGGGCGTCACCTTCACCGCCCCCGTACCAAACGCAGGGTCTACGTGTTCATCGGCGATAATTTTTATTTTTGTTTTTCCCGCGATAGCTTCTACTTCAATTTCTTTTCCAATGAGATCTTTGTACCGCGCATCGTTCGGGTGTACCGCAATAGCTGTGTCTCCAAATTTTGTCTCTAGCCGCACTGTTGCAAGTGTGATAGGACCATATTTCACATAATAGAGTGGATCAATGCGTTCTTCATATTTTACCTCTAAATCGGAGAGGGTGGTCTGGTGTTTCGTGCACCAATTCACAATGCGTGTATCTCTATATACCAATCCATCATCATATAATTTTTTGAAGGTTTCATATACGGTATCAATAATTTTTGGATCAAGGGTGAATGTTTCCTTGCTCCAATCACAGGATGCACCCAATTGACGCACCTGCTGTTCCATATGTGATTTATTTGCCAAAGTAAACGCTTTGATTTGGTTATAGAGTTCTTCTCGTCCTCCTTCTTGTTTTAAAATTTCAAAACGGCTCGTTCCTTCCTTTTCTAATTTCTTTTCAAATACTACCTGCGTTTCAAATCCCGCATGATCTGCTCCTGGTAGCCACAATGTGGGGGCACCGCGCATACGCCAGTAGCGTACCATCACATCTTCAACAGCCACCATGACCGCATGACCCACATGCAATGAGCCGTTCGCATTCGGAGGGGGCATAATAATAGAGAAGGGAGGGGCGAGGGGCGAGGGGCGAGGGGCGAGATTTTCTGGGTTAAAAAAACCACTCTTTTCCCAGAGACTATAAATATCTTTTTCTTGTGAGTGGTCGTATGGTTTTAGAAAATCTTCGTTCATGAAAATAGTAACTAGCAACAAGTAATTAGTAACTATAATACAGCAAAATTCACATCTTTTCAAAGATTTTTAAATAAAAAAAATCAAGGGCCCTTTTGTTGCAAAAAATGCAGAGCCCCTGAATGAAACGGTGAATCCGTACTACGTGCTACAACAACCTGGATAGGATGTGAGAGTGTGATGTCTGGGTGAAACCAGAAAAACTTTTTGAAATGTAGTTTAGAAACACCAACCGACTATATGTCAAAGATCTAATGTTCAACAAAAAATATGTGTGAATTCAAAAATGAAAAACAAGTTATTTATTATTTCCATAATCCCAAAGGGGATTTTTGAAACAACATGATTCTTATGAAGAACACTCTTAGTATATACCACCCATTTTTTAACGCAAGAGTGGGTGGGGATAACCTAATGAGGAGATATTAGTTATTAGGGGTTAGGGGTTAGAAGAGGAAAAATTGGAATAAAAAATCGCCCCAACTAGAGGCGGTCACAAATCCATATCTTACTCCCCGGACTGGCGGAGAGGGATATTAAAAATATGTCCTAGGAAGAGAGCAGGCCAACCACTTGAGTCTCCGACGATTTTTTTTGATTCAAGCCCTCGATGCGAGGATTTATCAAAATAACTTCGTCGTCAAATCTCTGGTTATGAGTTGCTTGGAGAAGATCATCTCCCAACTCAATACAAACTGGGCAAATTCCATTTGCCAAACATTCAATAATTTCTGGTAAATATTCTGATGCATTAGCTCTTTTCCCTAGATGTTGAGAAGAGAAAGACGCTCCCGCCTCTTTAAGAATTTTTTTAATAATCATCATTGAACTCTCTGATGATTTGTTTCCACCAAGAAAAAAATGATACTTTTTCATTTTGATGTCCTCTTTTATTTAAGTAGCTCTTATCCACTATCAAATATTTCTCAAGCTTCTATATGTGTTATATCATACTACGTCTTTTTTGTCAAACATGGAAATATCAAGATTCTGAGCGTATTTTTTATCCCTCCGGCTTATTTTCTATCATTTTTGGGTTAATTTTGTAAAAAATAAAAAAATCGCCCTAGTACATGATTTTCTACACTGTAGAAAATCCTAAGGCGAGTGACCGAAATTTCCTATACTCTAGGAAAATGTGCACAACTTATTTTGTGGAGCGTATTATCTTTGCTTTTGCTGTATCAACGTTGGCAATAAATATACCGACATAAGCCCCTTCACTTTCATTTACCGTTAGTGACCCAACACGGGTTCTGTAGAAATAAATCTTATCTCCTGTTTTTGCGCGTGACGGAAATTGATTTCCTGAGCATATGACATCTATAGAAGAAATGGCAGCTCCTCCGCTTTCACTGTATCTGCAACTAACGATTCTATACAAATCAATTCCTTGGGAGATAGAGTCTGAGATCGTCCCCTCAAAAACGTAACTTACGTTTTTTACTTCTAACTTTAATTGTTTCGGATCTTCTTGCTTCACGCAAGCTATAAGAGCCATTAATGATACGACGGTAATCAATAATACGTTCTTCATTGTATTTCTCCTTCTTAATTTGATAGTGAATAAGAGTTACTTAGATAACCAACCCTTATTCACCATCAAATGTTTCTCAAGCTTCTAGGTGTATTATATCATACTACGTCTTTTTTGTCAAACATGGAAATGTGTAGATTTAAGGCGAAATTTTTATTAAAAAACCGCCCCAACTAGAGGCGGTTACGAAATCATATCTTACTCCCCGGACTGGCGAGGAGAGATATTAATATTCTTCTTCACTCATAAATTCAGATCTGTTTGTGTTAAAATTTTTGAAAACTTTTTTAACTGGACCAGGAATAGTATAATCGTGATAATAATTTGACATATCTATGTATTCCCATCCATTTGCACATAGATAATCTTTAATTTTTGAATCTTGCTCATTACAAAATGCAAGGTTCTTATTATAATCGTTAATATACTCCCCATCTCTCAGAAAAATTTCTTTTGGAAATTCAATTCCAATTTTTTTTGCATCGTTAAGAGGGATATTATTCCCATCTTTATAAACACAAATGAAGGTCCTTCTTGGGGCATCCTTCCCCTGATTATGGAATGAAGATAGTAAAAATTCTTCATTATTAATTTTTTTTGCAAAGTACATTTTACTTCTCCTATTTTAAAATTTTCTGCTCGTCCGTGACCATCACGGGGGAGCATACTACTCACACAATATTATTGTGTGTGAAACTTATCGGTCCAGGACCTCATTCGTTGTGTCTTTTGGCTCACAGAGCCTCATTCACTTAGTTACTTCATTCAGACCACAATATTCTTGTGAACTCAACAAAGTAACTAAATGATAGGAGAATATAATGAAGTTTTGCTTAAAAATAAATATATGTATCTTTAGTGTTCTGTTTTTATTATATCATACTACGTCTTTTTTGTCAAACGTGGAAATATCAAGATTTTGAGCCAATCTTTTGATTTAGGGCTTGACTAATACCCCATAATCGCCTATCTTATAAGGACTTCTCTACGAGGAGTTTTTATTTGAAAAACTCACTCATGACTCGTTACCCGCTTCGCTCAGCGAGGCAAGCTAATTACTAATCACTCATTCTTTTATGTTCACCCGCTCAGACCTTCGTAATATTGCCATTATTGCTCACGTGGACCACGGAAAAACCACGCTTGTTGACGCACTCTTAAAACAATCAGAAAGTTTCAAACTCAAAACCGACGACGTGAAAGAGCTCATTATGGACTCTAATGAATTGGAGCGTGAGCGAGGTATTACCATCTTCTCTAAGAATGCATCCATTCACTACCAGGGAATCAAAATCAATATTATTGATACTCCCGGACATGCTGATTTCGGTGGAGAGGTTGAGCGTATTATGCGTATGGTAGATGGTATTTTACTTCTCGTGGATGCAAAAGAGGGACCCATGCCTCAAACAAAATTTGTACTCCGCAAAGCGATTCAAGCAGGACACAAAATTATTGTGGTAGTAAATAAAATAGATAAACCCGATGC
>JAKAIF010000023.1 GCA_021814445.1 bacterium
CCGTCGTTTTTCTGAATTAGTGGGAACGTTCGCAAAACACACACAATTTGTTATTGTCACTCACAATAGAGTAACCATGGAAGCGGCGAATGTGTTATATGGAGTGACTATGGACGAAGGAGGGGGGTCAAAGGTACTTTCTCTCAAAATGGTATAAAAGGCTCAAATTCTTGACTTAGAAGATGTTTTTGTTTACTATTACCCCATAATAAATAAATACTCATGTTAGCAATCAAATTACGACCGATAGGAAAAAAGAAGCAGATTTCATACCGTATTGTGATCGGAGAAAAACGCTCAAAATTAGACGGGAAATCTTTAGAAGATATTGGATGGTATAACCCACATACCAATAAGTTTTCTGTAGATGCCGCACGTGTGCAATATTGGATGAAATCAGGAGCGCTCCCCACCGATTCAGTACACAATATTTTAGTGACTGCAAAGTTAATAGAGGGAGAAAAAATTGCTCTGCACAAGAAAAAGAAAGAAGCAAAGAAAGCATAATCATTTATCATCTGTAAAGAAAAAAGGTCGCTTCAAACAAGAAAGAATAGATATTCATGGAACAGTTTAAAGATCAGGAATTTCTTGAGTTTCTCGTAAAATCAATCGTGGATACTCCTGCGGATGTAGTAGTAGAACGCAAGATTGATGAAATGGGAGTCCTTCTTACCCTCAAAGTAAACCGCGCTGACATGGGTCAAGTCGTGGGACGTCAAGGATCAACCGCGAAAGCGATTCGTTCCTTACTCCGCATTGTGGGAATGAAGAATAACGCCCGTGTGAACCTCAAAATCCTTGAACCGGAAGGAGGATCAATGCCTCGTCAACAAACCGAAGCAGAACCTTCAGATGTTGATAGAGCAATGGAAGAGTTGAAGAATCTCTAAATTAGTTGAATTATACATAAACCCCGCTTCTGTCAAAAGAGCGGGGTTTATGGTTAAATAGATGTATAAAGAATTTTCAATTTTTAATTTTTCATGCCGAGGGGCAGAATTAAATTTTCAGTGAGTCAGTTTTTAAATATTGAGACATTAGATATTAAATAGAAATTAGTAATTGATAATTAGAAATTCAAGTGTATGTATTTTCACGTCATTACCTTATTCCCCGAACTTTTTGATTCGTATTTTCATACGTCTATTTTAGGTAAGGCGCAGGAAAAAAAGTTATTTAACGTGACGGCATATCAATTACGACAATGGGCGACCGACAAACATCATAAAGTTGATGGGAGTCCCTACGGAGGCGGGCCAGGGATGGTGCTTATGGTAGATCCGATTTATAAGGGAATAAAAAAAATACAAGATAAAATAAAAAAAAGAAAGAATAATAAAACACGAGTAATTTTATTAAGCACCCGAGGGGAAGTTTTTAATACCGCACACGCAAAACGCCTCGCGAAATATGATCATCTTATTTTTATTTGTGGGCGCTATGAGGGAGTGGATGAACGAGTGGCAACTCATATTGCGGATGAAGAAATTTCGGTGGGTGATGTGGTTCTTTCGGGGGGAGAAATTCCTGCAATGATGATTATTGATGCTGTTGCGCGTTTTATCCCGGGAGTTTTAGGAAAAACAGAGTCTCTAGAAGATATTAAGGGAAGTTATCCAACCTATACGCGGCCAGAGATATATACGCCAGATAAAAAAAATACACGAAAAACATGGAAAGTTCCCAAAGAATTACTCTCGGGGAATCATAAAAAAATAGAGGAATGGAGAAATAGTTGATCAATCATATTTTTTGTTTATACTAAAAAACAGCAACTTCTGGTCGTGTAAAGGAAGATCGTCGGAGAACAAATAATACACCATGCACTACAACATGATGTGTGTGGGCGTAGTATTGGTATGGAGAGCGACGAGTGCATTTCAAAAAAAATCGCTGGAGTACGGGAAGTAACGCGAACTTTCACGTCTCTTTGGTGATATCTTTTCCTTAGGTGGAGAAGGAGCATATTCCTTATGAAGATGTTCTAGCCCATAGTACGCATGGGGTGCGGGATACCACACTGCGTTTGAATTCCACGACTGGTTTTATATCGGCGATCCCGTCTCGCCAAAATCTGATCAGGTTGCAGGTGTCCTAAAGGGATGTAGGGCACCTGCATAAATTTAATTGAGGAGGAATTATGTCTAAGATTCATTGGCCTCATGTATCATTGGTCATTGGTATTTCCTTGTCTCTCCTAGTAGGAATTAAGTTTCTTAAGGGCGTAGGAGAAATGAGGAGAACAAGAGTATTGACACGCTCTGGTCAGAGCTGAAGCATGGTCGCTTTTGTGTTGTGGTGTTTTTTATCAACGCACAACACAAGGGCGGCCTTTTTGTTATAAAATGGTTGCATGAAGCCTATTTTTATGGTACTCTCGGATACGTCGAATAATAAAAAATAAACCTATGGCAAACGAAGAAAAAACAGGGGCACAACAGACCGATGCAGGAGAAGAAAAGAAAAACGACCAACTCGCGTCCTTGTTTGCGTTGCAACAGGCGCCTGTAGACGAAGAAGTATTAGTTGAGATGTCAAAAGCTGGTGTCGTCTATGGACACAAAAAATCACGAAAAAATCCGCGCTTTAGCGAATACGTTTTTTCCGTGCGTAATGGAATTGAGTTGATTGATATCACCAAAACCTTGCACGCAATTGAAATCGTGGCGCAGTTCTTGAAAAAGAACAAAGCGGAAGGAAAAAATATCTTGATTGTAGGAACGCAAGCAGCAGCACGGGAAGGAGTTGAAAAACTCTCTATCGCATTAGGAAATTGTCCATTCGTAGTTGATAAATGGATTGGGGGATTGATTACTAATTTTTCAGTACTCTCAAAACGTTTAGACTACTTTAAACGTCAGAAAAAAGGATTAGCAGAAGGAGCATTTACGAAATATACGAAACGTGAGCGATTGCTCATGGAACGAGAAGTTTCAAAAATGGAGAATAAATTTAAGGGACTTGAAGATTTCAAAGGGGTTCCCGATATTATGTTTGTGATTGATAGTTCCGTGCGTGGTCATAAAACCGCCATGCATGAAGCGCAGGTGAAGAAAATTCAGGTAGTGGGTATTATTGATAACGATGATGATCCAACCGAATTCTCATTCTTTATTCCTGCAAACGATCACTCGCTCTCCTCTATCAATTGGGTTATCAATCGCTTAGTAGCGCAGATAACAAAATAATTAATAATTAATTACGTACTCTATATTTATGGGAAACGAAGCTATTGTACGATTGCGTGAATTAACAGGCGCGGGTATGATGGATTGCAAGCGGGCGCTTGATGATGCGCAGGGAGATGTGGAAAAAGCAAAAGAACTTATTTTTGAGCGTGGTTTTGCAAAGGCGGCAAAAAAAGAAGAACGTAAAACAGGATCAGGATATTTGGAAACCTATATCCACGCGGGAAGAATTGGGGTATTATTAGAAATGAGATGTGAAACAGATTTCGTGGCGCGAAATGAAAAGTTTATTGAATTAGCGCACGATATTGCTATGCAAATCGCGTCTATGAATCCCGATACCGTTGAAGCGCTTCTCGCTCAGGACTTTATCAAAGATCCAAGCAAGACGATTGAACAATGTGTTATGCAAGCAATCGCAACCATTGGAGAAAATATAAAAGTGGAACGTTTCTGTCGGTATGAGGTATAATAGGGACGTATCACGTGAAAGATAATTTTTAATTATAGTATGTGGCTTTATATTGCAAAAGGAATATTTGTGGCAGCGCTCGCGGGAATCGTGTATCTTATCATACGCACGTACCCTCTTGTTCAGGAACAGCAACAAGAAGAAGAGCGCGCCACAAAAAAGTCACATACAACGGGGGACGCAATATATGCGCTTGATAAGAAAATTTTAGTGTATATTGAGAAAGGGTTACGAAAGGCACGCGTGGCACTTCTAAAAATTGATCACCTTGTTTCTCAAAAACTTGATGGGGTCAAAAAGAAGAGTCAGGCACATGAAAAGAATTCACGTGAAGTTTTTGCCGAACTTGAAAAGAAAGAGGGAACTGAAGATAGTACCGATACAGAATAATATAGTGTAGATATTATGCACGGGTGGCGGAGCGGTCAATCGCATCAGACTGTAAATCTGACGCCCTATGGGCTACGAAGGTTCAAATCCTTCCCCGTGCACATATATTATAATCTCCCTCAACGGGAGATATATAATATATCGGAGGAGTTTCGCACCTGCGTGCGAAACGTAAGGATTTGAACGCCGGAGCATGTGCGAACAGCTGTGAGCACAGCGAGGTGGTGCCTAACCTGAGGAGCGCGACGGCGCGACGAGAGGTGAGGGAAAATCCTTCCCCGTGCACACTTCGACTCGCTATAAGGAGAAGTGCCACCTTAGCTCAGCTGGTAGAGCAACGCTTTTGTAAAGCGAAGGTCCGCGGTTCGAGTCCGCGAGGTGGCTCACCTGTTAGATCTCATTCTTTATGGTACTTAATCTACCATATTTTTTCTTGGGTGGTATAATTTACCTATGGATGAGAAAACACTTAGATACCTTTATAGTAACTCAAAAAAATCAGTTCGTGATATTGCTGAGCAATTAAATTGTTCTGAGCACAAGGTAAATTATTGGCTCAAAAAATACTCTATTGCTAAAAGGACTATAAGTGAAGCGGTGTATTTAAAAAACAATCCTCTTGGAGATCCCTTTTGTATAAGAAAACCGACAAAAAAAGAAGACTTGATCCTTTTTGGAATGGGGATTGGTTTGTATTGGGGAGAGGGAACTAAGGCAAATAAAAATGCGGTGCGACTTGGCAATTCAGATCCAATTCTTATAAAAATATTTATAAAATTTCTTGATAGTTTCTTTGGTGTCAAAAAAGATAAGTTAAAGTTTCAGTTACAGGTTTTTTCTGATTTGGATGTAGAATCTGTTATAAATTATTGGATAAAGCTTCTTGGTATCAAGCGTGATCAATTGTATAAAACAATTATAACTCCGCACAGATCATTGGGAACTTATAGGAAAAGAAGTTCCTATGGAGTGATGACTTTGTATTATGGAAATACTAAACTACGAAATATTTTATGCAACCTATTGCCAAAAGAATAATATTTGCTATCATCTGATGGCACATTAGAATATGCCGATGTAGCTCAGTTGGTAGAGCAACTCCATGGTAAAAAATTGCCCCATATAATGGAAACCTTATATGGTAACCCGAATGACGGTTAAAGGCCTGCACAAGGTTCAGACCGTAGCGCTTTATGCGCTCGAACGACTGACAAGGGGAGCTTCATTACGAAAGTAATATGCTTAACATACAGTCTAATCCTTCACTATATGTGTCTTTAGAGAAATGAAGGTATATATGAAGGAGTAGGTCCGCGGTTCAAATCCGCGCATCGGCTCAGTATTGATTTATGTAAGAAAATAAGATATAGTCCAAATCAATATGCCCAGTAATACAACAACGACATTTGGCTCTGAGCCAAAAAGTTATGTACTGCATCTCTGGGAATAGAAATGGAAATAAAATCATTATCAATTAAATTATTGTCATAACGACATAAATAGTCGTTGTTGATATACTGGGTATGGCAAAGTCAAAATTTCGTGAGAATTTAATAGGATTGCAATGCACCGAATGCAAACGGCGTAATTATTATACGAGCAGAAATAAAAAATCAGAGGGAAAACTTGCAGTAAAAAAACATTGTCCATGGTGCCGCATACACACGAATCACAAACAGGTGAAGGTGTAGAATGAGTTACACGTGGCTAGGGGACAGTAGTGAGTCATATCATAAAAATCACCTGTACGGGTGATTTTGTTTTATGTTCATGGTACAATTTAAAAAATAAGGGAGTTTAGGTAAGTGGCATACCGGCGGTCTCCAAAACCGCATTCGGGGGTTCGATTCCCTCAACTCCCGCATTTTGTTGAAGAAACCAATTTATTGGTTTCTGTGGGGAATCGAACGACGGAGCATGTGCGAACAGCCGTGAGCACAGTGAGTCGGTGCCCAGCCCGAAGAGCGCGACGGCGCGATGAGAGGCGAGGGAGATTTCCTGCCTACTAACAGACAAACCTCAACTCCCGCAGAATTATTTTTTTTCTTTTTAGTGCAAAATAAGTACATTTTATGTATTGTTTCTGCATATCTGTAAAGATATTGCACAATTGACATTTTTATTGTGTTGTAGTAAACTCAAGTTAGCAAATTGAGAAACATCTAATTAAAAATAAATCAAAAACAACAAGAGAGGCATTCATTGAAAAAAGTATTATTTATTTTCGTCATATTCATTTTTTCTGCTTTTTCTGCGCTGGTAGTTACCGCGCAAGATTCAACGGTAAAAGTGGATTCTGTAAAAAAACAGAAATCACTCCCAAATCTTCCTGGTGGAAACTGGGAACAATATCAAGACTACACTCACATATTGGGCCCCGGGGAATCATTGGAGAAATATTCAGGGCCTAAGAGATTAATTCAATCTCAGTCAAAGTTGGGGTCTTGGACAACTGGTTGGATGGTCCCCGGAACACCAGTTATTGTTCTTCAGAGGGATAAAGAGAAAGGGGATATTTCTGATTTTTTTCTTTTCCAATGTGATAATAAATCTAGGACGCACGGGAAAAGCTTCATAAAACCCAATGAATTAATTAAAGTTGTGTCTTATGATGAGTTAGAAAAACTCCGCGCAGGAACCGGTATTGCTGGTATTAGCAAAGAAGATTTACAAAAACTCTATGAACTCTTTGAGAAATCATTTGGGGATGGAGGGGAGATTGAAGTAATGGGAGATAATCTCATTAGCCTAAATGGACGAATGGATTCTGTCCAGAAAGACATCTATTCAATTCGTTCTTTTCTGGGACTAAGAGATAGCGGCGAAAAAATCGAGTCCTCTTCTGATTGGTGGAAATGGATTGTCGGTGGTGTCGCTGTCGTTGTCGGCGGAGTAGTGATATATAAATTACTCCAACAGAAAGATAGCACCACCCCCACAGTGATTATAAATAACAACCCTCCAACAGGAGGTCCAGCGAATCCATTGGGGAAGATCGGTTTTAGTTTCAGATTTTGATTTATTTTTCGGTAGCTGTCCTGTGGACGAGCGTGTCACAACGCTTGTCTCAGGACAGCTCCATATATAAGTTTTTAAGTCGCGCCAAGAGCTTGAAATCTTATATGTGGAACGTATTGACATAGAAATATCGTTGTGATATAATACAATTCACAAATAAATTTTAAATTATAATCAACATATTTATGAAATACATACAAAAAACAAGTATTTTCATCTTATTAGTCGGTCTCATTTTGGGAAGCGGCGTTTTTCCGTTTTCTTCTTCATCAGCAATAGCCGCGGGAGCAAGTCCTGTGGTAAGCACTGCCGCGGCAAGCGATGTAACTGCTTCAAGCGCAACCATTAATGGACAAGTGAATGCAAATGGAGCGCCAACCTCATACTGGTTTGAATACGGCACCTCTCAATCATTAGGAAATCACACCAGCGTGCAAGCAGGAGGAGAAACAACGTCTGCATACGCAGTCTCTGCATCTGTTTCTGGATTGACCGCAGATACGACCTATTATTTCCGTGTGGTAGCACAAAATCAGTTTGGACGCGCTGATGGTTCAATAAATTCATTCACTCCCACGAGTGGTGGAGGAAGCACTGGCGGAGGAAGTACTGGGGGTGGCACCAGCACGGGTGGAGGCACCAGCACCGGAGGCAATTCAGGAGGATCATCAGGATCTCCAGCGGGATCTCCAAGTGGCAGTGTTGCAAACCCAACAACCCCTATTTTTAATAATGATCCACAAGACTACGCATCTTTGCGTGTTATGAATTTGACAGCTAACCCAGGTGGTCCTGCGTCAGCATGGGGAAACCAGGCAGATGTAAAAGCGGGGGATACCGTGAGTTATGCGTTGTATTATCACAATACTGCAAACACAACCGCAATAAATACCCGCATGAATCTTTCATTTGATGTCAATCCTATCACAGGAAAAATTCAAGCAACCTCAAAATTATGGGCAGATAATGCCGCATCTGTTTCAGGAATGACTTCTATTAATATTCAAGGAGCGCCACAAACCCCATGGAATATGGTATTTGATTCAGTGGCATGGCGTCCCAATCAAATGGTAAGCACCAGTGCGTCATTGCCAGGCGGACAAACGGGTTCTGAAGTAACCTCTTCAAATGGAGTAAATATTGGAGATGTAGCAGGAGGATGGAGCACACAAGGATCTTTGATTGTGCGTTTTCGTTTTGTCGCGGCAAGCGACGATACGGGAGCGGCTCCTTCTGTAGAAACTATTTCAGCAACTGGTCTTTCGGCATCAGCAGCAACCTTGCGAGGAGATATTACTCCCAACAAACAAAGCACAACCTATTGGTTTGAATATGGAGCCGATTCTTCATTGGGTCAAAGAACTTCAGCACAATCTATTACTCAGTCACTCACCACAAAACAATCTATTAGTGCAACCATATCTAATTTATCAGCAAACACTACCTATTATTTCCGCGTCGTTGCAGAAAATAGCAAGGGACGATCCTATGGTTCAATTCTTCCTTTCACCACTACGGGAGCAAATGGAGATAATACAGCTCAGCCATCAGTTTCAACACAAGCCGCAACTGCCGTTTCTATTTCAGGAGCGCAGATGCATGGACAGGTCAATGCAAATAATCTTGCAACCTCATATTGGTTTGAATATGGCACTGACCAAACCTTAGGAGCGCGCACGAGTGTGCAAAGCGCAGGGGCGGGATCACAAACAAATGATACGTCCGCAAGTATTTCAGGATTGAGTGCAAACACCACCTATTATTTCCGCGTCGTTGCGCAAAATAGCAAAGGACGCACCTATGGAAATATTTTAAGCTTTATTACGACTACGGGAGGGGGGGATGCAACTACTGCGCCTGTTGTACAAACAATTGCAGCAGATACTATCACTACCGCAAGCGCTCGTTTGAATGGATCGGTAAACCCAGGAAGCCTTTCAACCACCTATTGGTTTGAATACGGCGCTGATCAAACCTTAGGATCACGCACCAGCGCGCAGAACGCAGGATCTGGATCACAAGCAAATACAACTTCAGCCACTATTTCAGGATTGAATACAAATACTACGTATTATTTCCGTGTCGCAGCGCAAAATAGTAAAGGAACTTCATACGGAACAATACTTTCATTTATAACCACAACGAATGGAGGAGGTTCTTCGGTACCAACTGTCACCACGAATAATGCCAGCGCAATAATTCAAACAAGCGCAACTCTAAATGGATATATAAATCCAAATGGTTTAACGACCACCTATTGGTTTGAATATGGCACTACACAATCATTAGGACAAACCACAGCATCACAAACACTTTCTTCAGCACAAAACGTAAGTGCGGGTATTTCAGGATTGACCGCAAATACCACGTATTATTTCCGTGTAGTGGGGGAAAATGCTCTGGGACGTTCATCAGGAACAGTAGTTTCATTTATTACCACAGCAGGAAATGGTGGATGCACCAGTAACTGTGGTGGTGGCGGTGGCGGTGGGGGAAGCAGTGCAGGAGGACCATTGGTCAATACCGATAACGCATCTGCTATCTCATTAACCGGAGCTACGATATATGGATCTCTCTTTACCAACGGATATACCGGATATGCATGGTTTGAATATGGTCTTACCAAAGACGCCATGGATGCAAAAACAAATGAGAAGACTATACAAAATTCTCAAAACTTTGTGCCCTTCAGCGTAGAATTGTCTGGATTGCAAACTGGAAAAACATATTACTATCGAGCCGCAGGACGCAATCAGGTGAATACCTCATATGGAAATATTCTCACCTTCAATACCTTCGGCACAAACGTATCGGGTAAGTTAGCGACCGTACTTACCAAAGCGCCAACCTTTATTTCTCAAAACTCTGCATTATTGAATGCAAATGTAAATCCAAATGGAGTGGCAAATACCACCGCATGGTTTGAGTATGGCACGAGCGCCTCATTAGGATCTCGCACCACAGCTCAGCAAGTAGGAAATGGTACCAATGATGCGCAAATATCATATGCGCTCACCAGATTGACTCCTGGAACAACGTATTTCTATCGTGTAGTTGCGCAAAATAGCTATGGAACCGTATATGGATATATTCTTGCCGCACAAACACAACGAGGGGGACAAACCTTTACCGGAAGTACCGTGACCACCGTAAATACCACAAGCTTTACCAACACCACAACTGGAGGATCTTCATGTCTCTTAGTGGTACCCAGTATTGCTCCTCAAGATATTAATGCAGGAGAGGCATACACCTATACCGTCACGTATCGTAATGGATGCACCTATCCACTTACAAACGCATTCTTGAAACTAATTCCTCCCGCAGAAACTGATGTACAAACCATCTCAAGCGATCGGGGAGTGAAAGAACAAGATGGTAATGGAGTTACCTATAGTTTGGGTACCGTCGCGCCTGGAGATCAGGGAGCAGTCACCGTACAAGGGGGAGTAGACACCGCAGTTAATAAGGGAGATATTCTTATCTTCAGCTCAGTGTTTAACTTTACCGATAGCAAAAATCATCCACAATCAGTGAGTTCCTATTTGACTGCGCAAACACTTTCTGGACGCACCCTGACTGCAAGCATCTTTGATGCATTCAGAGGACTCTTAGGTTCTTGGTGGTTCAGTTTATTGCTCTTACTCGTCATTGCGTTTCTTATCTACTGGATATTCTTTAAGAAAAAAGGAGAAGAAGTAGTAGAGGAAGATATTGATGTCTTGAAGGCATAAAATTTCGTAATTAAAAAAACATAAAACCGCTCACCTTGTGAGCGGTTTTATGTTGACACATGTAAAATCATGCGGGGGATTGTTAGTTTTTATGAATATGGTATAATTATAGTAACACTATTAATTGTATAGTTTTATGAATAAATCAATTAAATTTGATCCAGAAATCCATACGAAAGTATCGGATGATGAAAAAGGAGGTTTTGTAGATAAAACGGCTCAGGATACATTTGAAAGAGCAGAATCAGTAGCTCGCATGGTGGGTAAAAAAACAG
>JAKAIF010000024.1 GCA_021814445.1 bacterium
TTTGCAGCTGAAAATTATGCAGTTACCTCAAAATAGAAAAGCGGTTCCCGAAAAGAAAGATGGGTTAGATATGATTATCCAAAACATTGACTCCAAGTCGTGGCAGCATATTGAATTTCGATAGAATTCAGTTTAATAATTGATAAAAATAGATTGAGGTGATACGATGATATGATTAAATTAAATTCAGATTTTTGCCGCGCGGTAGTTTTATAAATTTTAACTATTATGCAACAAAAGACATTAGTGGAAGAAAGGCCTATTCGTGTTTTAGTGGTTGGGGGGGCGGGGTATATTGGAGGAAGCGTAACCGATTTTCTTATCCAACGAAACATTTCTTTCTCTGTATATGACTCTCTCTTATATGAGCAGCACTATCTAAAACCGGTCGATTTTATTTACGGAGATATTCGCGATACTAAGAAGCTAAAGGATATTTTACCAGACTATACTCATGTGATTTGGCTTGCGGCCATTGTGGGCGATGCCGCGTGTAGAGTGTATCCACAACTAACGAAAGCTGTTAATCAGGATACTGTTGAATGGCTCTCCCAGAATTATAATGGAAGAATTATTTTTGCTTCAACGTGTTCAGTGTATGGACAAAACGATCACGAGGTGAACGAAGAATCAGATCTTAACCCACTATCTTTATATGCGGAGACAAAGGCACATGCGGAGAGTTTTTTAATAAATAAGAATGCTCTTATATTTCGTTTAGGAACCGTGTTTGGTTACTCAGATACCTATTCGCGGCTCAGAATGGACCTTGCGGTAAATTATATGACCGCCAACGCTGTCTTAAAGGGTACTTTAAAGATATTCGGGGGGTCCCAATGGCGTCCCTTGATGCACGTTCGTAATATTGCTGAGGCAATTGTTGACAACTTACAAACCGCGCATGTGGGAATATATAATCTTGCCACATTTAACTACCAAATCAAAAGCTTGGGAGAAGAGATAGCTCGGATCACTGGGTGTGTCGCTGAATATGCTGATGAGAAGTTCCAAGACAACCGCAACTATCATGTTAGTACATCAAAGGCTAATTCCGCTGGTATATTGAAGTTCGAAAAGGTGTATACGGTTGCTGACGGGGTTCAACAAATTTATGATTTAATTTCGTCTCATCGGATCAAGTATGCTGAGAACGATGTGTATTTTAACGAACGACACGTAACTAACTTATACCATAATGGAGAACTCATCTAAAAAACCATTTCTTATAGAAGGAGGTTTCGCTATTGATGATCGGGGTCAACTTACATTTGCAAACCAATTTGATTTTAAAGAGGTGAAACGATTCTATATGGTTGAAAACTTTTCGACTGATCTTATACGCGCGTGGCACGGACACGAGAAGGAGAAAAAATATATATTTGTTCCGGTTGGGTCGGCGATTGTGGCTGCTGTTCGTATGACCAATACGCAAGAACCAGATAAAACTCAGCAGGTAGATCGATTTATTCTTTCTTCTCGTAAGCCAAGTATATTGTTTATTCCTGGTGGGTATGCTAATGGGTTTCGTGTACTGGAGAGTAATACAAAAATTATGTTTTTTTCCTCATCTACACTGGAGGAATCAAGTGGGGATGATTTTAGGTTTCCGCACAACTATTGGGGCAATAAGGTCTGGGAAATTGAACATCGCTAATTAATTCAAGATTTATGAAAAAAAAAGTTTTGTTATTAGGATCAACTGGCATGTTGGGAAGTGCTGTGTATGGTGTTTTGCATAAGGACTATGACTTAGTTATCACTGCTCGCTCTGATGATAAATTTTCGCTTCTTGATTCTGCCTACGGAGGGGTCTCTGAACATCGTAAGGTATTGTTAGACGCTGGGTTAGTGTACCAGGATTTCCTCAGTAAAAAAGGGTATCCCGGCGACTATTTTTTGGACTTTATAAATAAAGTTGGTGAAGTTGATTTTGTTATTAATGCAATTGGAATAACCATTCCATTTTCGATGGAAGATCAAACCCTAACGTTCTTTATAAATGGGGCCTTGCCTCATTTACTGGCTCGTGAGTTTGGGAGTCGCCTTATTCATATTACAACCGACTGTGTTTATGATGGTAAGAGTGGATTTCCTTACAACGAGGATTCTCAAAAAACACCGATAGATATCTATGGTCTCTCTAAAAGTCTAGGAGAGCCTACTAATTGTCTTACTATCAGAACCTCTATTATTGGCCGCGAACTGGAGGGTTTTACTGGACTTTTGGAATGGTTCTTACAACAAGATGGCAAGACTATTAATGGTTTTTCCGAACATTATTGGAATGGTATTACCACGAAGGAGTTTGGAAAGATTTGTGATAAAATCATGTCTGACCCCGATAAGTATCCAAAAATGGGGCTGTATCATATTTTTTCATCAACTGTTTCTAAATACGAAATGCTCGTAAAATTTCAAAGAAAATATGGAGTGAACTGTGTTGTTAATAAAGAGAGCGAGAATCGCCTCAATAGAACTCTCTCCACCACCAATAAATTTAATGATCTACTTGGGGTCTCCTCTTTTGATGAGATGATAGATGACCTATGAGAAAACCATTTAAGATTCTTACCTTACTCGGTATTCGCCCCGATTATATTCGGATGTTTGAATTGATTCGGTTACTGGATAAGGGACAGAAAGAACACAACTATAGGCATATCCTTGTTCATTCCGGCCAACACTATGACCCCGAGCTTTTTGGTGTTTTTCTGGAAGAGCTCTCTATTAGAAAACCGGATATTGATCTTGAGGTTGGGAAGACGCTAAAAAAACTCAAAAAAGAGGGATGGGTTCATCAGCAAGCCCTTCTTTCTGAACAACTACAGGAGTTGTTTCAAAAAAAGATGAGACCAGACGCTGTTATTTTCCTTGGTGATACCAACACGGTTCTTTCCTCAGTTATTGTGACTCGTTATAATGTTCCGGTAATTCATATTGAGGCCGGGGGGAGAAGTTATGATTGGCGTATGCCTGAGGAAAAAAATCGTATAATTATAGACCACCTCTCCGATGCTTTATATTGTTATCTCCCTCGTTATAGAGAAATTCTTGTTTCTGAGGGCGTGGACGACTTTAGAATAAAATCTGTCGGCAATATTATTCATGATCCACTAGTAAAATATCATTCCGATATTAATTCTAGAGAGATTCTGAAACATCTTGGCATCAAGCCAAAAAGATTTATTTTAGTTACCATTCATAGGGAGGAAAATATTTCAGACAAGGAGATATTACAAAATAAGTTATATGATATAGATCGTTTCTCGAAAGAGAAGCATATTCCTATTGTGTTTCCATTGATGCCTCGAACACGTGCAGCTATTAAAAAATTCAGAATTAATTCCCTTATACAAAATAGCCGGTGGATTACAACCAAGCCCCTTGGTTTTTTTGATTTCACGAAACTTGAGAAAGAGGCTAGACTTATAATTACTGACAGCGGAACTGTTCAAGAGGATGGGCTCATAGTTGGCACCCCTGTTGTAGTTGCGCGTCGTTCTACCGAAAGGCCAGAAACTATATGGGCCGGAGCGACTATTCTTGAGGGTTTTGAGGGGAAGAACACTTTATATAAAAAACTTTTACAAGCATGGAATATGGATACCAACTGGGATAGAACGGTCCTCAATCCACAAGGAGGGAGCCCAAGTAAGAGAATATATAATGATTTAGTTTCAAAAATTAAGAATGGATATTTTGGAAAATCAAGAGATCCTCACCGACTAAAGAAAAATAAATTTGTTAAAAGAGCTTTCGATATGTAAGTGGTAGGGGATTGTTTATTATTGTGCTACTTATTAAACCCAAGTGCTTTTGAATAGCATTCGAAAGTTTTTTTTGCGACATCGTCCCATTCAAATACATTCCAATCATATGCTCTCGTTGTGCCCCTTTCTTGTTTTACCGCTTTTAGTATAGCCGTTCTTATTGACTCAATATTATAGGGATCACAGACGACGGCGTTTTTAAAGTAGTCTTTTATTCCTCCCTCTTCTGTGATTACCAAATTACACCCCGCATACACTGCTTCGCACGCTGCCATTCCAAATGTTTCCCAGGCGCTTGGTTGGCAATATACACTCGCTTTTTCGTAGAAGGATCTAAGGTCTTGTTGGTTTTGATTATCAAACCAATATACATTCCCATGTTTTTTTGATAGTATCTCAAATTCTTCTATATATTTTTTATAACTCAATGGTCCGGTTTTTGATCCCACAAAAACTAGGGGTATACTATTATCTCGAAGCATAGCTGTTATAATCCCAACTTGATTCTTTACGGGGTCTATTCTTCCGACACTGAGAACAAAATTATTTGGTAAGCGGCCCAATCCTTTTTTCTTATCTGGTTCCGTAATAAAAATTTCTCTATTTAACCCACTCGGTATAGCTGTTGTTTTATTAACAATATTGAGATGAAGAAAATTCTCTAACTGTTTTGCCTCTGACTCTGATTCGGTTATTATCCAGCGACTTCTTTTTAGAAATTCTCGCTCTTGATGTGCAAATTTATATCTGTGGATTTGAGAGAAAATTCTTATTCCCATTGTCTCTCCTACTATTTTTTCAAACAAGTTGATAATTACTTTATATTTTGGATTATATTGCCTATAGAGGCGATATAAGAATTCCAATGTTTTATTTGATCTCCACCAAATTGTGCTTATTACAACGGGTCTTTTCTTTGCAACGCGATTCCATTTAGAAATAAGTCTTAGATTCTGAATATTAAAAATATGTATGACGTCATATTTATATATGTCAACGCTCTCCTTTTCGTTTAGAAGCAGCTTAACTTCAACACCCTGTCGCTCAAGATATTTTTTTGTTTTCAGTGTCCTGATACTATCTCCACCAAATTTTATTAGTAAATCATTTCTGTTGACCATTAATATCTTCATATGTTTTTATACAAAGTAATTGAAAAGCGATTTGTGGTACGTGGTAAATTAATGGTTGCATGAAATCGGCCACAAGGCCCCATATTCTTGATGGGCTGATTGTTATAGCTCCTCGTTCTCTTGGGATATACTTTATTCCATTCATCCCAATGCACGTATATCCTAAACCTTTCATCTCTTTACAATCCCATCCCGATAGATGTTCTTGAAGCGGCTCTTTTTCTACGAATTGTTCAACAAAACCATTTGGTGTTGAGATTATAATTTTCTTCCTTGCTAAAGACTCCATCTTTTCTATTAAACTTAGCCCATCTTCTTTCGTTAAGTGTTCTATAACGTCTAGTGCTATTACCGCATCAAAACTTTTCTTTTCAAACAGAGTGTCTATATCAAGTATATTGGAAACGAGGTATTGATCATGGATGCCCCGATCGCTTGATTTTTTAATGGCACTTTCGGAGAGGTCTACCCCCGTCGAAAAGAAGGTTTTTTTGATGTTCCTTATTGGTGAATTCTCTCCACATCCAACATCTAATACCGATAACATTCCTCGTAGTTCTTCTCCTATCTTTTCATAATATTCCGTGTCTCTGTGCGGAATTAGTTTACGGTAGTATTTTTTCATATATATTTTTGTTTGTGTTTATCTTATATAAAATATATACTTATTTCATGTTTTGCAACCCATTCTCCCGCTATGAATAAAAAATTTCTTATTATTTCGAGTTATGCCCCCCCAGCTATTTCTGGATCTCCTCTTATGATGTTTAATATATTGAAACATTTTCCAAGCCAATCTTTCTGTATATTAACAAGTCATTTTGGTATTAACAACAAGGCTATAAAGGATGGGAATTGGCTCAATGCTAAGTATTTTTATTTTGATTCATTCACCAATATTACCACCCCCCACAAGGAGGAAACGTTCTTCCAACAATGTAAGTCCTTTGTGAAGAAAAATCTATTATTGAGATTTTTGGCCCGGATATTTTTTTTGTTTTATCTACCAATTACTATTGTAAAGAGAGGAAGAAAAATCATAAAAGAGGAACATATCGATTTCTTATTGGGATATTCTGATTATGGTCCGGCTCTATTTGCAACATATTTGTTGCATCTTTTTACCAAGAAACCATTTTCCATTTATCTCTATGACTTATATTACAAGAATAACTTTCCATTTCTGTATGGGGTTCTGGCCTACTTCCTGGAGAAGAATCTTTTTATGCACGCCCAGCGGATATTTGTTATGTCAGAGACGTTGCAGAGATATTATCAGGATAAGTATGGTAGAGATGTCATAGTAATTCATAATTCAATTGATCTTCCTAACATTGAGTTGGGTAATGATATCAAAGAAAGATGTTCGAATGTCGTAAAAATTGTTTTTACTGGAACAATTTACTGGCCGCAGGCCGAGTCTATAAAAAATCTGATCATGGCAATAGAGCAGATAGAGGAGTTTAATGTTCAGTTGTGGTTATATACACCTCACACCAGTGAGATACTGCATGAACAAGGTATATTTGAGGGGGAACATGTTGTTTTTTCTCACGGTTCTCCAGTTGAGATGGTTCGTGTGCAAAAAGATGCAGATATTTTGTTTGTTCCCCTCTCTTTTAATACAAAATTTCCTTTGTTAATAGACACCTCGAGTCCCGGTAAATTCTCCGAATACTTAATCTCAGGCGTCCCGATTCTTGTACATGCCCCTCATTCTTCATATATTGCTGAGTATGCTAAATTAAACAATTGTGCGCTTGTTGTTGACGAGGAGAACATAAAAATATTAAAAAGTTCTATCCTGTCCCTAGTAACAGATCGTAAGATTGTTAAAATTCTTACCAAAAATGCTTGGGATGTTGCTGTTCGGAATCATAATGCCCTTAGAAATTCTTTATTATTACAAGAGAATCTTTTGCGATAGTGTGTAAATAATATTTTGTATGGGGAGAAAACATATTGTATTAATAGTTAATCCGTCTAGTGCACTCGGTGGGGGTAGTACGATTTCTTATGATATAGCAACCAATCTAGACCAGGAAGAATTTGATGTTTTTATGTTTTTTCCTCAACGGGGGCCCGTTTCCCAAATATTAAACAGACACCCCCATATAAAAGTCCTCATTTCTCCGGGACAGCGTTTTGGGTCCATTATTCTCTTTTTATATAGATTTTTAAGGGATCATCATATCGATATAATTCATGCTCATGGAACCAGAAGCGCTTTTTGGATTAAAATTATTTTTCCACTTCTTCTATTGAAAAGACCAAAATTTATCTATACGCTCCATGGTTTACATATTGTGCGCCGGTCTTTTTTGTTTAGATATTTTCTGTTATATATTGAGCGCATATCTAATATTTTGGTTGATACAATAGTTTGTCCAAGCGTGTCTGTACAGAAATTAGTCAGAGATTATAAACTCATTAATCCAACTAAGTCTATTTTAATTCCGAATGGGGTTCGCATCGTAAATTCGTCTGTGACTCGCCCTTCTGATATACCATTTAGTAGTGTTTCATTCGATACAGTTATCACTGCTGTTCAAAGATTGGAATTTCCTAAAGATGTTTCGACTATTTTAAAATCTTTCAAAATCGTTCAGAAAAAAATACATAATATTATATTTCTGGTTGTTGGAGATGGATCTCTAAAGGAGGATCTTCTAGCCGAGTCGGAAAAACTTTATATATCTGATCGTGTATTTTTTCTTGGTGACCGTTCGGATGTGCCATCAATATTATCGATCTCTGATATTGTTATTCTGTCAAGTAAATTTGAGGCACTGGGACTCTCATTGCTTGAGGCAATGTCGTTTAAGAAGGCCGTTATTGGTTCAGACGTTGATGGTATAAGAGAGATTGTACGAGATGGAGAAAATGGTTTTCTATTTTCCTTCGGAAACGCTGATGATCTTGCGTCTAAAATAGAACACTTAGCCCTCGACCAAGTTCTAAGAGAAGAGATGGGTCTTTGTGGGTATAATCTCGTTAAAGAACTCTTCTCTCTTCCTAAAATGATTTCCTTATACAGAGAATTATTTATCAAGATGCTCTATGAAAATCCTTCAAATAAATAAATTATATTTTCCGTGGATTGGGGGCGTTGAAACTGTTGTTCGGGATATAGCAGATGGTTTGCGTGGGAAAGATGGGGTGTTTGTTGAAAACCTAGTTTGTCGTCCTCGGGGGAAAAGAGTTATTGAAACCGTGCACGATATTAAAACCTATCGAGCGGCAAGTTTTGGAATTTTTTTTGGTATGCCTATCTCGTTTGATTTTTTTATTCTCTTTAGAAAACTCGTCCAGGATACTGATATTATACTTATACACCATCCATTTCCGTTGGCAGCTATTGCGTATTGGTTATTCGGGCGCAACAAGAAACTGGTTGTATGGTATCACTCTGATATTATAAAGCAGAAAATAACCAAACTCCCATTTTTACCCTTTATTCATTATATTCTCAGACGGGCCAGTTTTATTTTTGTATCAAATAGCACCCTCATAAAAACTTCACGAGAACTTCAAAAATTTTCTTCTAAATGTAGGGTTATTTATTTTGGTATAGACGAGACCCATTTCATAAAAACAGAGGCTGTCCAAAGACAGGCGGATGATATCAGGTTGCGTTTCGGGGTGCCATTACTTCTGTCGGTTGGACGATTGGTGTACTATAAGGGTTTTTCGTATTTAATTGAGGCAATGAGGTTGATTGATGCGAACCTTTTAATTATAGGAGACGGCCCCCTTGAATTAAGCCTGCGCCAACAAATTAGAAATTCCGGCTTGGAAAGTAGGGTATTTATTATTTCTTCTGTTGATAATCTAGTTCCTTATTATTATGCTTGTGATATATTTATTCTTGCTTCTAGTGAGTCTTCTGAGGCCTTTGGTATAGTTCAGATTGAGGCCATGGCGTGTGGAAAACCAGTAATTAATACCGCTTTGCCCACAGGGGTCCCCGAGGTAAGTGTAAATAAAAAAACTGGACTCACGGTTTCTCCCAAACAACCAAGAGATCTTACGGAAGCTATTAATCTTCTTTTGTTCGATGGAGATATGTATGAAAAATTTTCTCATTACGCGAAGGATGAGGTAACGAGTAGGTTTACCAAGAAAATTTTTATATCACGAATTCTTGATTTTTTATCTCAATTATATAAGGAATAATCCCAGTAATGTTGTATGGTTTCTTACATCAAAAAATTTTTTTTGCAGAATATATCTGAGAAACAAACGATCGCTAAAAATACCTTCTGGCTCGTTTTTGGGACCGTGTTTTCACGCGTGATAAAAATGGTAATTGTGATATATGCCGCCCGAGTTATGGGGACTAGTGAATACGGGGTTTTTTCGTATGCTTTGAGTATTGCAGCACTCCTGACGGTATTTATAGATTTTGGTATAAATGCAATTATCACTCGTGAAAGTGCGCGGGACCTCTCTGTCCAGAAGAAATATTTTTCTACAGCTTTAATTATCAAGCTAGTTTTATTTATTTTGTTGTTTGTATTAATAGTGCTCATTGCTCCATATGCGATACGTCAACATGAGGTGGTTGTTTTGTTACCTCTTGTGGCTTTAATGATGGGGTTTGATGGTTTGCGAGATTTTGGTACTTCTTTGGCGCGTGCATGGGAACGCATGGAAATTGAATCAGTGGTTCAAATTAGCACCAATCTAATGATTGTAATCGCTGGATTTGTTGCTTTGTGGATATCCCGGAGTGCTGGATCGTTGATTGGGGGATATGTGATAGGCACTTTTCTTGGAATGATAGTATCATTCTACCCCTTTCGAGAATATCTTAAAAAGCCCCTCTCCTCTTTTGATAAAACACTTATCAAAAAAATTCTTGTATCATCGTGGCCGTTTGGTATGTTGGGAGTTATGGGGGCGATTATGCTTAACACCGATACTATTATGATAGGATGGTTTCGAGATATTTCTGATGTTGGTGTATATGGTGCTGCACAACGGGTTGTACAAATTACATATCTACTTCCCGGATTTTTAACTATAGCATCATTTCCTCTTATGGCTCGTTTGGTCCATAATTTAGAGAGGATGAAACGGGTTTTGGAGGGAGGACTCTCTTTACTGGTTATGATTGCTGTTCCCTTGACTGTTGGGGGTGTGTTATTGGCACAGGAAATACTCTCTGTTTTATATGGATATCAATATTTAAGCGGAACCGGCGCGTTTCGATTGATGTGTATTACCATCTTGCCAGTCTTTTTATCGGCAATGTTTGGTAATGTACTCTTCGCGCTCAATAAAGAGAAAAAACTTATTTGGTATGTGCTTCTGGGAATATTTGGAAATTTTCTGTTTAATTTGTTATTCATTCCAATTTGGGGGATTGACGGAGCAGCTCTTTCCACGGTGTGTAATCAAATTATTCTAACGCTGTATTTGATTTACTTTTTGCGCAAGGAACTGCATTTTCGCGTGTTGCATCAAGTAGAAAAATTGGTGGGGGCAACAATTATTATGGGGTTAGCTTTGCTTGGCTTTCGCGCGCTAGGTGTTTCTCTATATATAAATGTTTTTGTGGGGTTGGGGGTATATACTGCTTCGCTGTTGTTATTCAAGGAACAGAGTGCGCTTATGATCTTAAATAAACTGCGCGGGCTAAAACAATCACAATAAAAAATGGAGCGCACAGCGCTCCAATCAATGTTTTAGCTCTTTCCCTCCTAATGTCATGCTGATTGATACCGCATCTTTTTTAGTATAATCAGTTTTAATTAAGGATTTTAGAGGAACCTCTTTTCCAGCGATTCCTCCACCGGGGCTGGTTGGGCCACCAGTTATTTCAGAGAACAGAACAACCTCTACCAATCTTTTTCTTTTAATTGTTCTCTCTCCTCTC
>JAKAIF010000003.1 GCA_021814445.1 bacterium
ATCTACGATCGTCAAAAACTTTGGCCTTTTGGCCTTAATTTATTTTTATTATTGTGTTTGTTTTTCTATATACGCACGAATAGCGCTGTACTTTTCAAATCCCTCGGTGGGAATAAGCACCGAAGAATATAGCGTTGAGGTTGGTCCTTGCACGGGAACAAATGAGGTGATGAATAACTTTGTCGTAAAATCAAGCACTACATTCTTTGTTTTAATACTGGATAATTTTCCCACCTCAGAAACATAGGGCATCATGCGCGAAATCCCAATATTCGCATGACTAAATAAATTACTATCAATAACAAATTTCTTCACCAGCGCGAGTCTATCTCCCGTTGACATCGCCTTTATCTTCTTGAGTACGCTATCAATGATCTCTTGTTGATTCCCCTCACGGAAAAAATCTCCTTGGGGATTGTATCTATTACGCATCAACCACACGGCGTCTTCTCCATTCAGATGGTGCGGTCCCACATTCAATGTATATCCCGACACCCAATCAGTCGCGGGTTCTTTTAACGTGATATCAACTCCGCCTACTGCGTCCACCACCTCTTTTGCGATAGCGAGATCAATCACCACATACCCATCCATATCAAATCCTGTCATTTCGTGAGCTCGTTCTAATACCAAATCAATTTTGTTCTTTCGTAACGCTTCGTTAATTTTAAATTGTTCAGAATCACTGGCAATCCAAAGATCACGAGGAATAGAAACCAAAAATACTGTGCTTTGATCAGGATCAAAACGTACCACCATAAGAGAGTCGGTGAGAGTCCCTCCGTTATAGGCAACGCCGGGTCGCCCTAACACTAAAAGCGTGATGGGTTGGGGGGAAAATATAGTATTAAAAAATCGTCCAATGCGTTGTAATCCTGTCTCCCCACTCCACGACGCATTGCGCGGGGGAACCGAAAGGAGCCCAATAATAATTGCGCAGATAATTGCGGCAAGAGCAAACCATCCTAAATGTCTATTGGTAATTTTTGGATGTAAATCACGCATGTGCTGAAAAAATATTTTCAAATAAACTTGCCACTAAGATAGGACCCGTGCCTCCCGGAGTGGGTGTGTATAATCCTATATGATCTATAGAATCTTTTGTAACATCAAAATCTCCCACCAATTTTCCATCTGTTGTTTTACTATATCCAAAATCAATAACCCATGCGCCAGGCGCAGTATCCTTTCCTTGTATCAGAGCTCCCGCCCCTGTTCCCAATATAACCACATCACTGTTCTGTATTTCCTTTCTATTAAATCCCTTATCCAAGACTTTTACACATGGAACTTTTCCCATAAACCATGTGCTGAGAGGACGTCCCACTAATACTCCTTGCCCAATAACCGCAACAGAAGAGATGGTTTGTATATCTTTCTGGTGTGTTTGAAAAATATGCTGTATTACCCGTACTACCGGAGGGACTATAGAATTTTTTTCCTGAAAAAACCCGCCTAAATTTCGTGCCCCTAAACAATCGATATCTTTTTGAGGAGGAATAGTATTTGCAACATATGAAATAGAACAACCTATCGGGAGGGGAAGTTGTAGCACCACGCCTATACATCGTTTTGCCATAGCAATTTTTCGTACCCGTGCGCGCAATACATCATTCGTATCAATATCACGTACTTCGTATTTTCTCACTTCTATCCCTAACTCGCGAGCAACAGACTCTTTTTGTTTTACAAACGACTGCGCAATCATATCCGTTGAAGATACAAATATAGCAAGAAAACCCTTCGGGGTGGGTTTTTGTTTTAGATTTTCAATAATTGTATGGGCAATACCCTTGCCATCAACAACAATGGGGTTCATGAGTCAAAGTATATCACGCTTTATCGCGTAATAGGAAAAGTGTGTGTGAGTTTTTTAACTTCTTCTTTTATTTGGTTTGATATTTTTTTCTCCGCAAGAATAGTATGCACAATCCATGCAATACGTTTCATTTCTGGTGCTCCCATGCCTCGTTGTGTGACCGCATAGGTCCCAATACGTATTGCAGATGGGCTTTGCACCGATATATCGCCCGCAATAGCATTTCTATTTGCTAAAATTTCCACTCGTTCAAGGAGGGATTCTGCCTCTCCCCCGTGCATGCCAAACGGTCGCACATCAAGCAACAAAAGATGGCTTTCGGTTCCATCGCCCACCAGAGAACACCCTAATTTCTTAAATTCCTGCGCGAGAGTATAGGCATTTTTTGCCACACGTATATAATATGCTTTTGATTTCTTTGCGAACTCCAATCCGACCGCAATACCGGCTATGGTATTTATGTGAGGACCTCCTTGCATACCAGGAAATACAGACTTTTGTATTTTTTCTGAGAGTGCTACACGAGACCAGATAATTGCCCCCCGAGGACCAAAAAGTGATTTATGGGTTGTACTCATTACCACATCTGCATACGGAAATGGAGAAGCGTACACGCCCGCAGAAATAAGCCCTGCATAATGAGAAATATCGGCAAGGTGATAGGCTCCCGCTTTTTTTGCAATAGCTCCTATCTTTTTAAAATCAATCTGAAACGGATAAGCAGAGGCTCCGGAGATAATAAGTCTTGGTTTATATTTCTTCACTAAGGATTCAAGCTCTGTATAGTTAATACGATAATTTTTATCAATGCCATAATGATGCACGGTATAGAGTTTTCCAGTAACACTCACTCTTGAACCATGTGATAAATGCCCCCCAGAGGCAAGATCAAGCGCAACAATACTATCTCCAGGAGTTAAGAGTGCCGCGTATATTTCAGCATTTGCAATTGCTCCTGAATATGCTTGTACATTCACCCCCCATTCTTGTGCAGACAAATGAAATAATTGTAACGCCCGTTGTTGCGCGCATCGCTCAACCGCATCTATAATTTCGTTCCCTGGATAATACCGTTTCGTGGGGTACCCTTCACTATATTTATCGGTAAGCACAGAGCCAAGCGCATCTAATACCGCCTGAGGGGCGTACGATTCAGATGCAATCAAATCAATCTGTGTTTGCTGTATCGCTTTTTGGCGGTGTATCAGTTTTTGTATTTCTAAATCTTTTTGCTGTTTCATAATAAGAATGAATCAATCCTACTCTTTCACACAAAAAACTCAAGAAAAATAAAATGCCTCTTGGAAAAGGGCGTTTTATTAAAAATCTAATTTAAAAACTCTCTTTGTATTCTCCAATAAAATTCCCCCCATTTCTTCTTCTGGTACGTTCTTAATTTTTGCAAGCCATTCCACAACTTCTGGAATATATGAGGGTTCATTTTGTTTACCTCTATATGATTTTGGCGCAACCCACGGTGCATCAGTTTCAGCTAAAATCCTCTCAAGAGGAATAGACGTAAGAATTTCATCAAATGATCTATTAAATGTAACGAGCCCTCCAAAAGTAAATGAGAAACCAAGCTTGAGTAATGCACGCGCATCCTCAATAGTTCCAGTAAAGAAGTGGAGAATCCCCGCTTCGGGTAATAATATATCTTTATGTTTTTCTAATATCTCAATCACATCCGGAAACGCTTCACGACAATGGATCACCAGTGGTTTTTTTAACTCATGTACCAAGCTTATATGTAATTCAAATAATTCTTTTTGTTTCCTTTTTGTTTCACTCCCGTTTTCTTTATCTAAATTGAAATAATCCAATCCACATTCTCCTATTCCTACCACTCGTTCATCGCGCGCAAGGTTTTTTAATAGATCTATGTCTAATTTTTTTAACGCTTCATGGGGATGATATCCGACTGTTGCCCAAACTCCCTGCGTATACGCACGCGCAAGTTCCACGGCGCGTAGAGATGATACTTCATCTGCTCCCGCGTTAATAATTCCTATTTCTTTATCAAGAGCCCGTTGAATAACCGCGCCTTGTTGCGCGGTCTCCATCATATTTACATGCGTATGAGCGTCAATAGTATGTATGTTCATAAAAAATTTCCAATTTCTAATTTGCAATTTTCATTAAATTATTAATGTAAAATTTTATACCCCTAGACAAAAATGATCCATTGCATACATTAGATCAATAGAAAATTAATAGAAATTAGAAATTAAGAATTAAAAATTGCTATTCTGCAGCCTCTATTCTCGGGAATAACCTCTGCGCTTCTTTAATTCCAACATTCTTTCCCTTGAATGAAATATTTTTAGTTATCTTTTTTGAGGTCTCGGGCATAAATGGCTCAAGCAACACCCCCACACTATTTACTAACATAAGTAAATTAAAAAGTGTCTTTTCGTTCTCTACAGAAGGATTCTCGGCAGACCATGGTTTTTTATCATTCACATAATAATCCGCAAACGAAATAAGAGACCAAAGTTCAGCGAGCGCGTCATTAAACCGAAACGCTTGCATATATTCATCTATAGATTTTTGAATTGCTTTTATTTTTTGTTCAACCACGAGGTCCATCATCTTGAAATCATTCCTGATGGGCTTATGAAATTTTAACGCTACCCCCGTTACCCGCGCGCATAGATTGCCCAACCCATTCGCCAAATCAGCATTGTGCCGCTCTATAAATCGCTCCTCGGTGTAGTCTCCGTCTTGCACAGAAGAGATTTCCCGCAAGAAATAGTATCGCACCGCATCGGTACCAAATTTTTCAACGAGCGTGCGGGGATGAATTACATTTCCTAAGGACTTAGACATCTTTTCTCCACTTGTGTTCACAAACCCATGTACAAATAATTTTTTGGGAAGGGGTAATTTTGCCGACAGTAACATCGCAGGCCAAATAGCTGCATGAAAACGTAGAATGTCTTTTCCAATCACCTGCACATCAGCGGGCCACCACTTCTTAAACATTTCACTGTCTCTCCCATATCCAATAGCTGAAATATAGTTGATAAGCGCATCTGCCCATACATACATGGTTTGCGATGCATCTCCAGGAACAGGAATCCCCCACGATAATTTTTCTGACGAGCGAGAGAAGCTGACATCATCAAGTCCTCTATCCATAAGCGCTAATATTTCTTTTGCGCGGGATTGTGGAATTATTTCCAATTCTCCAGAGCGAATCTTCTGTTTTAGAGTTTTTGTATATGCAGAGAGTCTAAAGAAATAATTTTCTTCTTCTACAAGTTCTGGTTCTCGTTGATGAATGGGACACTTTCCTTCTACAAGATCCTTTTCAGTCATGAATAATTCACATCCTGTACAATAGAGCCCCCGATAGGTGCGCTTATATAAATCCCCGGCTTTGTCTAACTCTTTCCACATTTTAATAACTCCTGGCCAATGTTTCTTTCTATCCTCTGTGCGAATAAAATCATCCCATGATAAGTTGAGTTCCTTTTTGAGCCTCCGAAATGCCTTACTATTTGCTTCGGCAAATTTTTTAACGGCTATTCCATGCTGTTGAGCTGTTTTAAGAACCTTGATGCCATGTTCATCGGTTCCCGTAAGAAAAAAAACGCTCTTCCCCTGTAAGCGTGCATAGCGGGCAATAACATCCGCCTGTATCTTTTCCAACATGTGCCCAATGTGTGGCTCACCATTGGTGTAGTCAATTGCAGTCGTTACATAAAATTTTTCTTTCGGCATACATTCAATACAATAGTCTTAAAATAATATTACTCAACGCGTGATAGTTCTCTCCCATTTTTCTTTTTTTCGGACCAATCGTCCATAACCTCTTGAATAATGATGGCTACGGGGATCGCAATAACCGCCCCCACGAGTCCATCAATTTGAGATCCCGCTAAAATAGCGAGTACCACCATAACCGGATCAATCCCCACCACCCGTCCCACGATCAAGGGAACTAAAATATGATTTTCAATCTGATGGATAACAAAGAATAAGATAATCGCACCAACTGCAAGTGAGGCTGATTGAGGCACAATCATAATAAATGCCACAATTCCTGTTGCAATGGGTCCCGCATAAGGCACGATTTCTAGGAGTGCGGCGAAGATACCAATCACCAACGCATATTCCGTTCCCATAATAAGAAGTCCTGCAAACGTCATGGATCCCACAATAATACTTAAAATAATTTGACTCGTAAGCCACTTCCCTAACTTGTGTTGTGTGCGTCTATATAAGTCAATGATGTATGTTTCCTTATCTAGTGGCACCATGTCGCGCACAAATCGTTCTATAGAACCCTTGCTAATGGAAAGATACAGCGAGAGAACAATTACCACAAATACTAAGACCGCATTCCCCGCAACAGCCCCTAATACATCTAAAATATTAGACCCCCCATAAAAGAAGTTCCCAATCCAACCGCTAATATTCTGATCGAGGTTTGTAATCACCTGTGCTCCCCCAAGACTCTCTAGAAATGGAATGTGAATATCTGAGATATTCGTCATCACATATTTCATCTGAATCAACACAATAGGAACAATGGCATATAATATTAAACCAATTAACGCGACCGCGATGAGAAAAATCATTAACACACTTAGGATGCGCGGGATGCGTTTTGATTCTAGATAATCAACAGGGCGGCGGAGCGCAGAAGAAATAATAAGCGCAATAAATGCCACTACAAAAGTATCGCGCGCATAAAATGCGGCAATAAGTAGAACTCCCACCACAACGATTCTCCATAATGAAGCCCACGATAATTCAATGCGTCTGATTTCCATAATTGTTTATATCATACTACAAAACAGAAAATAAAAAAGGGCGTCATATCTAGATGACTATAGTGATGACCACCGCCCCTACGCTATGCGCGTAGCATCTTTCTAAACCGAGACTCTTCTGTCTTTTTATAAGGACCCACAATAGAGAACCGCATGGTGTCCAATTTCAAAAATTCTTTTGCGACCGAATGGATGTCTTCAGTAGAAATTTGTTTCAACCTCTTGATAGTATCTTGTGGGGATTCTATCTTCCCCATGATTGTTTCTTGTTGCCCGTAATAAAATCCTAAATCACTTGAAGACTCTAGAGAAAGTAGAAACGTACCAATAGAATAGTCTTGCGCCCGACGCAATTCTTCTTTCGTGACTCCCTTGTCTACGATAGAACGCACTTCTTCAATAATAGCCTTAATAACCTCTTGAGTTTTTCCATGATTGGTTCCTGCGTATATATCTATGAATCCATGCGTGGCATACATATTATTTGAACATCCAATATAATACGCCGCCCCTAAATCTTCCCGCACTTTTTGAAAGAGGCGAGAGCTCATGCTCCCCCCTAATATTTTTGCAAGCATGGAAACCTGAAATCGTCTCTGAGAACTGAGGGGGATGCCATAAAATCCCATTGCGAAATGAGTTTGATCTAATTTTCGTTCAATAATAGAAATTTGTTTTCCTCGTTCTCTTATTTTAAGAGCAGGGGCCACAGGAGCACTCTTGTGGGAGCTCACCATAGAGCCAAATGCTTGCTGTACTATATGAGAAACCTTTCGTGCATCAAATGCGCCCGCTACAACCACAATAGTATTGTGAGGCGTATAGCGCGCCTTCCGATATTGCACAAACATATTTCGTGTTGTCTGAGTGATGTGTTTTGGTGTTCCCGCAACACTCCACCCCGCTGGCTGATCTCCATACAATCCAAGCTCAAGCGTCTCGGAAACCTTTGAGCGTGGATCGTCGTCATACATATGAATCTCCTCAATAATCACTCCTTTTTCTTTTTCCATTTCTTGCTCATCTATATGAGGGTGTAAATACAAATCAGACACCACATCAAACGCGCGTGAAAAATGTTGTGGGGCGGTTTTTGCATAATATCCAGTTAAATCGCGAGAGGTAAATGCGTTGCTTGCCGCGCCAATCTTTTCTAACTCAATAGCAATATCAATGGGACGAGGATATTTTTCTGTTCCTTTAAAGCACATGTGTTCCAAAAAGTGGGAGATGCCACTATTTTTTTGTGTTTCATATGCCGATCCCGCGCGTACAAATACCGCCACAGCGACCGAGGGACTTTCTGGCATGGGAACCATCAAGAGACGCAATCCATTTTTGAATTTTTTGAGTTTTGGTTTCATCATATGCGCATTATTATGACACACAATGTGTAATAAAAAAATGTGCCCTTCATCATTGTATCTGACGATAGAGCACAAAACTTAGGAGGTCTAGGTAGAAACGCTCTGGCGAGGTTTATAAAATCGTATAACCCTTAGGTGTTCTTTTTTACTCATAACACCTGCGCACATGAGCTTACTGGTTGATTTCTTTACCTCTCTTAAAACCGGAGTTCTTGTTTTATTAATCATCTCATCCATGAACTCCTCGCTTTTCCTGTGTTTTGAAAGATCTATAACAGGAAGAGCTTCTTGAGAGATATCTTCTACAATAAGAATAATAATTTTATTATCCATTATGATTCCCTTTCTTGTTTGCTAACCCTTTTATATCTCACTTTATTATAAAAAACAAGAGAGCTACACACTCCCCCGTTTTTATTCTTCATACACATTATTTTCTACCGAGCCTTCATTTTCTCTTCCAAGAATGCGCGCGCGTGTGCAATAGCAATACGCTCTTGTTTCATGGTATCTCTATCGCGCACGGTTATGGTGTCATCTTCTAATGTCTGGAAATCTACGGTAAAACAATACGGGGTACCAATCTCATCTTGCCGACGATATCGTTTTCCAATATTACCACTCTTATCAAATACCACGGGGAAAAATCCGGGCCAGCTTCCTTGCAAAACTTTACGCACCTCCTGTGCTTTTTCTACAAGCTCTGGCTTGTTAGATAAAAGCGGAAACACTGCCGCCTTGTAGGGCGCCATACGCATAGGTAGATCAAGCCATATTCTTTTTTCCTGTTCACTCGCCTCGCTGGGTGTAGCCTCCAGCGGGTCTTCACGAAAGGCGCTCGCAAGTATTGCAAGCATCATGCGTTCCACCCCCATACTTGGCTCAATCACATGCGGCACCATACGCTCTTTCGTTTCTTCATCAAAATATTCCAATTTTTGTCCGCTCCCTTTTTGATGACTTTGTAAATCAAAATCTCCCCGATACGCGAGTCCAAATAATTCTTTTCTACCAAAAGGAAATTCAAATTCCACATCAACCGTACGCTTGGAATAATGCGCAAGCTCCTCCTTGGGAACATCAAGGTTGTGCACTTTCTGCATATCAATACCAATAGAAGCCATCCAGCCATTCATCTCTTTGAGCCATATTTCAAAATGCTCATTCCATTTTTCGCTATCTTTTATAAAATATTCAATTTCCATTTGTTCAAACTCGCGCGTGCGGAAAATAAAATTACCCGGTGTGATTTCGTTACGAAACGCTTTTCCTATTTGCGCGATACCAAATGGCAATTTTGGCGCGTAGGTGTCCACAATCTGTTTAAAATCTACAAATATTGCCTGCGCGGTCTCAGGACGAAAATAAACCATGTTCGCTTCTTCTTCTGCGGGACCCAAGAAAGTTTTCAGCATTAAGTTAAACTGTTTTGGCGAAGACCAATCAACAATATCACACGATGGACATTTAATTTTTTCATTCATTAACAATTCTTTCTGTGTCTCTGGGTCAGCTGGGAGTATAAGGGTGGCGACCCCTCCTTTTTTGTTCAACTCTGCTTCTGCTAATAAAATATCCGCCCGGACTCGCGCGTGACAATTCTTACATTCCACCAATGGATCAGAAAAGGTACTCTCATGTCCACTTGCTTGCCACACCTTACGATTCATTAAAAGCGCCGCATCAAGTCCATATATATCATCTCGTTCTTCTACAAATGTCTGCCACCAGGAACGCTTGATATTATTTTTAAGCGCCACACCCAATGGACCAAAATCCCACGCATTTGCGAGTCCTCCATAAATTTCAGAACCAGGGAAAATAAACCCGCGACGTTTACAGAGTGATATCAGCTGTTCCATTGAGACGTTTTGTTGCATATATGAAATAATACCGTAAAAGGTGAATAAAAAAAAGCCGGGTAGTGAAAGTTCGCATATTTTATTTTTCTGTCACATGGTGACAGGCGAACTTCTACTACCCGTAAGCCCCCTCGATTTATAAGTGGCCTCATGCTTGCATATAATTATAATTCTTTTATTTTGGAAGTACTCGGTAGTATCCTTCAGGCAATTTTTCATCTTGCAATTGACGCGAGGTAATACCTTTTACTGAAGTGCTTATTTGTTTTTGAGACACCACCTCTGTGGACGTGATGCGCGCATCTGAGATAATTTCAAAGGTGCTCCCGCTATTTTGAGTTGAGGGAGTAAAGGTGACTTGAAACACTGCTTCGGGAGTGGTAGATGCCATACTCGTTGCGGTGAGTAAAGGAATACTCCATACAATTTCTTGTGTGCGCGTATTATAGGTGGGGACCACATCTGTGCCCGACACCTTTAACTTTCCCGTCCACGAAACTCCCGGAGAAAGAGTTGCGCGCACCGTTGAATTACTAAAATCTCCCATGCCATCTAATTTCCAATGCAGAGTGTATTGAATAGGAGAACCCACACGCGGAGGAAGTGATCCATTATTGGTAATATCAGAGAGCGGTTCTTTAAAATATGCTTGTTGAGAAAATCCAAGCGCACCTCCTAATTTTGATTCAACCTGGCTCACCCCAATTGTTTCCTTTGCGCTTACGAGTGGAGATACGGTAGGAGAAGTCACCTGCGCGCGAATGCGAATATTTTTTTGTTGTAAAATATCTTGTGTCTGTATATTTTTCAACATGATTGAAAATGGAATGGAGAATGCGGTATGAGGGGTAATTGCCTTTAATGCCTCAACTTGTGCCGCCGTCCACGTATAGAGCTTTGTTCCTTCGTCAAAAGATCCGGTTCCTTGTATGGAGGGTATATCAAACAGAGAATTATCCAATGTTATTTGAGCAATAGCATCAACGAGAGGAATGTCGCCCGTGTTTTCAATTCGTATTTGATAGGAAATACGATTACCCGCATAGACCACATCAGGTGTAGTTGCTCTATCTCGCGTTATGGTCACCGCGAGCGGCGAAGGAAGAATAGAAATTGAAATTGTTTTGCTCATCAATGGGACGATGATACCTCCTATTTGTGCCCGCGCATCTACTTGAGTAGTAAAGTAAGAATATTCATCTCCCACCATATATCCCGACACGGTTATCATTCCTTCTCCATGAGCTGGAATAGTTTGTATAGACACTGTGGTATCTTTCCCAAGCGGAACACTGCTTCCTGTTATTATAAATCCTTTCGGAAGAGTAAAGGCAATAGTGGTGCTGGCAAGATCATGATCGCTCGTGTTTTGATACCGAGTGTTGATATCAAATTCTTCTCCATTTATTGTTTTTTCCGGAGCGGTCACCTCTAACCCTAACACCGTATCCATCGCCACCAAAGAGGTAGAAACACCCTTATCAAAACGGCTCGCAAGAGATGCAGACTCATATCCATACGAAACACTTCCATCTAGTTCATACGCCTGTTGTGACTTCCCTACCACCAAGAGCGCATATTCCATTTGGATTGTTTCTTGTGGATTCACATCGTGGATATCTGCTTCTTGAGTTCGTTTGTCTGGGGAGTCTACAAACACCACCCCCTCGGGAAGTGCAAGTGAAATTTTAGGAGCAATAAGTTTTTTCGTGGAAATATTTTCAAACGACAACTTCGCGGTGAACGGCTCTCCCACAGAAATTTTTTCTGGGGTAGCAATAGAAAGCACAATATCCTTTGTGGTGAAATATTGATAGAGATAATACCCCGCAAATCCCATGAGAACCAGCAACACAATAATTCCTCCCAATAGAATCCCCCGCCCCATCACTCCCGTTTTTTGTGTCGAATTTGTGTGTGGCGCGTTCGTATCACGTGATAACGTTGTTTGTGCTCCTCCGGTTCCCCACGGATCAAACCGCGAAGGGTTGCTTGTGGGCGTCTCTTTGTTTTGTGAAACAGGGTTTGGTGTAGAGGTATGCGTTGGACGCTGACCATATAATTCTTTTTCAAGATCTTCTAGGGACATGGTGTAAGATAATTTTAAATTTCTAATTTTAAATTTTTATTCTTGTAGATAATAAAATAATTCTTTAGACATTTAATAGAAATTAGAAATTAAGAATTAAAAATTACCATCTATATCTCTAATACTAACGCATCCGTGGGTAATTGAGAAGTACATGATGCACATATAAAGCGATCACTTCCAACCACAAATCCATGCACGGGTTTTTTTCCACACACCCCACACGTCGCGTGTTCTGGATTAAATCCCAAAATATGCAACATCACGCGTGCAACATCATGACCCGCATACGGTTCTTTACATGCTGTTTCTAAAAGAGTCCACAACTGTGATTCAACTTGAGCCTCTCCGAGAAGCGCATCCAGTGCACGAACAATAGGAAGGAGCACTCCGCGGGTCTGAGGTGATACTTGTGGTATATCTTCATCCCACAATACATCCATAATAATAAATCCTCCTCCTTTTTTTGATGATACAAAACGTATCTGCACAAACTGAAGGAGCTGGAGATGAGCCGAGGATTTTGAGGTTATTTTCCGTAGACTTCGAGCCCGAGCCACTACTTTTCCATACTTCTCTGTAAAAAGATGAATAATACTATCCATTTCACCCACCTCCTCTCTCCCTATCACAATCGCTCGGCTATAAAATTCAGTCATAATACACCCATTATACCCTAAAATGGGGACAAGTGAAACTAGTACCAATTAGAATAATGGCTTATTTCCTTATCTATTGTCATATTTCTCTCTTTTTGGGTATAACGGGCCAAAACACTACCCGGCAAAACTTATCCACAGCCACCCCGTCTCGTCCTTGACTTCCTGACAAAGGGGACTATAATTGTAATACAGTTCCGCAGAGGCGGAATTTTGCGTTATATAGAGCCTTTTAAAGAGGCTTTCTATAACTCCCCAGATTGAAAAACATCAAAATAGTGGCTTAATATGTGACGAAAAATACACAGGCCCCTATCACCATGTGTCGCAATCTGAAACTATACTAACTATACATATATGGGTAAACGTCTCGCATTATTAGTTGCACTTATCGCTTCAATTACCACCTCTTTTGTAGGGCTTACTTCGGGGAACGGAGGCGAAACAAGCGCATTGAATGAGTTATACGCACTTCATACACAAGCGCAGGGATTTTCTGCTATTACTGCCGCTCACATAAATCAGGTAGTACATAATGACGCAGTAATGGAAACACCAACTATCGTTGGACAAACCTTTGTGGCTCCTGTGGTAAAATCACAACCTTTGGATGTGTGGGTCACCGCATATTCAAGTAGTCCTGATGAAACCGACGATACTCCATTCGTCACCGCATCAGGAAGCACCGTGCGTGATGGAGTTGCCGCCGCAAACTTTTTACCAATCGGTTCAAAGTTTCGTATTCCAAAAATGTTCGGAGATAAAATCTTTACTGTTGAAGATCGCATGAATCCTCGATACGATGGAGTCCAAATCGTTGACGTGTGGATGGGTAGTAAAGAACAAGCAATTGATTTCGGAAAGCGCCCTCTTAAGATTGAGCTTCTGTAATATAAATTTCACCGACGAATACAAAACCCCCGCATGTGCGGGGGTTTTGTATTATCTGGTTGCGTTATAAAGTGCCGTAATCTCTGATCTAGAAAGTACTCTATTATAAATACGAATATCATCCATTACATCATTATATGCATACCCCGATTCTCTGTGAATAGCCACCACATGGTTGCTTATTGGAAGACTCCCAGAATATGAACCAGATGTAATTAATAATCCGTTTATATATATGTATCCCGTCTTGGTATTGGAGTCGTGAACTCCCACTAGGTGATACCATGTATTTCTTGGAATGTTATTTACAAAATTTAAATAAAGAGGGGTCCCAGATCCCGAGAAAAATCTTCCTTCTGCCAACTGATACCCAGAAGTATACGTTGTTCCGATAAGTATCCCCGTCCAGTTCGCATCAATTCCTGTGGGGACATAAAACCAACCAGAAATAGAAAAATCTTTATTATCAATATCAAATAAATTAGTCGCGTTCGTTATCACAGACTTGTTGTTGGATCCAAATAATAAACATCTCCCCACCTTACAATTAGATGGATCCTGCCAGGTTGGACTATTAATTAACGTCCCCGTATTCCCATTCCCACTAGAATCCATCGCTTGTGTCCCTGTTCCTTCATCAAACTTCCAGTAGCCGACGAGTCCTGTATCAGTGAGAGGACTTAAGGAGAGATTGGTTCCTTTTTCATAGGTATAGGAGGTATCTCCGCCATCACTAGAGACTTTATCTGAGGATCCTCCCAGTCTATATTTGATAGATTCTAGAATACTGGTGAGTTCATAGGTTTGCGTTATAGGATTGGGGGTATAGGTATAATACAGAGAAGTCGAAGAGGTATTCGAGGGATCTATCGGAAGCTTCGCCATAGATTGGATAGCTGAGGTGAAGTCTATAGGAAGCCAGCCTGAGCTATTGATCAGGGTCGAAGAGGCTTGAGGCACACAACTATAGGTATAGCCAGACGGTAAGGAGGGAAGACCCAGGTTGGCACAAGTAGAGGAGGTATCCGGGAGAGAGACGTAGACGGTAGACGCCGTGCCTAAGGAGAGAGAGGGATTCTGTGTCAACAGAAGCTGTATGGTTTTATGGAGAGAAGCGAGATCCGTCATACGGGTACTATCTCTGCCTTGTTTTAAGAGTTCTGAGGGGTTTAACACGAGGACAACTGCGGCGGTGAGGATAGCGAGGATGCCGATGACAACTAATAATTCTATCAGAGTAAATGATGCAGAGGATGCCGACTTGCCTCGCCATAGTGAACGGAGTGAACGAAGGCGGGTGAGGGTGAAGGAAGAACGATGGTTAACAAAAGATTTCATATGTTGGTATATGCATATATAGTATACATTAAATAAGAATGAGGAGTAATACAGAAGAGAAGTTAAATTAAAGTTCTTCAGAACAAAGCCAAAGTTTTTGACGATCGTCAAAAACTTTGGCTTTGTGAATATGCACGGACATCAAAAACAAAACAGCAGCTCCTTCCTTGAGAGCTGCTGTCTGTATAGTATATCGTTTTTGTAATTATGTTTACAACTCTGGCTTTGCCGCATGTGGCGTGTGTGCCGCAGGAGTGGCTGGGCCCAGTGCTTTAATAGAAAGTCCAATCTTCCCTTCTTCAACTTTCACCACTTTTGCGGTTACCATTTGATGCATTTTCAGTACATCAGTAATCTTGTCCACAAATCCATTTTTCACTTCCGAAATATGAATCATACCATCCTTTCCACCACCCAAATCTACAATGGCACCAAAGTCTAATAGTTTTATAACCTCTCCGCTCACTACTTCTCCCACCACAAATTCTTTCGTAAGTCCCTTAATATATTCCACGGCTGCTTGTACTTTTTCACGATCAGATCCAGCCACAAAGACTCCCCCATCGTCATCAATATCAATCGTTTCTAAACCATATTGCTCAATAATGCCATTGATCATTTTACCTCCCGCTCCAATCACCAATCCAATTTGATCTGGGTTAATTTGTAAAATACTAATAATAGGCGCAAATGGAGAAAGTTCTTTACGAGGAGCTGGGATCACATTTTGAATCACATCCAAAATTTTCATGCGAGCATCTCGCGCTTGACGAATTCCTTCTGCAAAAATCGCGGGAGTAATTCCTTGTATTTTTAAATCCATTTGAATTGCGGTGATGCCGTCTTTGGTTCCTGCAATTTTTAAATCCATATCACCGTAGTGATCTTCAAATCCTTGTAAGTCAGTAAATACCTTAAATTCATTTGAGGTGTGGGTAGGATTGTATCCTTGATGAGTTGCGAGTCCTAACGCAATACCAGCTACTGGTTTTTCAATGGGAACTCCCGCATCCATCAGTGATAACGTTGCCGCGCACACCGATGCCATAGACGATGATCCATTTGAAGAAACAATTTCTGATACCACGCGAATCGTATACGGAAATACTTCTTTTGTCGGAATCATGGCGCGTAACGCTTTTTCTGCCAATGCGCCGTGTCCCATCTCCCGACGTCCGGGTGCTCCCACACGTCCCACCTCTCCGGTCGCATAGGGAGGAAAATTATAATGCAACATAAACCGACGCTTGCTGGTGCTCTCAATGGTTTCCACTAATTGTTCTGCTCCGGGAGCAGCCAATGTGGTCACGGCTAATGATTGTGTTTGTCCGCGGAAAAACACCGCTGATCCATGTAATCTTTTTAAAAGACCAACTTCCGCATACAACGGACGAAGCTCATCTATTTTTCTTCCATCTGGCCTCTTTTCTTTTTCAAGAATATTTATATGAACCACCTCGTTGATAAGTTGTTCTAATATGCGATCAGCTCCGTCTTTGTCTTCAAATCCTAAACCCGTGAGATGCGCATACAATCCCTCTTTCACTTCTTTCATCTGCACGCCCCGTGTTTCTCCATCTTTCGCATACACCGCAGTCTGTAATTTATCATACGCAAACGAACGAACCGCTGTTGCGAGGGCGGCATCATCTTGCACCAAGGCAACTTCAGTTTTAGTTTTACCAACTTCTTTTATAATGGTCTCCTGGAATGCCACAAGCTCTGTGATGTGTTTCTGAGCTTCTTCAAAAATAGTTTGTACCTGCGTATCAGGAATTTCTCGTCCTTCCAACTCAATCATATTTATTTTATTTGCAACTCCCGCAAAAAATGCTTCGCTTGTTCCTTTCTGAATAAGTAATTCTTGTACTTGCGTGCCTGTAGGATTTATCACCATATCTTTACCGGTGTATGCCACACGCACCCCTGCCACAGGACCCGCCCACGGGATATCGGAAATAGAGAGCGCGGTTGAAGCGGTCAATAATGCAATAAAATCAGGGTCATTTTGCTCATCATAGGAAAGCACGGTAATAACCACCTGTACATCGCGACGCAATCGCTCATTAAATAACGGGCGAATGGTTCTGTCTATTAAACGTCCCGAAAGGATTCCATCAAGCGACGGACGTCCTTCACGACGCATAAATCTGCTTCCTAAAATTTTTCCTGCAGCATAAAACCGTTCTTCGTAATCAACAGTGAGAGGAAAAAAATCAATTGCCCGATCCTCCTTTCCCATTACGGTGGTTACTAATACGGTGGTGTCTCCATATTGACCAATCACTGCCGCATTTGCTTGTCCCGCTAAATCAGAAACCGTCATGGTGATGTCGCGACCGAAGAATGGGATACTAAATTCTTTTTTATTTTTTAGGTTCATATTTGTTTTTGTTTCTATGCGCACCGCCACGGATTAACAAGCGATTGCTTTCTTCTAAATTAATATACAAATCCGCTGATTCTTTGAGTTTTGAGGAGGTACTTCTGCCAAACGACGCCACCTCCACATGGCATCCGTTGCCCCATTTGAGATATTCCACGAGTGGCACAAAATCGCCATCGCCCGTGACTAAAACCACCACATCAAGCGACTGAGCCATACGGATTGCATCAACGGCCAATCCCACATCCCAATCTGCTTTTTTACTTCCATCCACAAATATCTGTAGGTCTTTAATACGAAGTTCAATTCCCGCTTTTTCCAATGCATCAAAAAACGACTGCTCGCCCAGCGAGGTGTCGCTTTTTACTACATAGCCAATAGCCCGAATAAGTTTTCTATCCCCCAGTACTTCTTTTAATAATGCCGCAAAATTTACCCGCGCCTTATACAAATTCTTGGCGGAGTGATATAAATTTTGGATATCAATGAATACACCGACCCGTTGGTCGCGGTTATAGAGCATGGCTTATTTTTTGAGCCCCAGTTTTTTGATCAATTTACCGTATGCTTTCTCATCAGTACGCGCTAAAAAGTCAAGTAATTTGCGGCGTTTTGAGACCATCTTCAAAAGTCCTCGGCGAGAACTATTGTCTTTCTGATTTTTTTTGAGATGGCTGGTAAGTTCTTCTATGCCGCGTGACAAAAGACCAATCTGCACTTCTGCTGAACCGGTATCTGTGTCATGTTTCTGGATCTCTTTTATAACATTTTGCTTTTTTCGAGTAGTCAACATATGTGAGTAGTGTACCGTAAAGAGAGCTAAAAGTCAATATAATTATACCGCATATAATAAATGTCCCCGCTTGCAACGGGGACGGAAAAAAACAAAAAACAAAACTAAATAGCCTGAAATATCATCCTATCTTTTGGGCCCATGGGATCATTAAGGGATATCTCTTTAGGGATCCAATTCTCCCCGTTATATACCATACAAGTGAGAATGTCTTGATTCTTGAAGTATGTACCAGTGGCTATATAACGAAATTCCTTGTTCCATGAATTAATAAGATATTGATAGAGACAGAAAAAATGTGCATGATACCATCCGTATGCGAGACAAGGAACGTCCTCTGGAACTTTTCCTATAAGTATTCGTATAGGACTTGTCCTATATTCTTCGGGGAAATCATTAATGGATATAAGGTGAATTTTAGATTCATCAAATACTTTCAGCCCACTATACCATGAATCATACGCAATGTTCTCTTCGCTTAATGGCCTTATAAATTCTATTGGACCAATTTCTACCTTTCTGATTCCATCCAACCAACTCACAAACATCTTCAAGTTTTCTGGAGAGAAAAGACGTACTATCGTTGAGTCGTCTAATTCCGCCTCTTTAATTGATTTAAAAATATGTTCCCCAAGAACCAGGCTTTTCATAAAATTCTCCCTTTATTTATGACCTATTTTGTGAATTAAAATTCTAAGGCAAGACTAACTCTTTTCACCACACTTGTAAACTTACCCAACCTCTTTCTGTCGCACAATAATTGTGATAAAATTTATCACAATAGTATTAAGGGGTTTGTATTAAGTAGTAAGGACTTTCCATAATACATAATACATACTACTTACTCCTTTTTATGAATATAAAAAACCTTATTCAAGACTATATTGATTACCTTGAGGTAGAAAAAAACCGTTCCCCCAAAACCGTACTGAATTATCGTCGCTATCTTGAAACATTTGTAAAAGATCAGAACATCAAAGACCTCACAGATATTACCCAACATACCGTAAAACAATTTCGTCTTTCTCTGGCGCGCAAAAAATTAAATGCCGATGCCTATTTAAAGCGCAACACGCAAGCTTATTACAGTATTGCAATCCGCAATTTTCTCAAATACCTTATTAAACAAAATATTTCTGTTTCTGTGCTTCCCGAACAAATAGAACTCCCCAAAGTGCCTCAACGCCAAATAGAAATTATTGAATATGCTGATTTAGAAAGATTTCTCAGTGCCCCTCAAGGTGATTCCCTGCGCGTGCTTCGTGATCGCGCTATTTTAGAAACACTTTTTTCTACCGGACTCCGTGTTTCAGAACTCTGTTCTCTCTCGCGGTATATAGACATAGAACGAGGAGAGCTCACTGTACGTGGAAAGGGAGCAAAACTTCGGGTTATATTTCTTTCTCCACGCGCGCAAACAGCCCTGCGCGCCTATCTTGATAAACGTGGGGACGCAGACGAAGCATTATTTATAAGCCTGAGTAAAGCAAAAAATCCAAAAGTGTTGGGACGCATTATCCCCCGAACCATTCAACGACTCGTACGTTTCTATGCTACCAAAGCAGGCATATTAGGAAAAGTGGTTCCCCATCAACTCCGCCATCAATTTGCGACCGACCTTCTTTCTAATGGCGCAGATTTGCGATCGGTGCAAGAACTTCTTGGTCATGCAAATATTGCTACCACACAAGTGTATACTCACATCACTAACAAACAACTCCGAGATATACACAAAGCGTTTCATGGCAAACGCAGAGGAACAAAATAAATAAATTTGCATTCTGGCTCCATCCACAGTATGCTTTTTATAGAATATTAAATGAGGTGTAAGATGAAATCCTTAGGAAACATCCTTTTTTGGGGAGGAATATTCCTCGCTTTTATAATTTCTTGCATCCTCTATATCGTAGTAAGAGGGGTAGAAATTATTTTTGGAATAGACCCTAAAAAAACTTGTTGAGAAAATCAACTCAGTCCTGTGCCGCCTCGCGCGGCATTTTGTTTATAAAAAGACCGCTCGATTACAAGTGGTCTTTTTCATTTTTATACCGTGTGGAAATATCTATTAGAGGAACGGCACAATTAACAATGCCACAATCATCACCACTTTAATAAGCGGATTGATTGCAGGACCCGCCGTATCTTTATACGGATCTCCCACGGTGTCCCCCGTGACCGCCGCCTTGTGCGCATCCGATCCTTTTCCTCCATAATTTCCATCTTCAATATATTTCTTTGCGTTATCCCACGCGGCTCCTCCTGAGGTCATGGAGATTGCCACAAACAATCCAGAGAGAATCGTTCCAATTAAGAGTCCTCCTAATGCTTGTACGCCAACCACCATGCCTACTTGTGGTCCCGCTGAACCAAAGAGTAACGTCGCAAGATATTTAAATCCAAATCCTACAATCAACACCGCCACAATAGGCAATAACGCAGGCACAATCATTTCTTTTAGTGCCGCCTTCGTCACAATATCAACCGCTTTATCATATTCTGGTTGTGCGCTCCCATTCATAATTCCTTTTATCTCTTTGAACTGTCTGCGAATTTCTACCACCAAAACTCCCGCCGCCTTTCCAACCGACTTCATCGCAATAGAACTAAACAAGTATGGAATAGAAGCACCAATCAACAACCCCACTAATACAAACGGGTTGGTAATATCAAACAATCCCGCCAATGCATCAGCGCTCGGCGCGCCAAATAATTTTGCAACTTCTCCGGTGAATCCCGCAAACAATGCAAGTGCCGCAAGTCCCGCAGAAGCAATCGCATATCCTTTCGTGACTGCCTTGGTTGTGTTTCCCACTGCATCTAATGCATCGGTAATTTTTCGCACATCTTCATGCGCCTTTGTCATTTCTGCAATACCACCCGCATTATCAGTCACCGGACCAAACGCATCAATCGCCACAATAATTCCTGCTACAGAAAGCATCGCGGTTGCCGCAAGCGCAACTCCATACACTCCAAAACTTAAGAAAGAAACCAAGATGCCCGCAGAAATAATAAGAATAGGAATAAAAGTTGACTTCATCCCCACAGAAAGTCCCATGATAATATTTGTACCATGTCCTGATTCTGATGCTTCTGCAATACCACGCACAGGTTTATATTTTTTCGCGGTATAGTAATCGGTGACCACCACCATAAGCGCAGTCACCAACAATCCCGTAAGCGCTGGAATAAATACACTCCATGTCATATCAGGGAAGAAGATTGCCGATGCTGCATAGAATAATGCCGCTGAAACCGCAAGCGATACCGCCAATCCTTTATACAACGCATTCATGATTGCCTCATGCTTATCAGTACGTACAAAAAATGTTCCAATGATGGAGGCGATAATGGCGGCGCCACCCAATACTAACGGAAAGAGCACTTGTTCTCCTTTGATATAGGTAAAGGTGGAACCCAAAAGAATTGCCGCCGCTAAGGTGACCGCATAGGTTTCAAATAAATCAGCCGCCATACCCGCACAATCTCCCACATTATCTCCCACATTGTCTGCAATAACGCCAGGATTGCGAGGATCATCTTCTGGAATTCCTGCTTCTATTTTTCCTACTAAGTCTGTTCCCACATCTGCCGCTTTGGTAAAAATTCCCCCTCCCAAACGAGCAAAAATAGAAATTAAACTTGCACCAAATCCAAGACCAATCAACGCATTCGCGTTATAGCCCGTTATAATATAAAATCCCGCGACCGCTAAAAGTCCCAAAGCAACCACAAGCAATCCAGTCACTGATCCTGCCTTAAACGCAAGAGAGAGCGCTTTTCCAATTCCCTTGTGAGCCGCTTGTGCTGTTTTTGTATTCGCACGGACTGACACATTCATACCGATATATCCCGCAAGCGCAGACATAAGCGCTCCTACGAGAAATCCAAGTGCCATAACCCATCCCAGCGCCAACGCAATAACCAAGAACAATACCACCGCAACAATTCCTACGGTGCGATATTGTCTATTCAGATAGGCACGTGAGCCAACTTGAATTGCTTTTGATATTTTCTGCATCTCTTCATTGCCTGAAGACTGCTTATTGAGCCATCCCATAAGAAACGCCGTATAAATCACCGCGATTCCAATCGGAATAAAAATAATGTAATACAACATTGATTTATTAATTAATGATAAAACGAATATGACCACTATATCATCACGGAGTATTTTTTCAACCTTATGCTGCTTGAAAACAAATCAAAAAGAGGTAGAATCCAATAATTATACGGGGGCGTGGTGAAACTGGTATACACGCAGCGCTTAGGACGCTGTGCCGCAAGGTGTGAGAGTTCGAGTCTCTCCGCCCCCACCCCGTAAAAAACGCGCACCGCCCAAAAGGCGGTGTTTACGTTTCACGGGGTTGGAACGTGATAAAATTGGAACAATTTTATTTTACGTTTCACTGCTTTATACTGTTATAAAATAATTTTACTACTATGTTTTTTGTGTATGTTCTTCATAGTAAAAAAGATAATAAATTGTATATTGGATACTCGTCTAATTTGAAAGAGAGATTAAAGACTCATATTGATGGGCGAGTTATTTCAACAAAAAACAGACGACCACTCATTCTCATCTACTATGAGGCATATATACATATACAAGACGCAAAGAAGAGGGAGGACTTTCTTAAAAGTGGTTCGGGGCACAGATTTCTTAAAAATCAGCTGAATAATTATTTTATTTATAAAGATATATAAAATCACCTTATTTTAAGCCATTTCCTGCTTATTCCCCTCTTATCCACTCTTTCTGTATGGACGTTGACAAAATGCTATATTATATGCTATAATATAGTCAGTTACTTTGACAACTCTGTTTAATTATTCACCCAGAACATTCCGTGTTTTGGGTGAATAATTAAACAATAAAATGTAAAATAAAAACGTACGGAGGTACAAATGGGAAACAAACAATCATCACTTCTTGACCGATATTTGGAATATCGAATTAGAATGAGGGAAATGAAAGAATCTAGAAGAATAGAGAGTGGAAAACTAGATCGAGATAAGTACCTCAGAAAAATGGATTACAAAGAAACAAAAAGAAGAGAAAAACAGGCAAAGAAATCTGCAAAAAAACAGGCAAAAGAAACTAAAAAGTTAGTGAAAAAGAACAAACCGCGTAGAGTCTCTACGTCTACAAAATTTGTATTCTTTTTCATTCTGCCTGTAATATTTCTTATTCTTCTTGTCGGCACATCGTTCATTTTCGGAGAACTCCAGCTTTTCATTCCTATAATGATTTCGCTGGGAATAGTAATAGTACTAACAGCTTCTGCATTAAAAGAAACCACCACATATCCCAACTTTTTCATTAAAAGAATTCTCGGCGTATATGAACGTAAGGGATATAGTCTCCATACGTATGTTCTGGACAAGGAGTCTATAAAAAATGATGTGGAAATTCCCTACTACAAAGGAGGACTCGCTTTTGTGTGGTTTTGGGAAGAAATAGTTCCTGTTTTTGGAGGAGAAGAAAAAATAGTCAGAGAGATAAAAGATGTTCTCTATCCGAATGACGGGGTTAGTATTAGAACAAACCTTGGAATAGCAACAAGTTTTTCTCCAAACAATATGTCTGAAACTCTTCGTAAGTGTGGAAAAGTTGAAAAGGAGGTCACTAAAGAACATCTAAAAACTGTTTCCGACCTGTTTTTCAATATGGTAGAGCCTGAATTCAAGGCCACTATCAAAGACTTTGCTAGCACCAACAAAAATTCAACATACGAAACCTTGATCAACTCCACAAAAACAATTGCAACAGATTTAAAAAATAATGTTGAGGCTCTCACCGATGTCCAGGGAACTGTTAATGGCGCCCATCTAGTTGAAAAATTCGGAATAATTGTCTCCGATTACAATCCAGAGATGAGACCAGACGCTAAGGTTGAAGAAGCCAAAGAAGGAATAACAATAGCAAGAATGAATAAGGAAGCTGCGTTGAACGAAATAGCTGTAAAAAAAGATGTTCTTGTGGCAATAGGAACAGCAATAAAAGAAACAACCGGCGACGATCCTTCACAAGAAGCCATGGGAAATCTCGCCCTGTCCATGTTTGGAAATAGTAACAATGTTCTATTCATGGGAAACAGTGGTGGAAAAAATCCCGCCGTTGCAATTAATACAAATAACTCTAAGAAGGGAGGACCTAAACCATGAAAGGACTAAAAAAAACAATAACAATCATCGGCATAATTATCCTCCTTGTTGGGCTTTTCTTCCTCGGAAAGAAAGCTAATGAAAAAGACGGTGCAAACCGTCAGAATGATTACAAAGAACGGGTAGCGGCGAAACAGCAGAGCGAACCACCAGCCCCACCTCCCCTAGGGAGTCTCTGGAATCCAATATCACTCAACAAAATCATTGGTAACTTCGGTGGAGTATATGTCATCAACCCCGGAGATTCAGTGTTTGTTGAGTTCGGAGATTTAAGATTCATCGGTTATACACTCAGGTATTCTGATCCTAGTGGCAAAAGCCGCATAACCAGAATAAATAAAGGAAGAACATTAAAAGATCTGGAGGAGACTCCTGGAAGGAGAATCTCAAATTCAAAGATGGATGGCATAGATAAAATCTGTGTCAAGAATCTTGGCGAAAATGAGATTCGTATTTACGCCTGGTACGGATACAAATCAGCCGCAAGATTTGCAGAACTCGGCGGCTACTAATAAACAATTTACATTTTATACAAAACAAAAACCCCGCTGGACGCGGGGCTTTTTTTATTTTTGACTCAATTTTTTAGTAGGTCAACTGGTTTGTAACTGAATTCTGTACAAATGACACAATTCCGTATGAAAGTAATGCAACGGCGATTCCCACGATTGCATATAACAATTCACTCTTTGCAGTCTTTGTTTTTGTAGCATCTCCCTTACTGGTCACAAAATGGAACGCGGCAAGTAATATCATCGCGATAGCAACGATAAAGATGATGGTGTAGAACCATTTTACAACGGTCAATACAACACCCACCCATCCGGTCACGCTATTTGGTCCCGTCTGCGCGATTCCCACATCTTTTGGGGTTGGGATACTTCCTGGTCCGATAGCTAACACTGCTGGTGCAAACATCACTCCTAAAACGAGTGCCATTGCGATTGATACAAATATTTTTTTCATATGTTATTTAATAATTATATTTTTATTATATACCGTTTTATTTAAAAATCCAACTCCTGCCTTATGTGGTCGGTAATGGAGGCAATGTTGGTGTCGGCGTTGGTGTTGATGCCGGCGCTGAAGATTGTCCTCCCGTAACGAGAAAATCTTGTACCACCATACTTATTCCCGTTGCGACTAAAGCAACTGCGATTGCAACCACCGCCCATTTCAATTGTTTTTTTGCGGTCTCTACAAGCTTCTCATTACTTCCTCCTTGCACAAAGTTATACGCCGCCAATAAAATCATCGCAACCGCCACAATAAAGAACAGTGTATACATCCATTTTATAATCACCACAATCAACCCAATGACTCCGGAACCCTGATCCCCCACAGTGGTGATGGGTGATTTCATATTTGGATCATTCTCAAATGGATTAATAACACTCGCTTGTGCATAACCAGGAGAAAGCAGTTGGGGAACATGTAATACCACCCCGAGACTTATTACAAGAAAGAATGAAATAAATAAAAGTTTTTTCATAAAAATATATTATTGAGTTCTTAAAATAGAATCCACAATAGATGAAACACCCGCTGATACTAATGCAATTGCAATAGCAATAACTGCGTTTTTGAGAGATGCAGTCGCTTTCTTCACCTCTGTTTCATTATCCTTTGCCATCAAATATTTATAGGCGGCGAGGAGAATAAATCCCACTGCGAGGATAAAGAAAACCCAAAATCCCCATTTGGTAATTCCCACAAGCCAATTTTCCACATCACCCGCACTCTTAATAGGAGACGTGGGCGCTGGATTATTACCGAGCGCATAGGTGGCATGAGCCAACATAAACACCCCGACGGAAAAAAAGATTGTCTTTAAATACTTCATACAATTATGTTAATGATAATATACTTTGTACCACATAGAGAACTCCGTCCGCCACAATAACCACTGCCGCTCCGAGTGCCGCGTGCTTCAATGTTTTTACTCCATTCTCAAATTTTGTTGCATTATCTTGAGCCACCAACATCTGAAACCCTCCATAGAGCGCCATAATGGTAATTATCGGAATAGAAATCATGGTCAAATAGGAGATGATTTTACTCAAGAGATCAGAGAGTGTACCCGTACCATTGGGATCAAGTGGGTTGGTAAGCATGGTCACGTTTTGAGCTCCCACAGAGAGCGCGCCAAGAAATAAGAAGATAAATAGTATATATATACTCCGTGCTTTGTTTTTTATAGAAAAATACATGTCTTTATTTAATACCTATATTAATTTGTAGTCAAACCTAAGAATGAAATAATTGTTTGCACCACAACCCACGCAAGCAATGCAAATCCAAATCCCCACACCACTCCTTTTATCATATCAAGGCCGCTCTTATATTTTGATTCATTCCCTGCGGCAGTGAGCATTTTAAATCCCCCAATAATAATGAGTATGGTGAGTATAGGAATAACAATAAACATCAATCCCTTATTGATAATGTTATTGATTGTGGGGATAACGTCATTATAGGTACACTCAGGTTGGTTGTATCCCCCACAGATAACCAGCCCCTCTTCTGTTTGCGCAAACACAGACAGAGCAGAAAGCCCCAAAAACAGCGCGGTGATACCAAATATAAATCGTTTCATAAATATTATCTTTAGTATAGCAAATCTAAAAACGAGTCGCTAGTTTTTAGTTTCCATTAATTTCTTCCTGCGCCGCCCGCGCTCCCTGCGACAACGTTGTCTTTCCTGTTGCGACGTTATCAATCATGCGTCCGAGAACATCCTTCATTTTCTCATCATCTGGTCGTATCCATGTGCGCGCGATTAAAAAGCTTTTTAGAAACGCTCCATTCTCTCCATTTTTATCGGCATCTATCAAAGATAAAAGGGCGGGAAGTTTTTGTGTCGCTTGAACATACGCCTTACTTACGTCTGGAGTCATGGTTGCAAACCGTATAAAGTGCCATGCCACATATGCCTGTTTTGATTGACGAGAAACCCCTAATCCCCAATAGGATGCTAACGTTTGAGCATCTTGTGGTCGAGCAGAAAGTTGTGGCACGGGAGCAACTCCAATCTGAATAAAATTATTTTTTGATTTAATTTCTGCAAGCGCGCTGTGAGTATCAATGAGCATACTCACCTTTTGCGCCGCGAATGCATCACGCGCAGAACCCATGGTGTCGCTCCATGAATAATAGGGATTCACTGGATTCGCAAATTGTAAATAAAAAGAAGTTGCTTTCTGAGCTGGATCATCAAACACCACTCCGTTTGCAGTATTGAGCGTTGCCCCCGATTGCATCATAAGGAGTGGTAAAATATCATCAAAATTAGAAACGCCTCGCGCCGTTCCCAGAGCGATTGGAGATGCTTGTATATTTTTCTGCGCATCCATTTCCCGCAGTGTAGGAATAAGCCCCACTACCTCATCCCATGTTTTTGGAGGATAAATTATCGCTTTCGTGTTGAAAATGTCTTTATTGTAGAGTAGTGCAAGCGCGTCAAAATGAAGTGGGAGCGCAAATACATATGCTTGATTGTCGCTTGCGGTGAGTACCATGTCTTTATATACCGCTTGCGGGAATGCCTGGCTCACCATAAGAGGAGACACCATGCCCACTGGGGCAGGTTGCAATTTTGCCGCATCTTTCTGAAGCCAAGAATTTTTCACCATAAAAATATCGGGGCCTTGTCCTTCGGCAAGCGCGGTCACTAATGCTTTTTCATATGCAGTCACAGAATCAAATTTTGTATATTGTACTGAAACACTTTTGGAAACTGGTTGGGCCTGATATGACTCAGAAATTCCCTTAAAAGCAGCCGCTTCATCCCCCACCCCCCATACCTGCAAGGTAATTTTTCCCGTGGGGAAATTCGGATCAAGTGATTGACTTGATTTAAAAATAGGAATAATTCCCGTAAGACCCAGTATCACCAACAGAATGAGTATTCCTACGACCCCAATGATAGTAAGTTGTTGTTTATTCAAACCGCTAAAAAAATCTGCATTCATACCCAGTATATCAACAACGATATGTGCAACGCACACCCATTGTTATGATTAAAAATAATTTTAATTTCTGTCTGTTAGTATACTCGATTACATACGTGATTAGTAATTTAAATCGTTGTTGTATTACCGGGCATACCCAGTAACATTAATTCTCTTTATTATATTCTATATACTATATATATGGAATAGGCGCCGCATCTCTCATTTGAATTTCGCGGTATTCTGAGTTACAGTAATGTGGTTATCGTCCGTAGTAAGACTAAAAATTTATATCACATGCGTATTTTATTTAAATCATTTATCAAAAACATCCTTATCGTAATACTCGCCTTTGTGGGTATTATGATTGTGTTTGCGTCTTTATTTTCTTCCTCAACCGCTCCAAGAGATATCACCTTAAACGAGCTTGCGAATAAAATAAACTCACAAGAAGTAACTCATATCACCGTTGAAGAAAACACAGTCACCGCAACATTTAAAGATGGGACCGAGGGAACAACAAAAAAAGAAACCGAAGCGGGACTCTCTGAAACACTCAAAAACTATGGTGTGGAGGCAAAAACACTGCAACAAATTCCCCTTGAGATGAAGGATCCTTCAGGATGGAAACTTTGGATGAATATTCTTCTTCCTTCGCTCCTTCCTATTATTCTTATTGGCGTGTTCATTTGGTTTACCTTCCGCCAAGCGCGCGCGGGCGCATCACAAGCTATGAACTTTGGGCGTTCAAATCTAAAATTATTCTCTCCTTTTAAAGACAAGGTTACGTTTGCCGATGTGGCAGGACTCAAGGAAGTAAAACAAGAATTAATTGAAGTCGTGGACTTTTTAAAGAATCCCAAAAAATACGCAGACGCGGGAGCTCAAATTCCTCGGGGTGTTCTTTTGCTCGGTATGCCAGGAACAGGAAAAACACTCTTGGCGCGCGCCGTTGCAGGAGAAGCGGGCGTTCCTTTCTTTCATATCTCTGCTTCTGAATTTGTGGAGATGTTCGTGGGGGTGGGAGCTTCCCGTACCCGCGATGCATTCCTCACCGCAAAGAAAGCCTCTCCGTCAATTTTATTTATTGATGAAATAGATGCGATTGGACGCGAGCGTGGTGCGGGTGTGGGAGGAGGTCACGATGAGCGTGAACAAACCCTCAACCAGATTCTCGTAGAAATGGATGGGTTTGAAAAAGAATCACGCGTGATTGTGCTTGCCGCAACAAATCGTCCCGACATTTTAGATCCCGCACTTCTCCGCCCTGGACGTTTTGATCGTCGCGTTACCCTTGATCTTCCCGACATTAATGACCGTGAGGCGATCCTCCGTATTCACGGACGCAATAAGTCACTCGCAAAAGATGTTGACTACAGACAAATTGCCGTGCGCACACCTGGTTTTTCTGGCGCCGATCTTGCCAACCTCATGAATGAAGCCGCCATCCTTGCCGCGCGAGAAAATAAAACAGTTATAGAACAATCACATTTATATGAAGCGATTGAAAAAGTGCTTCTTGGACCTGAACGCCGATCACGCACTCTCTCCACACAAGAAAAAGAAATCACCGCATATCACGAAGCGGGACATGCGCTTGTTGCCGCATCATTAAAAGACGCCGATCCCGTGCATAAGATTTCTATTATCGCGCGCGGACAAGCGGGCGGATATACCCTCAAACTTCCTATTGAAGATAGATATCTACACACACGTAAACAATTTCTCGCTGACCTTGCGATGACCCTGGGTGGATATGCAAGCGAAGAAAATACGTTTAAAGATATCAGCACCGGAGCTTCAAATGATCTAGCGGTTGCCTCAGAGGTTGCGCGCCGTATGGTCACGCGATATGGGATGAGTAAATTTGGTCCCATTACGTTTGGAAAAACACAAGAATTAATTTTCTTAGGAAAAGAAATTTCTACAGAACGAAATTATTCCGACAAGGTTGCTTCTGAGATTGATGCTGAAGTAGAGCACCTACTCGCTTCCGCGCACAAAATGGCAAAAGATATTCTGCATAAACACAAAGAAGCACTTGATGCACTCGCGCAAAAATTAATGACCGAAGAAACAATTGAAAAAGAATCATTTGATGCGCTTATAGAAGAATTCAAAATAAAACCAACAACGTTTTCACTATAAATCATCTCTCACAAATAAAATAAAACACTCTATATATATAGAGTGTTTTATTTTATTTAGTTGCGTTGTAGATAGATAATATTTCCGCGGCAGAAAGAGCACGATACAAAGCAAAGCCAAAGTTTTTGACGATCGTCAAAAACTTTGGCTTTGTGTATAGGCGCGGATATCAGAATATAAAAAACAATAATCCATTAATCCATCATGGAAGAATTATTGTTCTAACACAGAATACTTGGACTAGTTCATGCCCCATATCAACACTTCGTGTGATACGGGGAGTGCCTACTCCACTACTAATTGTGGACGATACAGGATTTTCACCCCGTTAGATAATTTACAAGGTGTTAATTACCTAATATGTGGAGTTATTATATTCTTGTCTATAGCTATAGACAAGAACAAATTAAATATCTTTACGGGGCGTGCCTGTGACCTTTGGTGTAAACGGATAAAACGTCCCTATGGACGTTTTATCCTCTAACCAGCAAACAAAATTTGTGCACCCTGTAGGATTCGAACCTACGACCCCTTCAGTGTAAATGAAGTGCTCTAACCAGCTGAGCTAAGGGTGCTGAATCTATGTGTGATAGATATATCAAAATACTATCCAAAACACAAGTTACAAATGCTTATTTATGTTCTCCAGTTCCCCCATTCAGTTTTGCAGAAAATATCTTATCAACAATTTTTCTAATGTAGCGTTCAAATACCATAAGAAGAATGAGAATGCCCGCCACACCCAATGCAATAACCTCAAGTCTCTGTTTAAAGATGTTTGTTTGATCGGCAAACATATATCCAATACTCATATATAATGAAGGCCACAAGAGCGCGGTTATGAACGAATACCGCATCACTTTTTTGAGAGGAATTTTTACATACCCCGTTGAGATCAAAATAATGCGGTTAAAGTTCCACGCAAATTTTGAGAAAACTACCACCAGTCCTGCAAAAGGGCGGTACCGTTCCATAAATCCAGCAAATTTATCCAAATCAAAATAAAAGTATTTTTTCTTTTCGCGTTTTGCAAGCCATTCCCCCAATCGCCAAAAAATCATATCGTGAATCAAGGTGGCAACAAAAGCAATAAAGAATAAAGTTGAAAAACTCAGATATCTCCCCCGACTCAACGCCCCAAATAATAGGAGGGAAACGTCTCCCTCAAGAAACATCATAAGAAATGCAACTCCGTATACGAGCAACTCATGGTTGTGACCAAACGCGATAAGCCAATCCATAAATGGTTAGATATTAGTGGTTAGTAGATAGTATCTAGTATACTATACAACAAACATAAAAAGAAAACGTGAAAAAGGTAAGCCTTGTTGAATTTTTCATAAAATACGCTAGTGTTATAAAATAATTATGCGCCCATAGCTCCCCGAAATATACTTCGTATATCACGGGGCAAGATATGAATAGACAACGATAGCGCTACGAGTGTATTTTAAAAACATTTAAAGATAGATATGCGCCCATAGCTCAGTTGGTTAGAGCATCGAGCTTATACCTCGAGGGTCCTAGGTTCGAGTCCTAGTGGGCGCACGAAGTAATAATTCAAAAACTCCTGGAGTTTATTCTAAAAGAAAAAAATCTATGGAAAAGCCAACAATAATAATAACTGGTTGCGGATATAAGCCCATAGCCCACGTATATTCATATGAAGGGAAACCAACCCACAACGGCATAAACATAGACGGAATTGAACATAAAATGAACGTTGGTGCCGCAGTAGCATTTTATTTTCTTCAGAAAAATATTGAAGTAATAATGATTTCTAGAACAGAGGAGAATCTAAAGAAAATCAAAGAGGGGTTTATAAAATTAGGATGTAGAGAAGAGTTAATCCATTATATTACTACAGACATTACTACCGATGAAGGCGTGAACACATTGGTCACTAATTTGCCACAAAGAGAATGTTTTTACTGGGTCCAGTCTATTGGTATGGGAGGAGGAGCATATAAAGTTCCAAATGATAATATTTATCTTCCTTTTGAACAAGTACAGCCCGAATTAATTGACGCTGAATCTAAAATAGTCTCCGCAACACACAGGTTGTTATTGAAATTAATACCAATCTTTCGCAAGCAGATACAAAATGGCAATAAATCAAAAATTTGTATTATTACTTCTATGTCTGGAGAGAGAGGATATCATTTTGGAACAACACATGTCGCGGCTAAACATGCTTTAGTTGGATATATCAAAGGGATTGAAAAAGAACTAGAAGATGAAGGGATAGAAATCTATGACGTGAGGCCTGGGGGAATTGACACGGGAATGTATGATAATTCTCACACCAGAGAAGCGGTTGAGGAGATAAGTCAACGAACTAAAATGTGGGGAGGGGAAAAACCAATATATGCAGAACCAATTAAAGTCGCGGAGGCTGTTTATGATTCACTCTTTGGTGAACATCCACAAAAGGTGTATAGGGTTCTAGCCCCTAAGCAGATGTAGTCCCAGACTTCATCTAAGTCAATATTTTATAAGACGAAGTAATGTGAGGTTCCTAGTGTCTGCCTGCCGGTGGGCAGGGGCGCACGAAACATAAAACCCGCTCCGATATATCGGAGCGGGTTTTATGTTTACGCCGCCTTTCTTTTTTCAAATGGATTCTCTTTTTTCACATAGAGATCATTTATCTCTTTCTGTTTCTTTTTATTTCTCTCTCGTTTTTCTTCTAATGAAAGCTTTCTCCACTCATTGCCTGGGAGCGCATATTTCCGCTTAATTTTATATATTTCTTTTGGCAAGAAATTTTTGTTCACGGAAGTAAATTCCCCTTTCTTATTGAACTCATCTCGTGATGCATCCTCTTCATCCTCATTTTCATGTTGGTGCGCATCAATATCTTCTAAAATAAGATCCTCAAAATTTTCAGTCTCCAGATCCATAAGTTCATTTTCTGGAATAAACGAGGTTCCTTTTTTATCTTTAAATCTTTTCTCACTCGCAAGGCGATTGAGTTCATCGTCCTCTATCTCCTTCTCAGGAATGAGCGGGCTCTTATCTACCGCCCAGCCCTCACGATCTTCCCCTTCATGAATGTGTGTGCGTGCTGATTCTTCCGAATCAAACAAAGGTGATTCTTTTTTCATATGTATGTATATGATATTTACTTATCTTTTATTATATCACATTTCCACGAATAATCAAGCTCATTCTCAATCCCCTATACGGTGCTTGTTTTTTCTTTCTGCACTTCTTCTAATATATGTTTCACGTTTTTAATACTTCCCTCATCAAGCACCGAGAGGGGCACGGCGTTTATTTTATGCCGCTTGAATTGTTTTAATTTTTTAGAAATTTCATCTGGAGATACTTCGTCGCTCTTACTTAAAAATACATACTCTCTCTTCTTCATTAATTCTTTGTTGTATTTTTTTAATTCATCGCGCACGGTTTTATAGTCCCCCACCGCATCTTCTGATTGAGCTGACACCAAATGGAATAATACCTTGGTGCGTTCCACATGTTTTAAAAATTTAATTCCCAATCCTTTTCCATCAGAGGCTCCTTCAATGAGTCCCGGAAGATCAGCGAGAATTAAATCGTAATACACTCCCAAGTTTGGCTCTAGCGTAGTGAAGTGATAATTTGCCACTTTTGTTTTTGCGTGTGTGAGTTCGTTTAACAAACTTGATTTGCCTACATTCGGAAGTCCAATAAGTCCCACGTCGGCGATATATTTTAATTCAAATTTAAACGTGAATTGCTCCCCTGGTTTTCCTGGTTGTGCTTCTTTGGGTGAGGTGTTCGTCGATGACCGAAAAAGAAAATTTCCTTTCCCTCCATGTCCGCACCGTGCAATACAAATTTTTTCTCCAATCTGTAAAACTTCTATGTCTTCGCTGGTATCTAAATTATGGAGTACGGTTCCCACGGGAACTCGCACCGTCACATCTTCACCGCGAGATCCATCTATAAATTGCATGCGACCATCTCCCCCGTCTGGGGCAATAATTTCTTTTTTGAATCTGAATTGATTTAAGAGGGTGAGGTCAGAAGATCCCTCCACATATACGCTCCCTCCGGTTCCCCCGTTTCCTCCTGTTGGCCCCAACTCCATTAAATTTTTATTGAATGCGACAAAACCACTTCCTCCATTTCCCGCTTTCACTTTTATAATAACTTCGTCTATTAACATATAGCGGTACTATATCATGAAACGCCACACACGCAACTATCCCACACCTAAAAATTCTTATCCTGTTTTGGTTTGTTTTATGTCTTTGTTTATATACCGAATTTACTATTTTCTAATTTTCCGCATTTCCGGATTTTTCCGGAAATGCGGAAACGCTCTTTGCCAGAACTCACCTACGGCTCTAATACTATGCATTTTTAGTGTGAAACAAGTGTGAAACATTTTACAAAAATGTTTCACACCTCACCTATGGCTTAAAACCTAGACCATTTAATTGCCAGACCCTTTTGCCAGATTATTTAATAAAAAATGTTTCACGTGAAACATTTTGAACCATATTTTGGGGGTCATTTCCGTAACAAATGTTTCACGTGAAACATTTGTTGTAAAACAGAACCATAAACTAGTATAATTATATAAAATTTTTATAAGTTTTCTGTTATTAGTCATACTTATTTTAAATATACCCATATGAGTACAAGAAATAACAATAGAATTGGTTCTATTGGCGAGAGTATTGCCTGTGGATATCTTGGTGGCAATGGCTATAATATTCTGGCAAAGAACTTTAGAACCACCTTTGGTGAAATAGACATAGTAGCAAAATCACCGCTTAAAACCTTGACGTTTATAGAAGTTAAGACCATGCTTGAGGCCCCCTCTTTTCCTCAACGATTTCCGGAAAGTTATCCACATATTTCCGGAAACGAATCCAGAGCTCTTATTCCAGAAGATCAGCTATCTAAAAACAAGCTTATTAAATTCAGACGTATTGCCGAATGGTATGCAAATAACAACCCAGAACTTTCCAAACGGGGGTACCAACTTGATGCCATATGTATTGTGCTTTCTCACGAAGAAAACATACTCTCACTCAAGCACTTTAAAAATATATAAAAGCCGCCTGATGGCGGCCTTCTAAATCAAACCTCAACTTCTATGAGGATGAATTTTTTCTCCTTTAAAATTATTCTTTCCTTTCCACATTCAAAACACTCTAGGTGTTTTTCGGTAAAGTTCTTTTTTTGATCTCCTTGTTCGGTATATTCATTATCTAAAACTTTTAAAAACACATAACTCCCACAAGAACACTTTTTTACAAAAATAGAGATAGGGGAGAATGCTCTCCACACCATCCACCCGCCCAGGCTGATAAAAATAAAAAATCCGATAATGATAAACGTGGACCACATGGAGCCTCCAACCTTTATAAAGAGTTTAAAAAAAATAGTTATCTCAAAGTTACTGTTTTATATAATACCGTATTATATAATTAAGTCAACATCTCTTTTACTTATAGATTGAGTTGTTGCAATTTTTTCTATACACTACTTTTATACTTCAATACTCATTATGTCTGGTCATAATAAATGGACACAAATAAAACATAAGAAAGCGGCGAGCGATCAAAAGCGCGCGATTATGTTTTCAAAATTACTCAGGGCTATTTCTGTTTCTGCGCAACAAGATCCTCATCCGCAAAACAATGCAACCCTGCGGAGTGCTATCACCAAGGCAAAAGAATTTAACGTACCGCTTGAAAATATTGAACGTGCCATTCGTAAATCTCAAGAAACGAAACAGGCATCAGAACTCATTATTGAGGCGTACGGACCAGATGGCGTTGCGCTTCTTATTACCGCATTCACCGATAGTAAAAATAGAACTGTCGCTGAAATAAAAAAGATACTTTCAGATCATCAGGGAAAATGGGCAGATCCCGGAAGTGTGCTATGGGCATTTGAAAAGAAAGAGGGGGAGTGGTCTGCGCGATTTCCCCAAACACCCTCGGCTTCTACCCAAGAACACCTTGTAGCCCTCATGGATGCGCTTGATGATCATCCCGATGTGTCTGATATATATACCACCGCGGAGTTATCCCTTTCTGAATAATTTTAATTTATCTTTATCCAACTCTCTATGAAAATTTTAGGCATTGATCCAGGAAGTACCCGTGCAGGATATGCGGTTATTGAGTATGAATCCTCACATAAAAAACCAATCCTTATCACCGCGGGAATTTTACATACCCAAAGTGCCAACAAGAACGAACTCCTTGCCGATTTATTTACTTCATGCACCCACCTCATAGAAACACACCACCCCGACATTGCTGGTATTGAAACCCTCCGATTCGCAAAAAATGTAAGCACAGGAATTGAAGTCGCTCAATCGCGTGGCGTACTTATTTGCACAATCGTGCAACACCAGATTCCTCTCTATGAATTCTCTCCGTTAGAAATAAAGCAGGGGATGACGGGGTATGGAAACGCAGACAAACACTCCATCACCCGCGCCGTGCAACAAACCCTTGATGCCTCCCTGTGCGCAGGGCAACCAGATGATGTTTTTGATGCCATCGCAATTGCGCTCGTGACAGCATACGCGTATAAAAATCTAAAACAAAGAAAATAATACACACATTATTTTTCAGCTACCCACAGACGCCTTGATAGGGTTGACAATAAAAAAATTTTGACTATATTGCTATCATTATTATCAAATTATTATATGGGAGTGTATTTTATATCACTCCACAGCACCACACACCATGACTACAGACATATTATCTCCCGTGCAACTTCGCACCCCTCTTACTCGTAACATCGCAGATGATGACGAAGACAACGAAATGGATCGCGAAGACACCACGCGTGACGAAGAAGATGAAGATGATGATGGATTGTTACACGACATCAACGACGATCAAAAATTCAAAGATGAGGATGACCTTATAGATGGAGATATTGATGATGAAGATGAGGAGGTTATTGAAGAAGACGAGAGTGATACAGAAGATGATTATGGAGATGGAAGAGAAAAATAAAAATCCATATGATAAAATCGCTGGCAACCCCAGCGATTTTTGTTATATACTGAATGCACACATACTATGGATACACATACCCCACACCATCGCCCTGTTTGGCGATATATAGGATTTATTGCGCTTGCACTCGCGCTTGCAATTGTTGTTGAAATTATTCTTGTGATTAAAGACCTCCCTCATCCTGAAAAACTCAACACCTTTCAACCTGCACAATCAACAAAAGTATATGATCGCACCGGAACCGTTCTCTTATATGAAATACACGGAGATCAAAGCCGCACCGTGGTAGATATTAATAAACTTCCTCCGTATATAAAACAAGCAACCATCGCCGCAGAAGATCAAACATTTTATGAACATTCTGCGCTTGATTGGAGGGGAGTTATCCGCTCGCTTTTTGTGGATATTACCACAGGAGACTTTAGCCAAGGAGGGTCAACCATTACCCAACAACTCGTAAAAAATGTATTCCTCACTAATGAGAAAACTATCCAGCGTAAAATAAAAGAAGCGATTCTTTCATATTGGCTTGAACAACAATATACCAAAGATGAAATTCTTTCCTTCTACTTAAATCAAATACCCTATGGGTCAAATAGTTATGGTATTGAATCTGCAAGTATGCGTTATTTTGGAATCCCCGCATCATCACTCTCTATCACCCAAGCCGCAACACTTGCTGCAATACCCAAATCTCCTACCTATTATTCACCGTGGGGGACTCATGCCGCAGAATTAAAACAGCGCGCAGATTATATTATTGGAGAGATGCACACCCTTCATTATATAACCGACCAACAATTCACTGAGGCACAAAAAGAAAAGTTAACATTCCTCCCTCAAAATATCGGTGTTATTAAAGCCCCTCACTTTTCTCTCATGGTAAAAGATCAACTTTCACAACTCTATGGAGATGAGGTGGTTGAAAAAGGAGGATTAAAAGTACTCACCACGCTTGATTGGAAGTTACAACAAATTGCCGAGCAGGCGGTACAAGATGGGGTAAAGCGTAATACTGAATTGTATGCCGGCACTAATGGTTCATTTGTTGCGCAAGATCCTAAAACAGGACAAGTGCTCGCGCTCGTGGGATCAGCTAATTATTTTGATAAAACAATTGATGGAAATTTTAACGTAGCCGCGCAAGGATTACGACAACCAGGATCTACCTTCAAGCCATTTGTATATCTTTCCGCATTTGAAAAAGGATATACCCCTGACACGATTGTGTTTGATGTCCCCACAAACTTTAATACAAATGGAGATCCTCACTACGACTACACACCAGAAAATTATGACGGCACATTTCGTGGCCCTATTTCTTTAAAAGAGGCTCTTGCTCAATCCATCAACGTACCTGCGGTAAAGACGCTATATCTTGTAGGCCTTCCCACCGCATTACAAACCGCTCATACACTTGGTATATCTACTCTACAAGATCCGTCCCGCTATGGACTCTCACTCGTGCTCGGAGGAGGGGAAGTAAAACTTATTGATATGGTTGAAGCATACTCGGTATTCGCCCAAGATGGCATTAAACACGCTCAATCACTCATTCTCTCGGTACAGAATACAAAAGGAGAGTCTTTATATACCTACAAAGACTCCGCAGAGCAAGTTGTTGACCCCTTATATCCTCGCATGATTAATGCAATCCTCTCAAGCGCCTCTCTGCGCTCTGGGTTGTTTAGCGCGAGCCTTCCCCTTACGGTGTTTGATCCATACACCGTAGCGCTCAAAACAGGTACCACAAACGACTATCGTGATGCGTGGACTGTGGGATACACTCCTTCACTCGTCGCAGGTGTATGGGTGGGAAACAGTAATAATAAACCCATGCAACAAAAAGGAGGAAGTATTCTTGCCGCACTTCCTATCTGGAGCGCGTTTATGAAACAAGCGCTTCCTGAGTATCAACCAGAATCATTTCCAACTTATACCCCAACCCCCTCAGATGTTCCTATGGTAAATGGAACATATGACGCCTCTAAACAGGTGCACAATATTTTGTATTATATTAATAAAGACAAGCCCTCTGAATTATTACATACCCCTTCACAGGATCCACAATTTTATAATTGGGAACAACCCGTGCTTCAATGGGCACAACAAAATATTCCAAACTTCACTACGGAATATAACAAATAAGTATTAGGTAGTACGTATTAAGTATTAAGAAAACCACTCCTATAAAAAATCACCTTATGGTGATTTTTTATACTCATACCTCACAACTAAATCCTATATACTCATTTAGCTTAATTGCTTTTTATTGATGTAAGGATGTATGTGTACGAGGTATCGTCGGGAATCCGTATCACACTTGGTTTCTGTTCATTATTCAACCCAACAAATATATTTTCTGTTTTTATGTTTCGTATTCCATCTAAAATAAATCGCCAGTTAAATGATATTTGCATGGGTTGTCCTTTCGCTTTTACCGAAAGCATATATTCACTTTCACCAAATTCGTGACTTGAAGATATAAGCTTCATATATTTCATATCTTCATCAAGAATTAAACGTACTTCATATAACCTATTTGAAAGTGAGCTGGTTAATTTCAATGCTGAAATAATATCTTCTTTCTTCACGGTCATTTCCACATCATATGAAGAGGGAATCACCATTTCATAATCAGGGAATTTTCCATTAATAAGCCGCGAAATAACTGTTGTTTGTTCATTCGCAAACATAATTTGATGTTCATCTACTGCGACCGTAATGGTGTCTTGTTTCTTTCCTGAAAAAATACGTAACACTTCTTGAATAGTACGCAGGGGAACGATAAACGAAAATTCACGATTAAGATTTGTTTTTATTTTTTTATTTATAATTTCTTGTTTTGCAAGACGAAAACTATCCGTTGCCACAATTCTCATATTCCCTTCTTTAAAGTGAAATAAAATTCCACTTAATTCAGGACGAAAATCAGATATCTGACACGCCACACTTACACTCGCGAGTGCATCCAAAAGCACTGAGGGGTCTAAGGTAAATACAGAATCTTGTGTAGTAGCAATATGAGGGATAATAGGAAAATCATCTGGGGGAGTTGTGGTGACTTTCGCTTTATAATTATCAGCGGTAATAAGAAATGAAGTCCCTTTTAATTCTAGGGTAACTCGTTCAAATGCAAGATTTGAAATAATTTGAGTAAATACTGAATAAGGAACCGTCACAACTCCTTTTTGAATTATCTTTCCTGGAATCTTGTGCACCACTCCAATTTCTAAATCAGTTGAAGAAATATAAATACCATCATCTTTTGCGTCAATAAGAATATTTTTTAAAATAGGAAGTTGTGTATTCTCTCTTTTAATTCCTCCAAGAATCGCAAGCGCCTCTTTTAAATTATTTTTTAAAATAATGATATTCATACCAGGTTATAATTTGTTTACTATTTTTATTTTTTCTTAAAAGTTTTTATTAGATACCCTATAAAAGAGTGCCGTAGTGTGTCTTCTATATAGTATATTAATATAATTAGTAGTAGTTGTAGTAGGGGGGTGTGGATAAGTGGATAACGTGTATAAAGCTTTATTTTCCGCTGATTTTTGAATACTTTTGTGTATGCGATTTGTGTATAACTCTGTGAATATCTTTGGGAATTATGAGGATTGATTTTTGTTAATCATTTCCTTTAATAAGATGATTTTTTGGTTCAATGCCTTATTTGTCGTGATTTCAAGCGCTACTTTCTCATATGAGTGGATTGCGGTGGTATGATCACGCTTACCCATCTTATCCCCAATATCAGGGTAGGACATCCCCAACATATCCCGGAGAAGAAACATGGCTACTTGGCGTGGTCCCACTACTTCTTTACGGCGGGATTTATTAATAAGTTCACTTGCACTAATATCAAAGAACTGAGACACACACTTCAAAATTTGGTTTGGGTTGATGTTTGCCATAGTTTGTTGGATAGTGTTGGTGATCATTTCTTCCGCGGTTTTTACATCCACCTCTTGTCCACGCACTTCTTTATAAAATTGTAGTTTATTAATAATCCCTTCTATTTCGCGTATATTCCTCTGTATTTTTGAAGCAATCACATTACACACTTCGTCTGAGAATGAAAGATTTTTTTCTTGTAATTTATTTTTTATAATTGCAAGTTTCATTTCATAATCGGGATACGTCACATCTACAATCATACCTCCTTCAAAACGGGAGCGGAGACGATCTTCTAAGGTAGGGATAGCCGAGGGCGCGCGGTCGGACGATATGATAATTTGTTTATTGTTCTGGTAGAGAATATTAAACGTGTGGAAAAACTCTTCTTCACTACGTTCTTTTCCTCCAATAAACTGAATGTCGTCAATAATAAGTACGTCTATATTACGATATTTGTTCTTCACATCATCCATGCGTTTGGAACGAATAGCCCACACCACATCATTCACAAAGCGTTCTGAAGGGACATACTTTACGCGTACTCTATTATGATAGTTCTTTATGATTTCGTTGCCAATTGCCTGAATCAGGTGGGTTTTTCCTAGTCCGGTGCTTCCATATACAAATAGAGGATTGTATTTCTTTCCAATGTCTTTGCTTACTGCGGTAGATGCCGCAAACGCAAGTTCGTTTGAAGATCCCACCACAAACGTATTGAAGGTATATTTTGAATGAAGATTTGTTTCTGGATCTGCGGCAAATTCTATAAATCCAACCTGTTGCTCGGGGTGTGGTTTTTTTTCTTCTTTTTCTTTTTCAAATATTTTTTTCTCAAGCGCCTCTCCAGTGAGCACAATATATTCAACACGATGGATGGTATTATCAAGAGTCTGGAGAATATCAAGAATGCTCTTGTTATATTTTGATTGAATCCACTCTTTCGCGAAATTATTATGTACTCCCACAATAACCGTGCCGTTTTCTGGGTTTCTTTCCACAAGACGGCTATTTTTAAACCAGGTAAGAAAATTTGGTTTTGATATTTGTAATTCTATTTCTCCCAATGTTTTCTCCCACAGTGTTTTTAGTTCCATACGCGGTTTTTTGGCTATATTATATTGAATTTTTTATACAAATCCAGCACTCAAAATAGGAATCTTTTGTAAATCGTTTCTATTGTAGCAGAACGAGTTTTTTTAGATAGTGTGGATAAATAGGGTGAAGTGGATAACGTGTGTACAAAGTATATAGCGCACCGCACTTTTTGTTTTAATGGGTATCGTGGGGTGTTTATTTTACAGACCTGTTGAAATTGTTGTTTTTATTTGCTACTCTCTTTGCATGTCAGTAACCTATCAGCCAAAAAAGAAAAAGCGAGCACGCACGCATGGATTTTTGAATCGTATGCAGACTCCTACGGGACGAGCGGTATTAAGCCGACGTCGCGCAAAAGGAAGAAAGAAACTCACAGTCACCAAGTCAAAGTAGACGGGGTAATTTAAATCTTCTCTCATATGCTCGCAAAGAAAAACCGCCTTACTGCAGGATTTTTTCGCACTCGTGTGCGTCACATAGCCTCGTTTGTATGTGGTTCCGTTTCAGTTCGGGTGTATCCTGCGAGCACAAAATTGTTTCGATGCGCGGTCGTGGTTCCGGTTCGTGTTGCAAAAACCGCCGTTTTGCGCAACTCTATTCGCCGCAAAATATATGAGTTAGTACGAGGACACATAGCGGAGCTTCCTACTGTTGATGTGACTTTCTTTGTTTCTCGTGCTGATACCGTGTATGATGATACACAGAGTGCTATAAAAAAGATCATATCTGAACTTAATACTTAATACCTAATACTTAATACTAATTCTTTCATGTCTTCACTTTTTCATAATGTCTTATATCTTCCTCTTTTGAATTTGTTGTTTTTTATATACAACATTTTCTTTTCTGATTTGGGTATCGCTATTATCATCTTAACTATTATCATCCGTGTGATACTACTCCCCATCTTTTATAAGGGAGCGAAAGATCAGACTATTATACAGAAATTAGCTCCTAAAATTAGAGAAATTCAGCAAACTCATAAAGACGACAAGCAGGAACAAACCAAGAAAATGCTTGCGTTATACAAGGAGCACAAAGTGAATCCATTTTCTAGTATTGGGTTGTTGTTATTACAGCTCCCTATTTTATTTGCTCTGTATCGTCTCTTTTTGGGTGGATTTGGCGATGATGTATTATCACAATTATATTCATTTGTGGCTCGTCCTGGGGTAATTAATTATCATTTTCTTGGGGTTATTGCATTGAATGAAAAAAACATTATACTCGTACTTATCGCGGCGGTATTTCAATACTTACAGACGTATTATCTTATGAAGGCGGCGGCAAGTAAAACGCCTGCGGTACCCGACGAGAATCCTGCGATGGCAATGGCGCAAAAAATGTCTAAACGCATGATGTATTTTGCTCCTATTCTTACGGTATTGATTTTATCAGGACTTCCTTCGGCGATTGCGTTATACTGGCTAACAACTTCTGCGTTTTCTACCGTACAGCAACTCGTTATCAATAAGAAGATTCAAACAAATCCAATTTCATGAGCACTACTGAAAACACATTTCAAGAAATCAGAGAACTCATAGAGACGCTGGTGCGGACTATGGGGTTTCGCGACGTTTCTATTTCGTTATATGAAGAGGGAAAACGATTCTCAATATTTATTAATGACGCGCCATTTCTTGAACGGTATCTTTCTTCCTTTGTATCTGATTTGGATTATATGTTGAAGATGGTTCTTAAGAAGAAAGGATATGAATTTGTGTTTATTGATGTAAACAATCACCGTAAAGAGCGGGAAGATTTATTAATAAAACTCGCGCGCGCCGCGGCAAAAAAAGTTTCTATTACCAAAAAAGAAATTACTCTTCCTGCCATGAATGCATTTGAACGAAGAATTATTCACGCAGAATTAGCAACGAACCCAGATATAAAGACAGAAAGCATGGGAGAGGGGAGGGACAGAAAGGTGGTGATAAAACCATTAGAATAGCCGATA
>JAKAIF010000025.1 GCA_021814445.1 bacterium
TGCGGTTCTCTACCTTATTGAAAAACCAACCGCAACAACGACTGAACTTATGAAATTTATACAAGGTCCCGATTTTCCAACGGGGGGACTTATGTATGACCGCAAAAATATTATAGAAACCTATGCTACGGGGCAAGGAGCTATTACCTGCCGCGCGCGCACTGAAATTACAGAACGCAAGCCGGGGCAGTTTAATATCATGATTTCTGAGATTCCCTATCGGGTCAATAAATCCGAGTTGATTCAAAAGATTGCTTTATTAGTGACTGAAAAGAAATTGGAGGGTATTAAGGATTTGCGTGATGAAAGTGACAAAGACGGACTTTCTATTGTGATTGAATTAAAAAATGATGCCGCTCCTCAGAAGATTTTGAATCAATTATTCAAACTTACCGAACTACAAAAGAATTTTAATTTGAACATGATTGGATTGGTGCAAGGGGGCACACAACCTCAGTCACTTTCTATTAAAGATGTTTTGGATAATTATATTGCGCATAGACAAGTCGTTATTCGTCGTCGCACTGAATTTGATTTGGGAAAAGCAAAAGATCGGGAACATATTTTAGAGGGATTGGTAACTGCGCTGGATCATATTGATGCGGTTATTACCACCATTAAAAAATCAAAAGATAAAGAAGAGGCGCACACTAATTTAAAAAAGAAGTTTGGACTTTCTGACTTGCAAGCAACTGCAATCTTAGAAATGCGCTTGCAAACCCTTGCGTCGTTGGAGCGTCAAAAAATTGATGATGAATTAGCAGAAAAGAGAAAGCTTATTAAAGAATTAGAACGCATCTTATCATCGGTAAAAAATATTCTCATTGTGGTTGAAAAAGAGTTAGTTGAGATGAAAGAAACGTATGGCGATGCGCGTCGTACTAAACTCATGGATAGTGGTCTTTCTACCTTTACCGACGAAGATCTTATTGCGCAAGAAGATGCAATTGTTACTATGTCTTCGGGAGGATATATTAAACGAGTAAGCCCTACTATTTTTAAAGTACAACATCGGGGAGGCAAGGGACTTATTGGATCTGATGTGGGAGATGATGATTTTCTCACTCATTTAAAAAACGCGCAAACTCATGATAATGCACTCTTTTTCACAGATTCAGGAAAAGTATTCCAAACAAAAGTGCATGAAATTCCACAGGGGTCACGTACGTCCAAAGGAAAAATTATTCATAATTTCCTTGATATTCCTGCCTCAGAAAATGTGCGCGCATTTGTGACGTATAATGCGAAAGATTCCGATATTAAATTCTTAGTCATGGCAACGAAAGATGGGGTAATAAAAAAGACACCCATTGAGGATTTCGCAAACGTGCGCAGAAACGGTATTATTGCGCTTAATTTGAAAAAAGGAGATGCATTAAAATGGGTTATGCCCTCTTCAGGAAAAGATGAAGTGATTATGATTACTGCTCTGGGGCAAGCAATTCGTTTTAAAGAGGGTCAGCTTCGCCCCATGGGACGCACGGCCGCGGGTGTACGAGGTATTAAACTCAAAAAGAATGATGAAGTGGTGGGTATTGATATCGTGAAACAGAATGCAGATAAAAAGCAGTTGCTCCTTGTAGTTATGGGAAAAGGATTTGCAAAACAAACTTCTATCAGTGAATATAAAACTCAATCACGAGGAGGGCAGGGAATTAAAACAGCAAAAATTACTCCTAAAACTGGAAATATTGTGTCATTTAAAATTATTGCGGATGAAGAAGAAGTAATTGTGCTTTCAGCAAAAGGACAGGTGATTCGCGCAAAACTCGCCGATATTCGTCAAAGCTCTCGCGCTACGAGTGGAGTTCGGGTTATGCGAGTAGAAGAAAAAGACAGTATTGTGTCTAGTACGTGCCTGTAAATGAGTCGCGAGTGGTGAGTTGTTAGTAATTAGTAAAAAAGCCCCGAGTGATCGGGGCTTTTTATTTCAAAACTTTATACTTACTACGTAATACGGTATACTGAGCATATATGCGATTAACTTTTTTAGGCGGAGCCGAAAGCGTTACGGGATCAAATTATTTATTGGAACATGAGGGAAAACACATTCTGATTGATTGTGGAATGTTTCAAGGAGATGAAACATTAGAGAAAAAGAACGTAGAACCATTGCCATTTGATGTGCATACTATTGATGCGGTATTTATTACGCATGCGCACATTGACCACATTGGTCGTGTTCCGTTGTTGGTCAAAGAGGGGTACAGTGGCCCTATTTATTCAACGGCGCCCACAAAAGATGAAGCGTATGAGTTGTTGCTTGATGCGTATACCTTAATGACGCATAAATATAAAGGAGATATTGATCCTCCTAAACCACTATTTGAAATCTCTGATATTGATGAAGCGATGAGCCAATGGCATACCATTGAATATCATAAAACCATGCAGAGTGGTCCGTTTAAAATTACGTATTATGATGCGGGGCATATATTAGGGTCAGCTTCTATTGTGGTTGAAGCCGGCCTGCCTGCGCAGGCAGGAGGAATAAAAGTTGGTTTTTCTGGAGATTTGGGAAATGTGCCGGCACCACTAGTAAAAGATACTGAATATTTACCCGCGGTTGACTATGCGCTTGTAGAGTCAACCTACGGAGGGCGTATTCATCCACCCATGGGGGAACGTAAAGAGAAATTACGCGCAATTATTCAAGAAACAGTTGCGGCGGGTGGAACTCTGCTTATTCCTGCGTTTGCGATGGAGCGCACACAGGAATTATTGTATGAGTTGAATGAATTAGTGGAACACAAACGTATTCCCGAAGTGCCCATTTTTATTGATAGCCCCCTCGCGATAAAAATGACTTCAGTCTATAAAAAATATTTAAACAATCCTTCCTTTGTAGATAGTGAAACCCGTGGACTGGTAAAGTCAGGAGATGAAATTTTTAATTTTAAAGGATTGGATTTTACGGTTACTACCGAAGAGTCTAAGAAAATAAATTCAGTATTGCCACCAAAAATAATTATTGCAGGTTCTGGTATGTCTAATGGGGGACGAGTGTTACATCATGAATTGCGCTATCTCCCTGATCCTCAAAGCACTATTCTATTTGTGGGGTATCAATCCGATCATTCTTTGGGAAGACAAATTATTAATGGTGCTCATGAAGTGACTATTATGGGCGATACAGTTCCCGTGCGTGCTCGTGTGGAAACATTAGGAGGATATAGTGCGCACGCTGATCAACCGCTTCTCATGAAATGGATAGGCGCCCTGCAACCAAAACCAAAAACTTTATTTGTAGTGCAGGGGGATGTTGAAGAACAAAAAGCGCTTCGTGGTGCCGCAGAAAAAGAATTAGGCATCCATGCGGTGATTCCAAAAGCAGGAGAGGAAATAGAATTAGTGTAGGTGTATGTAATAGATGTATTGTTAAAAAAGCCGCGCTTCAGCGCGGCTCCTCAATCCAACCGAGTTTGTTGTTCTATAGAATCTCAAGCCACGCATTTTTTTGTGGCTCAGAAAGTAGGTTTGCCGCCTCTCTTGCGTTGTTAATGTCATCTTTTTCTATTGTGATCAGAATAATTTTTTCTAACCACACATCTCTTTTGCTATCTTCATATTCTTGAGGATTGCAAACTACTTTTTGTATGAAATAATAAACCCCTCTTTCAAAGGCTCGTTGGAGAATCTTTTCTTTCCACTCGTCCCTCTTGTTTCCATATACCGACGACAGATTGGTTATGGCCCAACTTCTAGAGTATGTTGTTGGGTTAAAGAATCCGTCATTTATCCAATCGTTGTTTAGATAAATATCTATAATCTTCTCTAGATATAAACCGCCATTCAAAATCTTTGCCGCCACCTTAACTGCTTCTTGTAGTTGATAATCAACTTTACTGTGGCGGTTTTCGTGAAAGTTAAATTCTGCAGATGATATTATCTCTGTTTCTCTCTCCGCGTAGGTTTCCGGATCTTTTATGTTTTCTTTCAATTTAGCGAGCTCCTCATCCACATTATTATAGCTTCTCATTTCTTTTTTTATGTTTTCTTCCCAATCATCCAAATAAAAAGAAAGAGCTCTTGTCTTCCACTTCATCTTTTTTTCGTGTCGAAGATCGTCCGCTATTTTAGCAACGTGAGATAAAAAGCCAAGATTTGCTCCGTCGCCATCATCGATGTGATGTGGGTAGCCCCTTTTAGAGGTTAATAGATCTTGCAAAAATATTTCAACATCGGCTTCTTTTATATCCTCCTTTATGATCTTAGAGAGTCTTTTTGCGTTTTCATAATAATCACTGTACGGATAGTGCTCCTTTTTCTGCATTTCTATGTAGTGATTTATTATCCTCCTTACTGCCAAAGAATAATCCGCTTTAGATGCGGAGAGTTCTAATAATTCCAAAATTTTTTCTGCCTTTTTCGGATGGTCTTCTTTTAAGTGGTTTTCTAATAAGGTCATTTGCGCACACGGGGATAGCTTTTTTGGTCCTGTTATTCCATTAGTCATGGTTCACGCTCCTTTTGTTTGGTTGTTTATTATTTGTAGGTGTTTTTATAAATGTAGCTGTTTTTTATAGTATAACTTATTTATTATAAGTCAATATATAAAAATTATATGTAAAAACCCGCGCTTACAACGCGGGTTTTTATTACAGACCTCTGAGTTACTTATTACTAACCCCTAGCCACTAGTTACTCATTTGTTATACCTCAATAATCACTGGAATAATCATAGGGCGACGCTTGGTCACTTTGTAAATATATTGTCCTACTTGATCACGCAACATCGCTTTTAAGTAATCAGGCTCTACTGATTGAAAATGAGGAATACGTCCCACGATAGCTTTAATCTTCTTGCGTACCTCTTCAATAATATCTTTATTTTCTTTGAGATAAATAAATCCGCGAGAAATAATGTCTGGATTTTTTAGGAATCGTCCCGTGCGTCTATCTAGGGTAAGAATCATCACAAACATTCCTTCTTGAGAAAGCGCCACGCGATCACGTACCACGACCTCTTCTACATCTCCAACTCCAAGTCCATCTACCATCACGTATGAGGTGAGGGCTGTTTCGTGGGTTATGGTTGCTTTGTGTGCGGTGAGTGCGAGCACCTGTCCGTTATCAAGTAAAAGAGTGTTTTGTTCGGGAACTCCTGTTTCTTGGGCGAGGTCTGCGTTTGCGGCGCGCATGAAATACATGCCATGAATAGGTACAAAGAACTTCGGTTTAATGAGTTGTATAACCAATTTCAAATCTTCTGCGGGTCCGTGTCCGCTTGCGTGAATATCAATGTGTTGTGTTTGATACACACGCGCGCCCTGCCGTGTGAGATTGTCTTTGAGTGTTTGAATGGGGCGCTCATTACCCGGAATTACCGATGAAGAAAATATAATCGTATCTCCTTTTTTTATAGAAATATTTTTATTTTCTCCACTCACGATTTTATTTAAGCTGGCGCGCGCTTCTCCTTGTGCTCCCGTGCTCAGCACAAGAATATTTTCATCTTTATATTTATGAATACTTTCCACAGGAATAATCGTGTCTTTCTTTGCTTTTAAGTAGCCAAGATTTTGTGCTATTTGTACATTGTTTTTAAGTGAAAAACCACTCAATACCACTTTGCGTCCGTGTTTTTCTGCAAGGCGGAAAATATCTACCACACGTGTAATTAATGATGAAAAAAGTCCAATAATAATGCGTCCTTTTGCTTGTATAAAGAAATCATCTAGGTTTTTAATAACCGTTTCTTCAGAGACTGATTTTCCCGGTTTCCATGCGTTAGTACTTTCAAGGAAAAGAGTGTGGATACCTTTTTCACCGACTTGTTTATATAAATCGGTATGATGTGGTTCTCCATCAATATCGCGGGTTACTTTCAAGTCTGAGCAGTACACCATATTCCCCACAGGTGTTTGCAGAATCATAGAGAGTGAGTCGGGGATGGTGTGGTCTGCGTCAAAGAATTCCGCGCTGAAATGTTCAGAGATGCGAATTTTTTCTCCGGGCTTTACTACAATAATATGTAATTTTCCTCCTGTGCTAAATTCATCTTGGCGTTTTGAAATAATCGCTTTGCTGAATGCGGCGGTGTATATAGGAATATCGTTTCCTAATTTTGAAATGAGATAGGGGATCGCGCCAATATGGTCAAAGTGACCATGGGTTATCACAATTCCTTTTATGTTTTTCTTTTTAGGAATAAGACTGGTGATATTGGGAATAATAAAATCAATTCCCGGTGTTTCTTCTTCGGGGAATTGCAATCCCATATCAACGATGAGTATTTCATTCCCATACTCAAAGACAGACATGTTGCGTCCGATTTCTTCAAGTCCTCCGAGGGGAGTAAACCTCACCGTTTGTGGTTGTTCGCCTGCCGCATGCTCAAAAGAACGCCGTGGCGCCTCATATTTTTGATGCGACGTGGAGGACGAGTGTCCCATGGGTCGTGTGGAGGTACGACGTGGTGTCGTATGCGCGGCTACACGATGAGTCGCGGGAGCGCTTGAGCGCCCTCTTGGTTTTTGTGTTTGTTCCATAAGGAATAATATAAAACTCAAAATGAGAAACTAAGAATGGCACGTATACAGCAAATCTTATTATGTGTTTGGTGTATTGTGACCTGTTTTCGTATGAGTCGTATTAATTAATGTGTATTATATTTTGTTTTTGTTTGAAAAATTTTGTGCCGAGGACAGGACTTGAACCTGCATGACCTTTCGGTCGCTAGCACCTGAAGCTAGTGCGTCTGCCAATTTCGCCACCTCGGCCTACTTTGTTTATTATGAACGCGGAGCCTGCCCCGTACACAATTATATTGCTGTGCGGGGTGTCTGCCAATTTCACCATCCCAGCATGTGTACCATATATAATTTCTGACGGGGTGTACTAGTGCGTCTGCCAATTTCGCCACCTCGGCTTATAGGTGTTATATACAAAGCTTGGTATTTTTTATGCCCATACATCTGAAACGAGCGCTCCCAGGGGCGTTGTAAACAGTAGAGAAGTTCAAAGTACTCATATACTAGCACAGGCAGAGTCTAAAGTAAAGGGCGAAGTTGTGCTGGTATTTTATTTCAAGACTCGCTTTGTTTTTATATGCCAATCAATACTATTTCCAAAACGTTCATCAGGAAGAGAAATTGCTTTTGTGGAAATTCCTCCGAGAGATGTCTTTGTTATGTAAATATAGTTGGGAGAAATAAGAAATAACGCAGGTATATCACTATTGATTTGTGAAGCGATGGCGCTTAAATATTGGGCTCGTCTTTCGTCTTCTGTACCAATGCGTTTGAGTGCGGCGATGTATGTATCAACCGTTTTGTTTTCATAGAGCGAGTAATTGAGTCCAGGATAGAATTTTTCACTTGAGTCCCAAAAGTGAAAGAGGTCGGGGTTGGAGAGTAAGATATTTCCAAAAAGAAGCATTTGATAATTACGTGTTTTTATAACCTCGTCTGCAAGTGTTTTTGGATCGCGCGCATCTATCGTAATATTCATACCCACGTTTTGCCATTGTTGCACCACTTTTTGGGCAATGGTTTGGAGGGGTTCGCTTGCGGGAATGCTAAGTGTCGCTGAAAGTGAGAGGGTTCCTTTTTCCCATATGCCCGTGGTTTCGTTTCGTTTCCATCCTGCTTGTGAAAGGATGGTGTCGGGGGCTCCTGCGGAAGTATTTTTTTGGTCAATAGCGAGCGCGACAGGAAGAGGTCCCTGCATGGAGGTTGCTTGTCCGTTGAAAACATCGGTGATAAGAGTTTTCGTATCAAGCGCCGCCATGAGTGCTTTGCGGACCTCTGTATATCGTAAGAGCGTATTTGAGCTTTGATTTAAGAATATCGCATAATATTTTAGACTTGGTATGGATTCTTCTTGTGCTCGTACTGTAATGCGCTCTATGAGTTTTGGATTTGTGGTACAGATGCCGTCTAACTGCCCTTTATTGTATGCGTCTACGAGTGCCTGTTCATCTTCAAAGAAATCAAGTGTGATGGTGTCTAGGTAGGCGAGATGTCCAATGGGGGCATACAGATTGTTTCGTTGCACTTCATACGATCGCACAAAGCCGGTGTCTTCTACATTTGACCCCACCACAGAAAATGGACCACTTCCTATGGGTTCAAAATTATATTTTGAGAGGCGCATATTTGCAGGCGCAATTGATTCAAAAATATGCTTGGGAATAGGCCGTAATTCTGCAAGTACTGATTCAAATGAGGCGTAGGGTTGTTCTAATTGAAACATTATTTCGCGTTCGCTCACGCGGGATATGGTGATGTGTTGCCAATCGGGATAGAGAGGTGAGAATGTATCGGGGTTTTGTATGGTTTGTACCGTAAATACAAAATCATCGCTCGTGATAGGAGTATTATCGTGCCAAACCGCCCCCTCTTTAATGCGCACATTCCATTTTCTAAAATCAGTGCTGTGTTTTACACTTTCTGCAAGATCAAGTGTATGTGCAAATAACAATGCAATAAGATCTTTATCAGGAGATCCATCGCGTGCGAGCAGGGGATTTACATAGGACACTTGCCCCACTACTCCCTCAGTGTAATTGCCCCCCGAAGCAGGAACTACCACGGTGAGTGATTGTATAATAGAGCTGACAACAAAAAATCCAGAAATAAGAAATGCGGCGACACAAATTCCAAAAATAACCCGCTCCTGTTTTGAAAATGTTATCAGAATGCGAATAAACGTCCGAAACGCTTTCTGTATGAAAGTAATCATAAAAATGACACGAGAGATTTAAAAAGATGACCTTATCGCACCAAGAGATTTGCAAGAGAAGTTGCCACAAATAATGCAAGGGCAACGAGTGTCAGCACAAACACACCTCGTTCTACACCACGGCGTTGATGTCCAAATCCAGAGCTGTCTCCTCCAAAAGCTTCTCCCATACCCGATCCATTTCCTTGTATAACTACGAGGATAACGATAATACAGGCAATGACTACTTGTGCAATTGAAATAATGTTTTTCATAGATATGTTTTTAAAGTCAAAATTCAAAACTCAAAATTACAATTCAAAATCCAAAAGCGAAATACAAAGAATTTATATATATTTAACTTTTGCCTTTTAACTTTTGATTTTTACCTTTATTTATTTTATGCGTTCTCGTTTTCTTGTACTTTTTTAGAAACAATAGAGAGAATCGCGTTTACCACACTGATGATTAACGTAGCATAGACGAGCGGATAAAGTCCAGCAATGGTCAGATCGGGAGAAAATGCGTCTACGGCATATAGAATGACCGCGTTAACCACAACGACACCTAGTCCGAGAGTAATAAATATCAGTGGACTTAGAATGGCTTTGAGGAGAGGGCGGATGAATATATTAATAATAGTAAGGATAAGTGCGACTTTTGCATACGATTCCCACCCGGGAGCCACGGTAAACCCACTCACAAAATAAGCTGCCGCGAAGAGCGCGACTGCGTTACAAATAAAGAGGACCACCGCGCGAGTTAAAAAATGCATATAAATTAATAGTATCTATTATATAGTAAGTATAGCACCAAGATATAAAACACAAAACACACAGCATAGAATATAAGGTAAAATAAACCCTCCGGTGAAGGAGGGTTTGTCCGAAGGCAAATCTAATCTCTATCTAATCTAGTTTCTGAATATGCCCAGGCTTGAACATATTAATATCAAAGAATGTTCCAATATGACTTTCGTATAGGCTTGGTTCGCCCCCTCTTTCGTTAGTGAGATAAAAATAGAGGGTATCGCCAGAACATATTTGGCGTGCTATTGAATAAGGGACAATGATGCCGGTATGATGGCGTGAACCATCTATAAATGTATATCTGCACATTACAAAAACAGCTCCCCCGAAATTTTTTACCGCCGTGTCCTCCACAACCCCTTGATAAATTGTTGCGGATGAGTCACCAACGGATTTTATAGCTAGTTTTTTCCCAACGGGACCCTTTGGCTCCAACGTTGTTAGAAAAAATGCAAACCCAAGAATCCCTATTATTGCAAAGGAAAATTTTAGTGTGGTCATCTTTCTCTCCTTAGTATTTTTTGAAATTAGTTTGAACTACTCACATAAATAGCCAAAGGGGTGATCTATGTGAGTGGTTCAAAGGTATCAAGTTTCTGAGTATATTATGCACCTATATCCTATAAATGTCAATCATCATATACTGTGGAAATATGGGGTTAAGAGGGGTATACTATAAGTACTATTAATTAATCATATTGTATTATATGAGTTATTCATTGTTGTGGACGCAAAGCATTGAGCATGCATTTGGTAATGCGTGGATGCTTGTCGCCAACTTTATCCCATCGCTCATCGCGGCGTTGGTGGTACTTCTCGTCGGGCTATTTATCGCATCGTTTATTCGTTTATTTG
>JAKAIF010000026.1 GCA_021814445.1 bacterium
GAGTTTTCTAACCGATCAAAAACAATCCTTGCCGGAGCCGATAGCGACCGCGCTTGTGAACTATACCGTAGATAGGATTGATGCCGATACGCTTGGCAATAAAGGTTTGAATTATACCCAGCTCGTTCTTCTTGAGGCATCTATTCTTTCGAGTTACGGCGAAAAATATAACAAGCCCGACGCTCTCCAAAAAGCCGAAGATTTGTATAAAGAAGGGGAGAATTTGAGCCCCCGTCGCCCCCAGTTCCTTTATGGGCTCTTTTCCTTATACGCCTACGAAAATAAACCAAACGAAGCCAAGCCGATAGGTGAAGAAATACTGAAATATTGGCCTACAGATGAAAGCATGGCGGGTGCTGTAGCTAAGCTTAAGTAAAAAATCAATCTGATTATATCAAATGGCATCGATTGAAAACTTGGTGGGTTTCGTGCGGAGAAAAGGAATAAAAAATTTAATTGAAATAAGTTGGCATTATTTTGATCTAAAATTGAATTTTTTTAGACTTTTTTATTACCTAAGAGAGGTAAGAAATATAAAGCTTTTAGTGTCTGATGGAAAACATGACGAGGCCATAAACAATTTGTTTAATTTTGAATATTTATCGCCCGGCCAAATAAAATCTGAGTTTGCAAGTCTGTTGTCGGTAGTGAAAGAATTTAGTCCGAAAAATGTTCTGGAGGTAGGAACATCTAATGGGGGAAGCTTATTCCTTTTTGCCGAATTTTCTAACCCCTCCGCTTTTGTGGTTAGTATAGATTTGCCTGGTGGACATTTTGGCGGTGGATATCCCTTTTGGAAAAAGTATGTTTATTCTAAATTTACAAAACCGGGACAGAGGATGTTCCTTGTGAGAGGTGATTCTCATTCCGGAGACGTTTTATCAGAAGTAAAAATGATTTTCGGTGGCAATAAGGTAGATTTTTTATTCATAGATGCCGATCATAGTTATGAGGGTGTAAAAAAGGATTTTGAAATGTACAGTCCTTTAGTGAGGGATGGTGGTATTATTGCCTTTCATGATATTGCATCCTCTCCGGACGGAACTTATGGGACAAATAAGTTTTGGTTGGAGATTAAGGATAGATTCAAGTCGGAGGAATTTATAGCCGACTCTAAACAGCGAGGATTCGGCATAGGTGTTTTATTTGTTTAATATGGCCAAGGTTTCGGTTATAATACCAACCTATAACTCTGAGAGATTTATCGAAAGAACTATTAAGACAGTTTTAGCTCAGACTTTTCAGGGTTGGGAGATGATAATTGTCGATGATTGCTCATCAGACAGGACAAAAGATATTGTTAAAGATTACGAAAGGAAGGATAAACGTATCAAGGGAGTTTTCTTAGATAGGAATTCCGGTGGCCCGTCTTATCCGACTAATGTAGGCGTGAATTCTTCTGGAGGTGAATATATAGCTCTTTTGGATCACGATGACGAATGGTTGCCGGATAAGATTGAAAAACAGATGCTGATTTTAGAAAATAAGCCGGACGTAGGAATTGTGAGCTGTGACTGCGTCATTAAGAATGATGATGGTAAAGAAATAGGAATAAGAGATAATGTGAATCATGTAAATGTTCTTCATGATGAGTTATTTTGCAATTTCGTGTTTGGTTGTTCTAGTGTTTTGATTAGAAAAAATGTTTTCGATGCCGTTGAAGGGTTTGATGAAAAGTGTCGTGTATCTCAGGATTGGGAATTTTATATAAGAGTATTTGAGGATGGATTTGGTTTCGATTTTGTGCCTGAGCGACTTTTTATTTCTCATCCGGTTCTAAAGAGTAGTCAATGGAAAGGGATTTCTTATTTGAAGCGTGCCGAGGAAATGAAGTATATTTTGGATAAACATAGAAAACTTTTCCTTGATGATTCTGTGGCTTTTAAAAACAGATTGAGGCGACTGGGAGGCCTTTATATTTTTTCTAGGAAGTATATTGCCGGGTTAAAATACTTATTTAAATCTTTATGAAATGTTCTATTATCGTAGTTACTTACAATGGAAAAGAAGTTACTAAAATTCTTTTAGATCAGCTAACGCGTGAGTTACGAAACGCCAAGGATAATGAGGTTATTGTTTGGGATAACAATTCCCAGGATGGATTGAAGGAATTATTAAAGAATTACCTAGATAATGCCAACTGGAAGATTTTTTTACATGAATGGAACTTGGGTTTTGCTGGCGGAAACAATGAGGCCGCCAAATATGCCGAAGGTGAGTATATTTTCTTATTGAACCCGGATACTGAAATAAAGAAGGAAGACATCAGGAAAATGACGGATTATCTCGATAGTCATCCTAAGGTGGGTATTATAGGGCCGAGGATGATCGATGAGGCTGGTGTTGTTCAGGAATCCTTCGGAGAAGACATGACGCCTTTCTCAGAGTTCGTTGGTAAGTTTTGGGGTTCGTTATATTTGGAATCCATACCCGTTTTTAGAAAACTGAAGGAAAAAAAACTCAATAGAAGAACGACTATAAACGTCGGTTGGATAGGCGGAGCAGGAATGATGATTAGAAGTGAAATTTGGAGAAAAATTGGAGGAATAGATGTTAATTTTTTTTATTCCGCTGGTGATATGGTTGATGTTGGTAAGAAAGTGAGAGATTCTGGTTGGGAAATAATCTATTTTCCCGAGGTCACTATTATACACAAAGGTAGTAAGACTATTGCAGGTAACCGGACTAAGGCCCTGGAAAAATCTTATGAAGGTACTTTGTATTATTTTAAAAAGCACCACGGCGCTTTTACTGTTCTAGTGGTCAAGGTGGTTTATTGTTTTGCTTCGCTTGTTAAGGGAATTATAGCTTCATCTTTTTCGATATTTAAAAGAGAACCGTTCTTAGATATAGCCAAATCCCATCTAAATGCCTCTATTAAGATTGTTCTTGGTAAGATAAAGTAATCAATAATGAAAAACGAGTTCGATATAGTGATAGTTGGAGCTGGAATATCTGGATCGACCCTAGCCGAAAGATTTGCCAGCGTTTTTAGAAAAAGAGTGCTCCTTATTGAAAAAAGAAATCACATAGGAGGTAATTGCTATGATTTTTTAAATGAAGCCGGAGTATTAGTCCCTAAGTATGGTCCTCACTTTTTTCACACAAACGACGAAAAGGTTTGGAATTACGTAAATAGTTTTTCGGATTGGATCCCTTACGAACATCGAGTACTCAGTTCGGTTGATGAAAAATTAGTTCCGGTACCGGTGAATATCACAACGGTCAATGAGCTTCTAGGAATCAATCTAGGAACAGAGAATGAAATGGAAGTGTGGTTATCCAAAAACGTGGAGAGATTTGATAATCCTAAGAATAGCGAAGAATCGGCCTTAGCAAGAATAGGTGAGTATTTATATGAGAAGATGTTCAAAAATTACACAAAAAAACAATGGGATATGTGGCCCTCGGAACTGGACCCCGAGGTCATGGACAGGATTCCAGTAAGAAAGAATTTTGACGACAGATATTTTACTGATAAATATCAAGCTATGCCCAAAGACGGTTATACCAAGCTTTTTGAGAGAATGATAAATAATAAAAATATAGAGGTAAGATTGAATTCTGACTGGGACGATGTAAAAAATCACCCCATTGTTTACGAAAAGTTGTTTTTTACTGGACCCATAGATCAGTTTTTTCATTATAAATTCGGAGAAAAGCTTCAATATAGATCATTAAGATTCGAGTTTGAAACATTGGATATGGAATATTTTCAAAGAACAGCCCAAATAAATTACCCATCGCTCGATGTCCCGTATACAAGGATAACTGAACCTAAACACGCTACGGGGCAAAAGTGTTCAAAAACCACTATAATAAAGGAGTATTCCACTTGGACCGGCGAGCCGTATTACCCTGTTCCCACCTCAAGAAACAAGGAATTGTATTTGAAGTACAAGAAAGAAGCGGAGTCTTTGGAGAGAGAGGGTATATATTTTGTCGGGCGCCTGGCTAACTATAAGTATTTCAATATGGATCAAGCTTTTAGAAACGCCCTTGATTTATTTGAAAGAATAAACCAATGAACGAAAAAATATTTGGAGTAATCGTAACATACAACCGAAAGCATCTTCTCGAGAAATGCCTGGATTCTCTTTTAAGTCAGAAGGTTAAGTTGGATGGAATTATTGTGGTTAACAATTCCACGGATGACACGGCAAAATTTTTGGAAGAACGAGGTTTTTTGAATAAGAGTGGTGTCTTTCTTTTTAATTCGGAGAAGAATTTGGGCAGTGCCGGTGGTTTTAAAAAGGGGATTGAATTAGCTTTAAATGCTGGTGCTGACTGGATATTGACGACTGATGACGATGTGGTGGCCGACGAATATTTGGTGAGAAATTTTTTGAGATACAAAGATTTTTCTCATTGTATGTGTGCCAATAAAAAAGATACCGAAGGAAACTGGAGCTCATGGGAAGGGATACTCCTTCCGCAATGGGGATTTATAACAACCATTGGTAATGATTTTTTTAAGAATGGTAGAGAGTTTTCTTTTACTAACTTCGCTTCCTTCGAAGGTATGTTTATTAATAGGAGTTTGATCGACAAGATAGGTCTACCAGATGAGAGATTCTTTATATGTTTAGATGATACCGCTTATGGGTTTTTGGCTTCCCTGTTCACAAATATCATATACGTAAGAGATGCCAGAATGGAGAGGCAGCTTACTCTTAATCCAAATACTAAAATAGGAGTTTATTATAACATCAGGAATCAATTCCTTATAAATGAATATTTAATAGGAAAGGGTTATTTAACAAAAACAAGAGGTTTTTTCGTAGCTATGGCGAGAGCTTCTAAAAAAATTATTCTTTCCTTTTTCTTGTTTGATGTTGGAATATTTAGAGCTTCTATTAAAGGTCTATTTGACGGTTTAAGGGGTAAATTCGGAAAATTAGAAGGAAACTTATGAAAAAAGTAATAATTTTGAGTCCGTCGAACGGTGTGGGTGGTGTAGAGACTTTTTGCCACACTTTAAAATCCTGTCTTGATAAGAACGGATTTGATGCTGAAATATTGGCTGCGGACAGAAATAAGGTTCCTAGATTTATACGCCTTGTGGGCTTAGGAGCTCCTTGGTCTGGGTTCTTAGTTGGTAATTTGGCTAAAAAGAGGCATTACGATTTTTTAGTGACTAATGGTTTGTTAGGTTGGAATGTTACCTTTGGTAATATTTTGAATATTCAACATGGTACATTTGCCGCTTCAGCTGAAAGGATAGATAGGGGTGTTAATTTCCTGAAATGGTTTATGAAGAGATTCGTTTGGGGGTATTTTGAAGGCAAGGCGGCTAAGAGAGCCTCTTTTGTGGTTGCTGTATCTGAGGATACTAGGAATTCCGTTGAGAGGTATTACAAGGTAAAAGTGAATTGTGTAATAGAAAACGCAGTTGATTTAGATTTATTCAAATCAGTGTCTAAAACTGAGGCAAGAAAATCTTTGAATTTACCAATCGATAAGAAGATAGTTTTGTTCGTCGGTAGGATGGAATATGCCAAAGGGCAAGATATTATAGAGAAATTCATGAAGGGTAGTGTTGAAAAGGATGTGATGTTTGTTCTTGTATTAGGAAATAGTTGGAGTAGTAACAAAGAAAACGTCCGTGTTTTTTCAAATGTGCCAAATGATAAACTTCCTCCTTTTTATTCCGCCGCCGATATATTTATTTTCCCATCTAGACATGAGGGTTGCGCTATTGCGATTATTGAAGCTATGAGTTGCGGGTTACCTTTTGTTATAAGTGAAGTTGGTCATGCTTTAGATATAAAGAAAGAGAAAGCGCTAGGAAAATATGTAATACCCTTGGGGAATGAACCCATTTTTCTTAAAACGGTCGATGAAGTTATGTCTTTATCCGGAGAAGAATTAAAAAAGGTGAGTGATGCAGAAAGGAATTATGTCGAAAAAAACAACTCACTAAATGAATTTTGTGGATCTTATATTAAGATATTTATATGAGGAAGGTTGATGTGATAATACCGACTTACAATAGAGGGAAGGTGCTCGTTGATGCCTTGCCGACATATTGGGGCCAGTCGGAGACGAACAGTATATTCATCATAGATGATGTAAGCACGGATGATACGGAAAAAATTGTAAATGAGATGAAAGGGAAGTCTCCCGTGCCTATTTTTTACCGCCGACTGGAAAATAGAGCCAATCAACAAGTAGCTAAAAACATGGGTGTTGGTATGAGTTCAGCCCCATTTATATTCATTGGAGAAGACGACGTTTTTCTTCCGGAAAAGCATTTTCAAGTTTTACTTGATGTTATGGAAAAGACTGCTGCCGATATTGTTGCTGGCAGAAGAGTATACTTGATGGACGGTGAATCTATGGAAAAAGCCCTTAATAGGGCTTCATTTGATAAGGAAAAGATATTCACTCGTTTTCCGTTCGAAGCTTATTTTGAAAGATATTTTGAAAAGGAAAAAGATGTGCCTTATTTACACTCCAATGCCATGATAAAAAGAAATGTCTTTTATGAAGTTAAATATGATCCTTCGTATAGGGGCAATGCTTTTAGGGAAGAATTAGATTTTTATTTAGCTTGTCTCAGAAAAGGGAAAAAGATGGTAGCTACGGGCCAAACAGCTTGTTTTCACTTAAAATCATCTCGCAAGAAAGGAAGCGGTTCGCAGATTAAGCGTATTAAGTACGAATATTATGTATGGAAAAATACAATAAAATGTTTTAAAAAAAATTCTGATGTCTTTAGGTCGAAGTTTAATATGAGAATACCTGTGTTGTATGGTATAACGGGACTGTTTGCTAGATATCCTTATGCTCTATGGAAAAGAATAAAAAGAAAATTCTGATTTTTTTGACTAGGGTGCCTTACCCGCCTGTTGACGGTACCAGATTCAAAATTTTTAACAACGTAATTCAAGGCTTGAAGCCTGATTTCGATTTAGAATTTTGCATAGTGACAGATGATAAAGTTGTAGATTCCCAGATTGAATATTTGGAAAACAATTTTGGTAAGCTACACCTATTTTTGTATCCTCGATGGAGATTTTATTGGAACGCAATAAAATTTATTTTGTCTTCGTTGCCAATGCAGGCTGGTTATTACTATTTTAGAGAAGTTAATAAATGGTTTATAAAAAATGAAAAATATTATGATGGTATTTATATTCATACGTTAAGATTGGCCAGGTATGTCGAAAAGGCCGTTGCTGTGGTTAATAATAAAATTCTTTTGGATTTCAACGATGCCATATCGCTGAACTACAAAGAAGGAAAAAAATTTGCTTCGCTTTTTTGGAGATTAGTGTACTCGTTGGAAGAAGGAAAAATCAGGAGATATGAAACTAGGTTGCTTGGTGAATTCAAATATTTCAATGTGGCTTCGGGGAGAGATAGGAATTATTTATTAAATAATTACTCCAAATCAGGATTTAACGATGGTTTTGTTTTTGAGAATATAAAGCACGGCGTGGATTCAAATGTATTTCGATATAGCTGGAATAAAAGAAAGGATAGTTTGGTCTTTATGGGTAATCTTAAGTATCCGCCTAATAGGGATGCTGTAGATAATTTTCTTGGGAAATTGTGGCCGGATATCAGAAGAGAGATGCCGCAATTGAAATTTATTGTGATCGGCAGAAAAGACGGCTTGAATTTTGTGGAAAGAGAAGGTGTGGAATTCACCGGATTTGTTGATGATCCATATAAGATTATTTCTGAGAGTGGTGTATTTGTAGCCCCCTTGAGATTCGGGGCCGGTACGCCGACAAAAATTTTGGAAGCTATGGCTATAGGCATTCCGGTTATAACCACCCCTCTGGGTGTTTTGGGAATTGATGGGGTCAAGAATGATAAAGAAATAATAGTTAAGACTTTGGATGATGTTGGTTTGTGGGCTTCAGTTATAAAGTCTTTATTGGAAAATAAAAAACTCGCCGAAGAAATCGGTGATAATGGAAAAAAATTTGTTTTTTCTAATTATAGGGACGAATCCTCTAGAGAAATGTTCAGAGATATGTTTAAAAAAATAATCGGATAATTATTGCTCGTATTTTTCGTTCCAAACGTCCCAGTTTCCGAATTCGGCAATGAGTTCCGCGGCTAGTGCATCTGTTTTCAGGTCGACCCTCTCACCAATTTCCCGGCTTACGACGTTCTTAGCTTTATTACGCACACCGTTTATTGAGTGGGTAAGTTTAAGTAACTTATCTTGGGAGCTCCCTCCAGCTCTGGCCTTACTCTCATTTTCCCATATATATCTATTTGTCAGCATTATGACCAAAATAGCTCTAATCATGTCGCCAGATAACTTGATATTCTTTTCTTTAATTATTAAATCTAAATCATGGACTATATCATTTATTTCCTGATCATATTCTTTTTTGTGATCTTGGATGAATATCGATTTGAGCTGAACTATGGACAATCTATCCACCAGCTCTGCAAAGGTAGGGAGATATTTTCTTTCCATAGTACATTATCATATGTTTAATGGAATGAAAGTCAAATATTATTTATTAATTGACCGATAACGTTTTTTATTGTATTCTATATCCCGGTTCTAAAACATATTTATAAACAAACCGGAGGCAGTATGGAATTCCATCAAATTCTTTGGATTGGCGTAGGTATAATAGCCGTCATA
>JAKAIF010000027.1 GCA_021814445.1 bacterium
CACAGCCTTCTTCGCATCGCTATTTGCCATTATCCTGCATAGTTTCTATCTCGGACAGAATGCAATGACGGGTGGATATGCTCTATTGGGATCAGGCCTGTGGCTTGCTATTCATATCTCATACATCATCACCAACAACTTCTTTAAAGACAGATGGCGAAAACCCTTCCAGATTGCAATCGGGATAATTTTGGTCATTGTCGCATTTAAGTTTTTATAAGCTATGAAAAAAACTTCTTTATCAGAGCTTCTTAGAACCACGGCTTACATTGGCCTTGTCGGCTACGGCGGTCCGGCGATTTTGGCTTTGATGAAAAAGACCTTTGTTCATAAAAAGGAATGGGTTTCTGAAAAGGAGTTCATGAATGCCTTGAGTTTGGCGCAGGTTCTGCCCGGCGCGACTGGCGTTTCGGTCATTGGTTATATTGGGTTTAAACTCAAGAAACTGTGGGGTGCGATCCTAGCACCATTGTTCTATATTCTGCCAGCCACGATTTTCATGATCGTTTTGTCGTGGGTGTATTTCACCTATGGTAATTTGTCTTTTGTAAAAGCGTTATTCGCTGGATTGGGATCGCTCGTTGTAGCTCTGCTTGTGAATGCAACATTGATTCTGGGAAGGTCAGTGTTCAAGAAAATAGACAGGAAAGATATCAAAGGATTGGTTATAGGCGTAGTAGCGTTTATCGGAATTTATTTTCTTAAAATAAACATTGTTTGGATTATTTTTGCATCTGGATCTTTAGGATTTCTTTTTTATTATTTCACCAGAGAATTTGAAGATGAGAAAACCGATACAGGCGAGGCTTTACTATCCGAACCAAAAACGCTCAAGCGCGAACCGTTATCTGCCAAAGATTTTATTCCCGTTATCTTGGTCGCCTTGATATTTTTAACCGGTTTGCTTCTGCCAACCACAAGAAATATTATAACGACTTTTTTGGGAATAGGCACACTGGCTTTTGGTGGAGGATTTACGACAATCCCACTCATCCAGCATCAAGTGGTTGATGTTCATGGCTGGCTTTCGGTCAAGCAGTTCGTTGATGGTATTGCTTTGGGGCAGATCACGCCCGGGCCGGTATTCATTACTGCCACATTTATCGGCTACCATGTGACAGCAATCCTCGGGGCCCTATTTGCAACTCTTGCAATTTTTGCACCATCCTTGACCGCCATGATCGCTTTAGCTGACATTCATGGCCGAGTTCAAAATCTTAAGATAGTCAAAGTAGTGGTAAAAGGATTTTTGTCCGGCTTCATCGGCCTACTTGTTGCTGTGACTCTGCAATTTGCCTTCAAGTCATTGATTTGCTGGCAGGCGTGGCTTATTTTTGTGCTCTCTATCGTCTGGCTTCTGATTTTGAAAAAGGATTCTGTCTGGGCGATATTGGGTACAATTTTATTATCATTAATTTTATTTTAAAAAAACCATGGACATATTTTACCCAATAAAACTATTAGCCGACTGGCTCACATTTTCTTTTTTTGCAATCACTCCCAAAACTCTTTTAGCGGACGCCGTTAATTTTTTCATATACGATAGCATCAAAATATTCATTCTCCTTTCAGTTATTATCTTTGCTGTTTCCGTTATCCGCTCGTTCCTGCCACCAGAAAAGATTCGCTTCATTCTTTCTCATAAAAACAAATACACTGGCAATGTGGTCGCTTCGTTGCTTGGCATCATCACGCCGTTTTGTTCATGCTCGGCTATTCCGTTATTTTTAGGTTTTATTCAAGCCGGCGTGCCATTAGGCACTACCTTTTCCTTTTTGGTGGCCTCTCCCATGATCAACGAGGTGGCCCTGGTCTTGCTTTTGGGAATGTTTGGCTGGAAGATCGCTTTAATTTACATTATCAGCGGTCTTATCATTGCTATCCTTTCCGGCATCATTATTGGTAAGATGAAAATGGAGAATCTGGTGGAGTCTTTTGTTTATGAGAATTCCATTAACGCCAAAACTGATCTGCCCAGCATGACTTGGTCGGACCGGTTTTCTTATGCCAAAAATTATACTTGGGATATCATCAAAAAAGTCTGGCCATACATTATTATCGGTATCGGTGTTGGCGCGTGGATACATGGCTATGTGCCAGCTGATTTTCTTGCCAAGTATGCCGGGTCGGGCAAATGGTACGCTGTGCCCTTGGCCGTACTTATCGGTATCCCGCTTTACTCTAACGCCGCCGGTATTATCCCTCTCGTTGGGGCTTTGACCGAGAAAGGCGTGGCTATGGGAACGACACTCGCATTTATGATGGCCGTTACCGCTCTATCCTTGCCAGAGTTTATGATCTTGAAGCGTGTCATGAAGACTAAGCTTATCCTGATTTTCGCCGGGATTGTTGGAGTGGGGATTATGTTTACTGGTTACTTGTTCAACTGGATTCTGTAATTTTCTGGGGTCATATTTGCTTAAGTTAAGCAAATCGCACTAAGCTCTCAAATTTCGTCTTACGGTTTGGTCCGGGTGCAACAGGTGTCAAACGCTTACTCTCGGCACAAAGCTCGCCACAAGGGCAAACAGTGGGCTAAAATCCGTTACTTGCTGGCATTTAGGAAGTCGTAATTGTAAAACTTGGCAACTTTCTTGATATTGTTCATTTTTTCGCGTACTGTAACCATATATTCTTTATCTTCGAGCACTGTTATAAGTGGCGACAGTGCCCGACCCCATGAAACACATAACCCTCCTTGCGAGGGTTTTATGTAGAATGACTTTTCAGTTTTGATTTGATAGTATTTACGTATATGAACTGGATTCCTTTTGCCCTTATTGGTCCTGTTCTCTGGGCGTTTGTAAATCATATTGATAAATATATTATCAGTAAATATTTTACTGGTCGTGGTGTTGGCTCTCTGGTTATTTTTACAAGCATTAGCGGATTTATTATTTCTGTTTTTATTTTTATATTCGGATTTAGTGAAATATTTATAGATCCAATAAATGCAATTGTTATTAGCATAAATGGGGCAATTCTTGTTGCTTCGTTTATTCCGTACTTACACGCTCTTGAAAATGAAGAGGCGTCGTGGGCGTCTTCTCTTTATCAGCTCATTCCTGTATTTGGTTATGTACTCGCGTTGATTTTTCTTCACGAACAACTCACCACACTGCAGCTATTCGCTTCATTGTTGGTAATTATTGGCGCTGTGGTTATATCGTTAGACTTTTCTCAAAGGATGCGATTCAAGGTAAAACCATTTTTACTCATGATCTTGTCCTCATTTATGATTGCAATAAATGGGCTTATATTTAAAATAGTTGCTCTTAATGAAACATTTTGGGGAACCGCGTTCTGGGAATATATAGGTGGTGGTATTTTTGGCTTACTCCTTTTTACACTAATCCCTTTATATAAAAGTCAGTTTATTGCAACGATCCAAAGAGGGAAGAGGACGGTACTAACTGTCAATCTTATTTCTGAACTACTTAACATTGGAGCTAAGCTTGCTGCAAATTTTGCGAGCTTGCTTGCGCCCCTCGCGTTGGTGTGGGTGGTGAATGGTCTTCAGCCACTCATCGTGTTTATTTATGGAATAATTCTTACAGTATTTTTTCCCGCATTCGGAACAGAAAATATAAACAGAACAGTAATTGTTCAGAAATTATCCGCGATGACTATAATGCTTATCGGAATATATTTGTTATTTGTATAAATTTTTTGATGGCATCACTCAATAGATCACAAAAACAGCCCCGTGGCTGTTTTTTGTTTTGCCTGATATACTTTGTATATGAATTTTATTATTCATTGGGATCAATTCAATTTTCTTATTGCGGGAGTCATCTTGATTGCGTATGTATGTATTGATGGTATGTATGCATATTACACACTCGCAGTAACTAAAAAGAAGCCCGTACTATCTGCAACCGTCGGAGCTTTCATGCATTTTTTAATTGCGCTTGGTGTCTTGAGCTATATACAGAACTATCTATATATTATTCCTATTATGATTGGTTCTTGGATAGGAACGTATATCACAGTAAAATACAGTAAATAGCATGCAAGAATAAATCCCCCCTGCTACTTTTTGATTCACTCAACATACTGAACTCATGAAATTATATCTCTCAATAAAATATCATCCAGACAATCACAACCGTGAATTAATTGAAATGATATGTGGTGCCCTAGAGCCGCGTCATAACGTTTTGTGTATGATTCGGGATTGTGAACACTGGGGAGAGATAAAATTTCCTCCGCAAGAACTCATGCAAAAAACATTCAATGAGATGGATGCGTGTGATGCGCTCCTGGTTGAATTTTCTGAGAAAGGGGTGGGGGTGGGTCTTGAAGTTGGATATACCTATGCCCATAAGAAACCAATCATCGTTATTGCACGCGAGGGGAGTGATATATCCGATACTATTGTAGGAGTTGCACAAAAAATTATTTTCTATACCTCATATGAAGATATGAAGAAAAAACTTGCTCTTATATGATGTATTTTTTAAAAAATCTATTTAGAAATATTCGTTCCAAGCGATTTTTATATGAACCACTGGTAAAGATTGTATTGGATGGTGATGCGCTCATACATAACTACGCATTGTTCAATGCTATTCAACCCGAATTACGCGTAGCCCCCGTGCTTAAAAGCAATGCGTATGGGCATGGACTTATTATGATCGCTCAAAAATTGGATAAAGAAGGCGTTCCATTTTTTGTGGTGGATTCATATTATGAAGCGCTTATTCTCAAGAATGAGGGGATAAAATCTGATGTATTAGTGATCGGGTATACGCGTCCAGAGATTATACAAAACGCAAAACAAAAAGGAGTGATCTTCACCATTGTTTCATTTGATCAGCTGAAAGAAATAACAAACACGTGCGTGAAGCCAACACGATTCCATATAAAAATAGATACGGGTATGCATCGGCAGGGAATTCCTATACATAAAATACGCGAAGCAATCAGCGATATATACAAAAATAAAAATATACATATAGAGGGAGTCTGTTCTCATCTTGCTGACGCAGATACAAAAGATTCTTCATGTACCAAAAAGCAAAAAGAGGTGTGGAATGAATGGAGGGAGTATCTTCAAAAAGAATTTCCCACTCTCCGCTATACGCATGTGGAGGCAACGGCGGGCACACTCTCCGCGCGCATGATTCATGCAAATGTGGCGCGGGTGGGATTGGGATTGTATGGAATTGACGCGGTATCAGAAAATGCGCGCGCGCTTCACCCTGTGCTTTCTATGGAATCAATAGTGGTGGGAATAAAAGAATTACAGAAAGGCGAATGTGTGGGATACAATGCTACGTTTTGTGCTCCTACAGATATGATGATTGGTGTTGTGCCCGCGGGATATTTTGAAGGCATTCCGCGCGAGCTTTCAAATAAAGGATTTGTAAAAATCCACGGAATATATTGCCCCATCATTGGACGGGTGAGTATGAATATGATGAGTGTGGACGTGTCACAGGTGCCAGGGGTACAAGAAGGGGATTTGGTTGAAATTATAAGCCCTCAGACGAGTGATAAAAACTCAATCGTGTCTATAACATATGCGCCACATATTCCGTATGAAACACTCGTGCATATTCCAGAAAAAATACGAAGAGTGTGGAAATAATGGCGTAAAACATAGTCATTTTGGTTGTGTATAATTTGTATTTATAGAGACAATATGATACACTACATGCATACAGTAAGACGGGGCTTCTATTTTTTTTGAGCAGACACGTCACAGAAAGCAACATAATATAACGCAATAGGATATGGCAAAAGAAGCAAAAAAAGAATCATCATATAGCGCAAAAGATATCTTTGTTTTGGAGGGACTTGAGCCAGTACGCAAGCGTCCCGGTATGTATATTGGCTCCACGGGTCCCGAAGGATTACACCATCTGATTTGGGAAGTCGTTGACAACTCTATAGATGAGGCAATGGCGGGGTACGCAAAAAATATTCGGGTGGAGTTATTACCTGATAATTTTGTTTCTGTTACCGATGATGGGCGTGGTATCCCTGTAGATATTCACCCGAAGACTAAAAAATCTGCGCTTGAAACAGCTTTGTGTACACTTCACGCAGGAGGAAAATTTGGAGGTGATTCATATAAAGTATCAGGGGGATTACACGGAGTGGGGGTGTCTGTGGTAAATGCGCTCTCCACCTCTTTAAAAGCGGAAGTACATAAAGATGGAGGAATCTATACTCAGGAATATAAGATTGGAGTACCTCAGTATGCGGTAAAGAAAATTGGAAAAGCGGATGACACGGGAACAAAAATCACATTCCGCGCCGACGCTTCTATTTTTACAGAAATAAAATACGATAGAAAAAAAATTATTGATCACTTGCGTCAACAAGCCTTCTTAGTAAAAGGACTTCGCATTGAAGTAATTGATCAACGAGAAGAAATTCCCGTGTATTATGCCTTCTGTTTTGAGGGGGGAATCATTTCTTTTCTCAAATATCTCAATGAATATAATGATCAAATTCAAGACGAACCTTTTTATGTAGATAAAGAATATGATGGTATGCCAGTGGAAGCGGCGTTTGTATATAACGATGATACCGAAACGCAAGAGCTCAGTTTTGCAAACAATATTTATACTCCCGATGGAGGAATGCATTTAACAGGTTTTCGCAGCGCGCTGACGCGGGTATTGAATGATTATGCGCGGGAGCAGGGGTATATTAAAGAGAAGGAAGAAAATTTTACTGGAGACGATGTGCGTGAGGGATTAGTTGCGGTTGTTTCTTTAAAATTACGTGAACCTCAATTTGAGGGGCAAACCAAAGCGCGTTTAGGAAATCCTCCCGCACGTAGTGCGGTGGAGAGTGTGGTATCAGAAGCATTAAAAGAATTTTTACAAAAGCATTCAGCAGAAGCGAAGGCGATTGTAGGAAAAGCGCTCCTCGCAGTCAAAGCGCGCAAGGCGGCAAAGGCGGCAAAAGAAACCGTATTACGCAAGGGTCCGTTTGAGGGACTTACTTTGCCTGGAAAACTTGCTGATTGTACCTCGCGAGATGCCACTGAATCAGAATTGTTTATTGTGGAGGGGGACAGCGCAGGGGGTAGCGGAAAACAAGGACGCGATAGACGCTATCAAGCCATTTTACCGTTACGAGGAAAAATATTGAATGTAGAAAAAGCGCGTCTGGATAAAATGTTGGCAAACAACGAAATCAAATCAATGGTTATTGCGTTGGGTACCGCAATTGGAAATGACTTTGCGATTGATAAAATTAGATACCACAAAATTGTTATTATGACTGATGCCGACGTGGACGGTGCACACATTTGCACATTGTTGCTCACATTATTTTTCCGATATTTTAGACCAGTTATTGAAAGTGGATTTTTATATATTGCGCAACCGCCCTTGTATCAGGTGAAATCTGGGAAAGAAATCCATTATGCGTTTTCTGACGATGAAAAAGATAAAATAATTACTGAAATACAGAAAGTCAAAAGTCAAAAGTCAAAAGTCAAAAGTGAAAGTCAAAAGTCAAAAGTGAAAGAGAATGAAGATGAAATAGAAGAAGGAAAAGAGGAAACCACCGAGGGGGAGAATATCAAAGGAATCAATGTGCAACGATATAAAGGTTTAGGAGAAATGAACCCAGAACAATTATGGGACACCACCATGAATCCTACGACGCGTATTCTTAAAAAAGTGAATATTGATGATGCGCAAGAAGCCGATCGGTTATTTGATATCCTCATGGGAGAGAAGGTTGCCCCCCGAAAGCACTTTATTCAGAGTAGGGCGACCACGGTAAAAAATCTTGACATATAGGTCATAGGCTTGTAGTATCTTTATATACCCCGAGAGTGTTGGTATATAAAGAAAGGGGTTTTTTTATTA
>JAKAIF010000028.1 GCA_021814445.1 bacterium
ATAAATACATTTTATCCGCTACCACCAAGCTAAACGCCCAAAAATCAAATTATGTATCTGTCCTTCGACAAGCTCAGGATACTTCTCCCACACAGGAGCTAAAGAATATATGTTTACACTGAGCAAGCGATAGCGAGTCGAAGTGTGCGCAAGGAAGGAATCGGTCTCGCCTCTCATCGCGCCGTCGCGCTCTTCGGGCTAACCACCACCTCGCGCGCTCATCTGCTGATTCGCACATGCTCCGGTGTCCGACTCCTTACGCGAGCCAAGTAGTTGGCTCGCTCCTTACACCAGATACAATAAGATGAAGGTTTCTGTGCGCAAGGAAGGAATCGGACCTTCGACCTCTGTCTTATCAGGACAGCGTTCTACCACTGAACTACTTGCGCATATAAAACTAAAACTTTTTCTTTATACTACCATCGCTGATTATTTTTTCAATATAGTCACGACGCTTTAACTTTTTCAACCAGATTTCTATCTTTCTTGCTTGTGTGAGAGTCTTAAACTCTTGCATAAAAACTAAAATCATTTCATGCATACGTCTTGTTGTGTACGTATGTCCATATTTATGCTGTTGCAATCGTCTATGTATATCATCTGTACTTCCTATGTATATATGATTAGTCTGGATGTCTTTAACTATATAAACAAATCCTTTTTTCATAGTACCATCCCGACGTTTCAGCCACCGATGATTCTATCGGGGAGCCGACATTACGTCGGCTTCGGGACCCCGACAGCTCCGCTCGTCGGGGCTGAACTACTTGCGCATTTTATGCACGAGCTATTGTATATAAAAATTTTATAATTATCAAGGAAATACTAGCGCGGCGTTGTCGTGCTTGTTGTTGCGGGTGACGTGGGAACGGATTCCATAATACCAAGTTTTTCAAGAGAACTCATATTAAACTTTGTTTCCGTTTCTGAATTTGTCTGATCATCAATCGCCGTATTCACACTCACCAACAAGAAATCAATTGATGAAACGAACACCCAAATCATAATAATAAGCAAAACTATACCGATGGAAATAAAAATAATATCGTTCTTTTTCCGACGAAAGAATTCTGCATTTAATTGTTTTAAAGAAAAATTCATAAGAGATATCTATATAGCATTAGTGAAAAAATACTTTCCCGGTAATGAAAAAACGAGACAAGGACGCATTATTGGTAATTCCGGTTGTTAAATCAAATGTTTGAACTTGCAACGCGTAATACGACTCTTCAATCTCGTGTAAAAACGAAAGAATGTCTTGCACCGCCCCCTCTATCGTCGCCGTGAATCCAATGGATCCAATATCCCCTTGTGGAAGTTTTGCTTCACTCTCTGCATTAAATGAAAAGACAATAGAAACTCTATCTTTTTGTGCGCGCGCCTGCAATTCTTTTGAGAGAAGCACAATGTCGTCTTTTTTAGGAACTAAAAGTTGCAAGCGATCTTTGTATTGTTGCGCAACATTCCAATCTTTAATAAGCACAGCGAGTCCCTGGGATGACTGCGTATAGGTATTGCGTCGTCCTGCAAGATCTTTAATAACTTCCAACTGGTGTGAAATATTCGCGCGAAATAACACAAAGAATATTGCGAAGATGACAACAATAGCTCCCACGATAATTCCGTTTCGTAAAATGGTTTTTTTAAATTCAGGCATACGGTATACTATTAGTATATCTAGTATGGAACAAAAAAACAATTTCCCCATACACACCTGCGCGCGTACTGATTCAATTTTCCCTCCCTCGCTTCACACTATCCCTCACGCACCCCATATACTGTACTATAGAGGTTGTGTATCATCCTCTCCTCGCATTGCTATCGTAGGAACACGAAAAGCTTCGCCTGAAGGAAAAAAATTAGCATATCACGTTGCGTATGAACTCGCCTCTAAAAACTGGTGTGTGGTAAGCGGTCTCGCGTTTGGTATTGATGCGTCGGCACATCAAGGAGCGTGCGCCGCGCGGGGATGCACGTGGGCAGTACTCGCACATGGACTTGATACCATACAACCCACCCATCACACCGCGCTTGCACAAGAAATACTTACTCAAAATGGATGCCTCCTCTCAGAATATCCCGCGGGCACTCCACCTTATCCCCATCAGTTTCTTGCGCGCAACCGTATTATTAGTGGCGTAAGCACCGCACTCATCGTTATTGAGGCTCCGCGCGCATCGGGATCACTTGCCACCGCGCGCGCCGCGGCGCAACAAGGTATTCCCGTATTTGTATTCCCTGGTCCCGCCGCATCTCCTCTCTATTATGGATCTCACGAATTAATTCGGAGCGGCGCGCGTTTAGTGCGTACGCTTGATGACATCTATACTGATTTACAAACTCACCCCCAACTCGCACACATACAAAAGAACTCTTTCTCTCTCACCCCCATACAAACAGAGGTTCTCTCCTTAATACACCATGCTCAAAAACCAATTTCGGTGGAATATCTGATTGAAAAAACATCCCAAACGCCACAAAGTATATACGCAACAATTGCTCTTTTGATGGAAAAAAACTACATACATGAAATAGGACCTCAACTTTATACAGATAGTTCGTAGTTGCGATGATTGCATAAATACTATATATATACATATATACCACACCAACATGAAATTACTCATCGTTGAATCTCCCACAAAAGCAAAAACGATTACCAAATATCTTGGCAATCAATTTGAAGTACGCGCAAGCGTGGGACACATTCGCGATCTTCCGAAATCAAACAAGAATGCCATTGATATTCCTGGTGGATTTATTCCTTCCTACGAAATTTCAAAAGAAAAAAGAGCCGTAGTACAAGAATTACAAGAACTTTCAAAAAAGGCGACTGAAATAATTCTCGCAACAGATCCTGATAGAGAAGGAGAGGCTATTGCATGGCATATAGCGCAAGTCATAGGACTTGCGAGTTCAAAAGTCAAAAGTCAAAAGTCAAAAGCAAATACGATACATATAAAAAGAATTGCATTTCATGAAATTACCAAGGACGCTATTTTAGAAGCACTCCAACATCCACGCGATATAGATTTCCATTTAGTAAAAGCACAAGAAGCCCGTCGTGTGCTTGATAGATTATTTGGATATGATTTAAGTGGTCTTATTTGGAAAAAATTACGGTATGGACTTTCCGCAGGGCGCGTGCAGTCCCCCGCGCTTCGCATACTTGTTGAACGAGAAAAAGAAATCCGCGCATTTATTCCTGAACCATTTTGGGTTATTACGGCATTAGGCGCGGTACAGAAAAAAACAAAAATTCCGTTTACATGCAGTGTGGAACCTACTACACAGGAATCTGCCGATGCAATCGTTGCGCATGCACATCATGACACCTGGCATCTTTCGGTAATTACTACTACAGAAGCGCATCGAAGTCCCCGTGCGCCCTTCACCACATCAACCTTGCAACAAAGCGCTTCTTCACGACTTGGATATGCGCCTAGTATAACCATGCGCCTCGCTCAGAAATTATATGAAGCGGGACTTATTACCTACATGCGCACCGATAGCACCACTATAAGTGCGCAGGCTCAGCAAGATACGCTTTCATTTGTAACCCAAACGTATGGAGCATCCTACGCCATGCCACGCGTATATACCACCAAAGTAAAAAATGCGCAGGAGGCGCATGAAGCCATCCGCCCCACGAATATCGCAACACGAAATGCAGGAAATACTCCTCAAGAAAAGAAAGTATATGAACTTATCCGCACGCGAACCCTCACGAGTCAAATGAGTGACGCGCGTATAGAAAAAACAAAAATTATTGCCACCAGCGCCGACGCCAACACACCCCCATTCACCACCCAAGGATCCCGCATTCTTTTTGATGGATGGCTCAAAGCAGATCCCGCCTCACGCGAAGAAGATGTGGAACTTCCCCTTCTGCATGAGGGAGAGGTAATTACTTTTTCTAACATAGAAGCAGAACATAAACAGACAGAACCGCCACGCCGCTATTCAGAAGCAGGATTAATTAAAGAATTAGAAAAACGAGGTATTGGTCGTCCGAGCACCTATGCAACTATTATTAAAACTATTCTGGATCGTGGTTATGTGACGAATGAAAATCGTTCTCTTCGTCCCACTGATACCGGAGAAGTCGTAAGTGACTTTTTGCAAAAATATTTTCCATCATACATCAGCGATTCCTTCACTGCTGAAATGGAAAATGAATTGGATGAAATAGCAAATGGAACACGAGAATATACAAAGACACTAGAAACGTTTTATACTCCGTTCAATAAAGATGTAATTGCAAATAACAACATTCCTAAAATTACCAACTTAGGACCCGCCCCAGAAACGATCACCTGCCCCCTCTGCGCTGGACCCATGATTATAAAACTAGGACGTTCAGGAAAATTCTACAGTTGTGCAAAATTCCCCGATTGTGTAGGAGCGCTCACTCTTGAAGGAAAAGTTCTTGAAGCTCCTAAAGAAATTGGAGAGGATTGCCCCAACTGCAAAGAAGGAAAGTTAGTACAACGTGAAGGAAAATTTGGTCTCTTTATTTCCTGCAACCGATATCCAAAATGCAAATTTATTAAAAAAGACGATACTATTCAAGAAAAAAATAATACTGGGGTAGCATGCCCTACCTGTAAGAAAGGAACACTGGTTGAGCGACGAGGGCGATTTGGAATTTTTTATAGTTGCTCTTTGTATCCTGATTGTAAATTTATTATAAAATCAAAACCAACAGGGAATACATGTTCCTTGTGCGGCGCGCTCATGATGGAAGGAACAAAAACGATTCCTGAGCGGTGTAGCAATAAGTCCTGCCCAAACCACAATCCCCATCTCATAGGAAAAACCCCTTCTCAAAAAATAAAAAAGGGTCGTGTCGCATCAAAAACAAAACAAACGAAAGAGTAATACGTTCACTATCTATGCATACGGTATCACTTGAGAACATCTATAAAGCATACGATACCTATCATGCTCATACCCCGCAAGATCATGAGCGTATTCAACGAGCCTATGCATTCGCTCAAAATGTGCACCATGAACAAAAACGCGCAAGTGGCGAACCTTATTTTGTTCACGTAGCCCAAACAGCCCTCCAGCTTGCTCGTTGGAAATTAGACATCGGTTCTATTATCGCTGGGCTTCTCCACGACACCATTGAAGACTGCAATACCCCTCCTCAAGAAATACAGAAAGAATTTGGAGAAGAAATTTTATTTCTTATAGAAGGAGTTACAAAATTAGGGACACTCCAGTATCAAGGAAAAGAACGAAGCGCGGAATCTTTACGTAAAATGATGCTTGCGGTCACCCATGATTTGCGCGTTATATTTATTAAACTCGCTGATAGATTGCACAACATGAGAACCCTCTCTCATGTCTCGCCCGCAAAACAACGTCGTATTGCGCTTGAAACAGCAGAAATCTACGCCCCCATTGCCTCACGGCTCGGTATGCAAAGTCTTTCAGGAGAACTTGAAGACCTTGCATTCCCCTATACCCATCCCGATCAATACACATGGATTCAAAACAATCTTCGCGAATCATACGAAAAAAGAACTCAATATGTATTGCGTGTACAAAAAATAATTGAGGAAAAATTACAACAAGCACACATTCACCCACTTGCTATAGATAGTCGCGCAAAACGCATTTCTAGTTTATACAAAAAGTTACTGCGCAACGATATGGATATTGAGCGTATTTATGATTTAGTTGCCTTGCGTATCATTGTGCGTACTGTTGAAGAGTGCTATCTCGTCCTGGGAATTATTCACAATATTTGGAAACCGCTCCCAGGAAAAGTGAAAGATTATATTGCGCTTCCAAAATTAAACGGCTATCAAAGTTTACACACGACCGTATTTTGTGTAGACGACAAACCCACAGAGTTTCAAATCCGCACACAAGAGATGCATGAACAATCAGAATATGGAGCCGCCGCACATTGGTTTTATGAGACTACAAAACAATCAAAGAACTACAAAAAAAAGATCTCTCAAAAAGCAGAGGCCGAAGATTCGGTGATCGTAAAACAACTCCAGGAATGGCAGAGTCAATTTCCCGGTTCCCAGGAATTCACCGAAGCGCTCAAACTTGATTTATTCTCTGATCGTATTTTTGTGCTTACTCCCAAAGGAGAGGTTATAGATCTTCCCGCCGATGCCACACCGGTTGATTTTGCCTATCGTATCCACACACAAATCGGCGATTCATGCATTGGCGCAAAAGTAAATGCAAAGATTGTGCAATTAGACCATAAACTACAATCAGGAGATATTGTGGAAGTCCTTACTCAAAAAAATAAAAAACCTTCGGAGTCATGGATTCATTTCGTAAAGACAAAATACGCCACCCGACGCATTAAAGATTCTATGCGCAAAAAGACAGCACTGCCCAAAAAAACTGAATATAAAATCACCTGCGAATCCCGCATTGGTATGATTAAAGATATTCTCGCCATACTTTCTCGAAATCGTATTCCTCTGATATCTGTAAACACCTACGAAAATGAACGATTCCCTATTGTGAAAATCATTACCGATATACACGATAGAAAAAAAGGAGAACAAATATTTCTCAAATTGCGCAAAGTAGATGGCGTCAAAGAAATCAACCTACGCATGGTTGACTAGAGGGGGTTTCAGGGATATATATTACCCAAAATACCCCTTTCAATATGAGCTCGGTACGTTTATACCTTATGTTTCTTTTTCATCTCTCCCTCAATCCCCGCTTCACATTCCTGCGCTCGTTCTTTTGATTTTATAAATAGTCTTTTAATTTCTTCGTCGCTTAACGTGTGCAATTCTTTTGCGCGTTCAATAAGCACATCGGTCACATTCCTTTTTGGATCATCTAAAATGTCTTCCAACAAAATACCCAAAATCCATCCCAATCGTGGACTTGGTTTTAATTGCAATGCGTCCATGAGTTGTGATCCATTCACTGCCAACATTTTTGGAGAAATGGGATCACGACGCACCTTGTCAACCATAAATAATAGATGTCGGAGTTTATACGGCACTGCTTTTGGCACTCCCGATCCAATTCTATCTGCTTCTCTAATTTTTATAAGATCATCTATATTTTCTATACCCACACGACTGATGAACCGACGCACCCCCGCCTCGCTTACCTCGTCTACGTTATAATAAAATAAATGATTTCTCACTAAATGAGTCACATATGAAACAATGTGTTTTGAAAAACGCAATCGCTCCAAAATCCCCCGCGTCATATGCGCGCCTACATACTCATGTTTATAGAACGTGCTCTCAGGACCATCTCCTCCTTTGGTGCGTGGTTTCCCCACGTCATGGAGCAACGATCCTAGTCTAATTTCAAGCGAATAGTTTTTATCAATTGCATACGCAAGCGCGCGTACATTATGTTCCCACACCGTATATATATGATGCTTGTTTTGTCCCACGTCTACTCCCTCTAAAAGTTCCGGGATAATATACTCTAAGAGCCCATACCGACGCAATAATTCTACTCCCCATGCCCCCTGCGGAGTCATAATGATTTTTGTAAATTCATCGCGAGTACGTTCTTGTGAAATATTTTTTAGTGAGGGCGCTAATTTTTGTATCGCGTCTTGCGTATCTTTTTCTATCACCCACCCTATTCCGAGTTGGCATGAAAATCGTATGGCGCGCAACATCCGCAATGCATCTTCAGAAAATCGTTCTTGC
>JAKAIF010000029.1 GCA_021814445.1 bacterium
TTCATACTCGTATGCAGATCCGAAATTTTTGTATTATTGCCCACATAGATCATGGAAAATCAACGCTCGCGGATCGTCTGCTTGAAGTAACCGGAACGATTGATAAGCGTAAAATGAAAAATCAATTTTTGGATCAATTGGAATTAGAACGAGAGCGGGGGATCACTATAAAAATGGCTCCGGTGAGAATGAAATATCAACACACCGCAGACAACACATCACAGACAACGGAATATATTTTAAACCTCATAGATACGCCCGGACACCCTGATTTTGGATATGAAGTATCGCGCGCGCTTGAGGCGGTAGAGGGAGCCATCTTATTAGTAGACGGCATGCAGGGAATTCAAGCGCAAACTCTTTCTAATTTATATTCTGCGCAAAAAGCGGGGCTTACTATTATTGGCGCGGTTAATAAGGTGGATATGCATATTCCCAATATTGAAGTGGTGTTGGAGGAAACCGCAAAACTTATTCATACGACGCCAGATAAAATACACCGCATTTCTGGAAAAACAGGAGAGGGAGTTGCGGAGCTCTTAGAAGATATTTTGCGTTTAGTCCCTCCTCCCCGCAAGAAGGAGTCAGTGCCGCAAGGAATTTCGCGCGCGCTTATTTTTGATTCTTTTTATGACGATCACAAAGGAATTATTGCGGTGGTACGGTTATTTGATGGAGCTCTGCGTAAAGGTATGACCGCGGAACTTATGGCGGTAAAAGAAAAAATTGTTCTCAAGGAGGTGGGATATGTGACCCCGAAGATGCATGAGTCTCCCGAGATAGGGGAAGGAGAAATTGGATATGTAGTAACAGGATTAAAAGATCCTCATAAGATAAAAATTGGAGATACTATCTTAGTAAAAAACGTCGGAGCACACGTAGCATCTACAGTAACTTTATCCTTGCCCGGATACAAAGAACCCAACCCCGTGGTGTTCGTTTCTTTTTTTCCTGATGAGGCTGATGATTATGATGATTTGAAAAAATCACTAGAGCGTTTGAAATTAAATGACTCATCATTTTCATATGAGCCAGATTTTAACGAAGTATTAGGGCGCGGATTTAAGGGGGGATTTTTGGGAAAGTTACACTTTGAAATTATTGCACAACGATTGGATAGAGAATTTCACATTCGCACCATCACGTCATTCCCCTCAGTGTCGTATAAATTGAAAGTGGCGCCTAAATTACTGCCACACATCAAACGAGATGAAGCAGGATATGTGCATATACAAAATCCAAAAGATCTTCCCATGGAATTTGATGAAATTTTGGAACCTGTTATAAAAATTGAATTAGTATGCCCCGCGCATCTCTTAGGACCCGTGTTGGGATTGCAAGAATCATTTCGTTGGGGGCAGGTGATGACAGAATCACTCGGTGATAGAATTATTATTCGCACGCGTATGCCTCTTGCAGAACTTATTTCTGATTTTGATGATAGATTAAAATCTATCTCGGGTGGATTTGCTTCATTTAACTATGAAGCGGATGGATATCAGAAGAGTGAACTTGCACGCATGGATATTCTGGTGGCGGGGGAACTTGTTCCGGGACTTTCTCGCATCCTTCCCAAAAGCACACTGGAACGAGAGGCTCGTAAAATGGTGATACAACTCAAAGAAGTGTTACCCCGACAACAGTTTACTCAAGCTATACAAGCGCAGGCATTTGGACGGTTTGTGGCGCGCGAAACAATTCCTGCGATGAAAAAAGATTTGGGGAATTTTGGAAAAAATGGAGGAGACCGTACCCGCAAAATGAAATTATGGAAGAAACAAAAAGAGGGAAAGAAAAAATTACTCTCTATGGCAAAAGTACGTATTTCTCCAGAAGATTTCAAGAAGTTGTTATCTAAATAAAGATACGACAATAGTATTGAACGCGCGGCTATTAGAAATTAGAAATTGGAAATTGGAAATTCGTAGTATATACTACGAACATGTCTTTGAGGCGCATGGTCACATTTGGAGTATTGCTTATTATTCTCATCGTGGTGGGTGTTGAGTTATTTTCTATGCTTGCCGATACAAACCGGTTGCGAGAAGAAAATGCGCAGGTAGATCAGAAATTACAAGCGCTTGAGAAAGAAAACAAAGAAATTCAAGGAGATCAAAGCTACTATAAAAATCCAGACAACTTAGAAAAAAGTTTGCGTGAAAAATTTAATTATAAAAGACCTGGGGAAATCATGATTATTGTCGTTCCAGAAAAACAACCATAACTATGTCTCATATATTTACATCTATATGGCACTCTCGTTGGGTGCGGGTGAGTCTTGTGGTGGTGGGAGTCCTCGTACTTGCGGGGTATACCTGTTATCGGGGAGGATGGTATCCATTGGTATCGGTAAATGGCACTATGGTGTGGGCCTATGAATATCGTACATCGGTGCAACTCACAAATAATTTTTATGCGAATGTGCAGAAACAATCAAAGATGCGCGTTCCTCAGAGTGATGAAATTGAAAAAATAGTCTTTGATGGATTGGTTGATGATATTTTTATCACTCAGGAATTGCGCACGCAAATGTCTACAGATGAAATAAATCAAAAAATAAAAACTCAGGTTGACGCCATGATTGCGTCGGGAGATGGACGCACGCAAATGCTTGCGCTCACGCAAATGTCTGAAAAAGATTCGCGTACATACCTATTAAATCAGATTGCTCGCAGTCAAATGTTGGCAGATTTATTTATATTACAGCAAAAAGAAATACTGCCATGGCTTATGGAGCAACGCAATCGGGCGCAGGTTTCTTTTTTGGGTATGCGGGGGATATGGAACGGAGAGAAAGGATATGAGAAATTGCAAAAGTAACGAGCGCGGAGAAACAAGGAGTACTGAGGAGAATATGCTATACTGATATCAACGAGATACATTTCTTCATGAAAAATTTTTTGAAATATATACAGAAAAATTTGGGAGGATTCACCTTGATAGAGATGCTTATTTCTATCACCATACTTTCCATTGTAACGGGTATGGGTATATTAAATCTGACCAGCTATAAGAATCGGCACAGTTTTCAGTTGGATGGGACAAATGTGTTAGAAGGAATGAGAAGCGCTCAAAATAAAGCAATTCTCGGAGAACAGGGGACGGCATGGGGAATTCGGTTTACGCCCAACACAGGGTCGGGGAGTGATTTTTATGAAATTTTCTCGGGGACAACATATGCATCTTCTTCAGTGGTGACTACACAAACACTGAGCCGCTCTTCTAAATTTTCAAATCCTCCTTCGGGGTTTACGAAGACTATTATATTTGCAAAAACAACAGGAGTTCCTGATGCCGCACATGTGGTGGGTATTCAAACAACCACGGGGAGTGATGCAAGTGTTATTTCAGTAAGCAAATCCGCGGCGCTGAATCAGTTGCCCGGGAAAGATTTGGTGGGATATTGGCCTCTTGATGAAGAGTCGGGAACGAGTGCATATGATGCGTCCGGAAAGGGAAGCACAGGGACGCTTCAAAGTAGCCCTGTGTGGCAAAGTGCTTCATCTGGATTGTGTAAGACGGGAGGGTGCACTAGTTTAAATGGAAGTAGTCAATATATTGACATTGGAGATAAATCGAATCTAAACCTAACTTCGGGGGGGACTATTTCGTTGTGGGTAAAAATTCCTTCTGTATGGTTAGGGAGCGCCTATCCGAGTCTTGCGGGAAAAGGATCAAGTGCGGGGTGGGACACTGATGGATGGGCTCTATTTGCTTTTTCAGATAATAGAATTGGGATTGGTATGAGAAATGGAACGCTCACCATGTCTTCTTCTTTTACGAATAGCATAAAGGATCAATGGACACATATTGTGGGAACATGGGACGGATCATTAGTAAAATTATATCAGGACGGTGTTCAAAAAACATCTAATACTCAAACCATTACTCCACCGCAAACAAGTACAAGTTTTATTATTGGACGAGGGCCCGCAAGTTATTATTTTGGAGGGCTTATTGATGACGTGAGAGTATATAACCGCGCATTAGCAACGAGTGAAATAAAAACATTGTATGAGAGTTACTAATAATAAGTATTTAGTAGTAAGTATTACGTAGTACGTATGGGTATATATGAAAATAAATAAGAAGGAGGTGAAACACAGTAAGAATATTTCTCACATACTCTCGCGACGAGATGGTCAACTTCTTATTGAGTTGCTTATTGCTCTTTTTGTGGGAGGAATGTTTATATTGGGCGCTACCTTGGGAGTGACCTCTATATTGCGATACAGTTTTGAAACGCGGGGAAACCAAGCAGCTTCTGGATATGCAAATGATCTCATGAATCAAACCCAGTTGTTAGTGAATTCAAATTGGCATGGATTGTATGATCTTTCTAAGGGATCTACTTATCACTATTTTCTTAACCAGCGGGGAGCTTCTGTGGTTGTCATCCCGGGCACCGAGGGTGTTTTGTATAATGATGTGATCTCTGGTCTTGTGGGTCAATGGAAACTGGACGAAGATACAGGCTCAACATTTTATGATACATCGGGTAAGGGAAACGATGCGATTATGGCAACTGCATTAACGCGTCTTTCCGCAACAAATTGTATCGCAAGAAACTGTGCAACTTTTTCTGGCGCAAGTAATAACTATGCAAACGTTACTTCAACCGCTGCTCTTGATCTTACAAAGGCGCTCACATTTTCTGCGTGGGTATATCCTACAGCAAACGCGTCCTACAATCCTATCGCAGGTAAAGTTCCCGCAGGATTTGGGGCGGGATATGAGTTTGCTAATTCAAGTGGAGTCCCACGGACCACGTTGCGCACAGGACTTGGGAACTGTGACTATTCGGGAGGAACATTTACGTTAAACACCTGGCAGTTTATGGTGTCCACCTATGATGGGACGTATATACGGCATTATCTCAATGGGGCGCTTGTGGGGACATCACCTTCATGTACCGTGGGAGCCGCAACAACGACCGCAAATTTATATCTGGGGGGGCGTGTTGCAGACGGCACTCGATTTACAGGAAATATGGATGAGGTGCGCCTTTATAATAGGGTTCTTACCGCCGATGAAATAAAAAGCTTATATGAGAGTCCTATTTATAATAGATATTTCTTCGTGGAAAATACTTCGCGAGATTCAAATTTGAATATCACCTCAAGCGGAGGAACGAACGACCCCTCAACACAAAAAGTGACCGTGGGGGTCACCTGGGAAGGAACCCGTCAACTACAGCTATATCATTATTTTATGAGAGACTCAGTATTTGTGTTACATAATAATAATTGGAGCGGAGGGGCAGGAAACATCGGAACCACCACGGACGCCACGAGTACGTTTGCGTCTGCTTCTAATATTTCAACTTCAACGGTGGGCCAAATTACTCTCGCAACAACAACGACAAGTGGATGGCTTGAATCGGCAACATTGGATACACAAATAACACAAGGAGCCGCTATCAATAGTGTGGTGTGGCAAGGAATACAACCCGTGGGGACAAATGTTATGTTTCAAATCGCCATGTCTAACAGTAGTGCTGGTCCGTGGTCCTATGCGGGATATGATGGATCGGGTTCTACGTATTTTTCTCCTGCGTCCCCCAATGTTTCTGTAGATGTTGAAAACTTTCACAACTATCAATATTTCAGATACAAAATATTTCTCAATCCTAGTGGGGGTGTCGGCCCCACCGTTATGGACGCCATGATTAACTGGAGTAAATAGCTATGAAAATGAGAAATTTTATATTAAAAATTCAGCAGAGTATGAGGGGTATTGTTTCTATTACCACCGTTATGATTATTGGGACTGTTATTATGGAAACCGCGTTGGTGGGATTGGTGGTTGCTTATTTGGTGGGGGAGCAGGGTATGGGAGTGCGCGCTTCGTATAGTGCGATTGCTGCCGCCGAATCGGGGGTGTCTGATGTTTTTTTACACATAGCGCGTAATAAAGACTGGGTTCCCAGCATTAGTCCATACACTATTACCGTTGGAAATTTCTTAGTTGATGTTGCGGTGGCAAAGGCGCCTATTGATTCTCGGTTTAACCAATATACGGTTATCGCAACGGGACGCGCGCTTACCAAGAAAGTTCAGATTCAGGGCATTTTTGTTGTGGATGGGTATACGGGCTCAATAAATCAGCAATCACTCACTGAATTGTAGGGGGAGTATTCACAAAAAACATAAAATAGTTTTGTGAATAAAGGATTTTATATTATAATGAAAGGCAAGACCGAACGTGCATGAATATTTCATTTCTAAAAAAGATCGCGCGCATTGTACGCCCGCAAGTTGAAATAGGAGGGCTTGAAATAACCGATACCGGCATCGTGTTTTTTTCTATTGCGCCAGAAACAGCGCGTGCAACGCAACACTCTATCCCGCTAGAACCAGGAATAATTCAAGAGGGAAAAATAAAAAACGAAGAGGTATTCATTAAAAATTTAAAAGCGCTGCATAAACAAATCAGCGCAAAAGAAAAGAAAGAAATACCCGTGGTGGTGTCTATTTCTGATGAAAATATTTTTACACAATTGTTTACTCTTCCTCAGTTAGCAGAGGGATCATTTGAAGAAGCGGTTCGCCTGAATATGCAAACCATCTCTCCGATTGATTTTACCAATGCCTACGCGGGGTGGGAGAAAATAGAAAGTATTCCTGGCGTTTTAGAAACAGAAGTTATCTCTTCATTTGTAGAAAAACCTATTATAGATGGTTTTCTCAGATGTTTTAAAAGGAGTGGATTTTTAGCCGTTGCGATTGAGCATCGGTCTATGTCTCTTGCGCGATTTGTTTCTCAGCGAGAGCCCTCATTTGCGCAAGTAAAGTCATATATTTTAGTTCATATCGGAGGAGATGGTATTACGATTGCGGTTATGAGTCGGGGACATCTTTGTTTTGATAAGTTCTCTTCATGGCAAACCATCCTCAAAGAAATACATGCCACACGTGATATTATTTTCTCAGATTTTGCAACACTCGTGATACGAGAAATTCATCAAGTGTCCAACTTTTTTGTGGGACGATCGCATGATCCTATTTCAGGAGTGTATATTGTGGGGGGTGCGATGGAGCAACAACTCATAGAAGTTCTTAAAAATAAGTTTTCATTTGGGGTTTATCCACTGACGGTAACACATACCTCTGGTGATGAGGCATGGTTTATCAGTATGGGGGCGGCGTTACGAGGACTCATTCCTCGCGCGCAAGATACGGCAATTAGCTTAACTCCCGAAGACACGCGCGATATGTTGTTCCATGCGCAAATTAATACATTCACGAGCGCGTGGCGTACCATGGTACTTATTTCTGGAGCCACTGTCCTCGCGGCATTTATAGGAATATACATTTTTTTGAATCATGTTATTTTTACGATTTCTAACGACCTTAATACTTCCGTAACCTCTGCGAGTGTTGCGCGGTATAATGAGCTTAAACAAGAGGCGACTCTGT
>JAKAIF010000004.1 GCA_021814445.1 bacterium
TAACTCGTCGGCCATGAATGCATTTGAACGAAGAATTATTCACGCAGAATTAGCAACGAACCCAGATATAAAGACAGAAAGCATGGGAGAGGGGAGGGACAGAAAGGTGGTGATAAAACCATTAGAATAGCCGATAGTCATTAGTTATTAGTGACAAGTTTAAAATCTTAATAATAAAAACCCCACAGATGTGGGGTTTTTTGGATATTGGAAATTGGGAATTAAATATTTATTCTAGCTCTCCCCATCGCTTCCCAATAGATACACTTGTTTTTATGGGGACCTCTAAGGTGTATGCCGACTCCATTTCGTGTTGAACGTTTTTTACTATCTCACTATCTATTCCATCAGTTAACAACTCATTGTCTATTTCAAAAATGAGCTCGTCATGAATCGTAAGAATCATACGTACGCGTTTAGCGAGGTTATTTTTTTGTATATATGCATCTACGCGGATCATGGCAAGCTTTAGAATATCCGCCGCGAGTCCTTGTACCGGCATATTGGTGGCTTCTCGCTGGGCCTGAGATGCGAAGAATCCATTTGTTGAGTGAATGTCATCTAATATGCGAAATCTTCCAGTGGCAGTACGTACGCGTCCGGTAGTCCGCGCTTCGGTGAGAATATTTTCTTGCCATTTTTTTACTGCGGAGAACTCTTCAAAGTATTTCGCGATAAACTCTTTTGCTTCATCGGAAGAGAGCCCACTTTGTTGGGCGAGCGCGCGAAATCCCATACCGTACACCATCCCGAAGTTTAATGTTTTTGCGGTACGGCGCATTTGTTTCGTGATGTCTGATGCCTGTGGTATGTTAAATATTTTTTGCGCGGTAATGGTGTGGATATCTTTATCATCGCGAAACGCCTGTATCATATTTTCATCATGCGCGAGTGAGGCAAGCACGCGCAATTCAATTTGAGAATAATCACAAGCAACAAACACATGTCCTGCGGGCGCAACAAACATATTACGAATCTCTGTTGACCACACCGATTCTTGCGGAATATTTTGTAAGTTTGGATTTTGGCATGACATACGACCCGTTGCGGCTCCGAGTTGTAAAAATGTGGGGTGTATGCGTCCGTCGGAGGCGATAAGTTTTTCAAATGAGGTAACGTAGGTGCTTTGGAGTTTGAAGAATTCTCTGTAGGTGAGGAGATCTGATACCCAGGGGATTTGTCCCTTTATTTTTTCAAGCGTGTCCGCGGATGTTGATTTTATTTTTGCTCCATATTTTGTTTTAAGAAATTCAAGCACTTGTTTTGGAGAATTGAGATTGATTTCGTCACCCGCTTCGTGGCGTACTTTTTTTTCTTGCGTATGTATTGCTTCTTCAAGGCGCGCGTGGAGTTGTTGTGTGTGTTTTTTATCTACGGCGATACCTCGCTCATGCATTTCTTTTAAAATAGGAATTAATGGAAGCTCGGTTTCTTTATAGAGGGTATATATTTTTTCTTCTTTTAATTTTTTTTCTATCCATGGATGTACTGCCGCAAGGTATTCTTGGTACGAGAGTTCTTTCTTAAAGATGAGGTGTGCATACTCGTGCCATGCAAGAGCGTTAAAACCGAGCAGTTGGAGAGCTATTTTTGTCTCTTCAAAACCAGGTTGATCAACGGGAAATAAATCAGTGGACGGCGTGGTTTCTTTATTTTCTTCTTTTTGATTTGGATTTTTGCTGGATGTGGTCTGTGGCGCCTCGGCGGTCATTCTTTTTACGAGTGATGTGAATCCTTGCTGGACGAAATATTTTTTTATCTGTTCTTCATTATGTATGAAGCGTAAATCAGAGAGCGTTATCGTAATAGGTACATGTGTGTCTATGCGTGCAAGTTCTTGAGAGAGAAGTGCGAGATCTTTGTGCTCACTTATTTTTGCGTAGGCTTTATCTTTTTCTCCTGTGTTGAAATATGCCTCTAGGGTTTCATATTTTTGTAAAATAGCTGCCGCCGTTTTTTGTCCAATGCCGGGGACACCGGGAATATTATCTGATGCATCTCCCACGAGGGCCTTATAATCAACCACTTGATCGGCGCGAACGCCCAAGCGTTCAATGACTTCTCGTTCGTGATAGGTAATCACATCGCTAATACCCTTCTTAAATGTTTCTACTTCAACAGACCCTGTGTCATCAATGAGTTGGAGTGAGTCCATGTCTCCGGTGAGAATGGTAATGGTTGTGTGGGGTTCGCGTTTAAATAATTCTACACAGGTTCCAATAAGATCATCGCCCTCATAGCCGGGGCGTTCATACACGGGAATAGAAAATGCTGAAAATAAATTACGCGCCTCTATGAGTTGTGTGACGAGTTCATCTGATGCCTTTGGTCTATGGATTTTGTAGTCGTTAAATTTTTCTTTTCTAAATGTTGGTTCGGGGCGATCAAAGAGCGCGGCGATATAATCAATTTGTTTTTGCGCGATAATTTTTAGAAGCACGTTTGAAACTCCATACAGCGCGCCCACTGGCTCTCCCTGTGGGTTGGTGAGTGGAGGTACGGCGTGAAAGCATCGATGAATAAGCGAGTGGGCATCTATAAGGATGATATGTTTTTCGTCGTGAGATGTGTTTTGCATGAATCGGGTGATATGGTTTCATTCTACCATATTTTTTATGGTTTAGTTTTCCACTTTTCAATAGTCTTGCGCGTGGAGGTGTGCTATACTTTTTGTAATGCTTCTACGCATATTTTATTAGTGATTTATTTTTATAAAACAATATATGGAGAACAATCAATCACAAAATCAATTTCCGTCGTTTGGCAATGCTCCGCAAGCGCCAGGTCCTAGTGTGCCACCACCACCTCCGAGTCAAGATCAAGTAGGGGTGCGTACCATGGAATCAGATGCGGAATCTATCCGTCAGAGTGGGGGAGAACAACCCCAATCACAAATTATGAATGCGGGAGAAAGTTTTGTACAACCCGCGGCTTCAAATCAACCATTTTCGTTTCAACCTCCGTTTCAATCTCCTGATGCAGTTTCATCAGAGCCTACGCCACAAGCTACCGGAGCAACTCCTCCCGAGGGTGGACGTTCAGCAACCCTGAAAACAATTTTAGTTATTGCAGGAATTATTGTGGTGGCTGTTGCGGTTGGGTTTGGTGTCTTCTATTTAGTGCAATCATTAAATAGCACTCCAGAAATTACAACTCCTAGCGCGACTTCTTCTGCTTCTCTTCCTGTTGCAACAGAAACCCCTGTGGTCACCGAACAACCAACTACAACCAATATTACTGAAGTGCAAGTTCCTCCACCCGTACAACCATTAGTACACGTTTCACTTCTTGCGGGCGCTCCAAAGAATGAGCAAGTGAGTCTTCTTACTACAGACCTTGCAACACTTAAGGGAGCTATTGCTTCAACTTCTCAGAAAGAAAAATTGGTTGCGGGAACCATAAAAGATATTGCCTTTGTGGGTTCCGCAAGTAGTTCCATAGAATCTTCTCCTATCGTGGGTGCTTTGTTTCCTTCAGTCGCAAATAATCTTACTCCTCTATTAGAGAGAGATATCACCGCGTGGTTCTATGGAGATAAATCGGGTGGTAATAAAATAGGACTCGCGATTCCGTTGAAAGTAGGAACCACAAAAGAACAAGTGAACGCCGCATTTACTTCATTAGAAGCGGCCCCCCAAGATGTATTAAATATGTTTATCCCTGTGGTGAAGCTCCCTGCAACGCCTGCTTTTAAAGAAGGACTTATTAGCGGTATCATGGTGCGCTATCTTGCAATCTCAACTACGAATCAACAGGTGTTTGAATATGTGCCTGTATTAGTGAATGGCAATGGATATCTTATTATCACCTCCTCATACAATCAGATGGTTGATATCTTAAAGAGATTGGGAGCAAAGACGCTCACTGCTTCTGCGGCAACTCCTCAGATTGTCCCCGTAATTACTTCTACGAGTACCGCAACTACTTCAACAAGCTCAGCAAGTACAACACGATAAGGAATATTTATTATTTCTACACATAAAAATCCCCCATACGAGGGATTTTTATGTGTTAAGAATATTTGGTGATCTATGAATTAACATCACAAACCGTTTTTTATTTTCAAAATTCGTTCTATCTTCTTATCTAGTTGTTCTTGAGTAAGTGCGCCGTTTTTTATTTGATTGATAACGTATGTGAGTGCCGCTTCTCGTTCTTGTAACGAGGTGGTATACCCTGAAATAAGTACCATATCTGCGCCCGCTTGTAATGATGCGAGTGCCGCTTCGCCGAGTGTCTGGTGGTTCTGTGCCGCAACCATTTCCATATCGTCGGTAATAATAATTCCATCAAAGTGGAATGAATTACGCAACCAGTTTGTAATAATAATTGATGATTTACTTGCGGGATCTGTGTCTATGTTTCTATACGTAGTGTGGTCCAACATAATGCAGGGCGTATTTTGGGAAATTGCCCCCATGAATGATTGTGCGTTTTTTTGTATTTCTTCCGCGTTCTGATTATTTGTGGAATCAAAAATGTGGGGATCATCTATTGCATCTCCATGTCCAGGAAAATGTTTAGGGCATGCTTGTATGCCTCCGTCCGCGTATCCTTTTACAAACGAGGCTCCTCGTTCGCTGATTTCTTGTGGGGTGCCTGTAAATACCCGCGAATATAAAAATGATTGTGTGTTTGTAATAACATCAAGCACTGGAGAAAAATTCATCGTGATACCGAGTGCACGTAATTCTTCTCCTCGTTTTTTTGCTACCGCGTATGCTTGTTGTGAAGAAATAATTTTTGACTGAGGAGTAATTTCATATCCAGAGAATGTAATGCGAGAGACTAAACCTCCTTCTTGGTCCACTCCCACGAGCAGTGGAGGAATTGATTCTTGTGTGGCTGAGGTTTGTAATTGCTGTGTGAAAGATTGTACCTGTTGAGCGCTTTGTATATTTTTTTCCAAGAGAATAACTCCTCCGACAGCATGTTTCTCTATGAATCGTTGCGCGTCTTGTGGTGTGGTTCCTTCCAATCCCACCATAAATAGTTGTTCTACTTTTTGTTCAAGAGATAAGGATGTATTATTTTTTTGTCTTGTGGTGTCTACTGTATTTTTTATAGAGGCTGTGTAGAGAGAAGGAGGAGATGAGAATCTATCTTGTTGATATGAGAATCCAATAAAAACAATACCTAGTATCGCCATAAAGCCACAGGTATATATAATGAGATGTTTTACATGCATAGGCGTGTTATGGCTCGTGAAAAGTAGTTATATTCTTTATATATTCGTACTACATACTACTTATTCCATACTACTATCTTTTGATTGTAGCGTGTGTTGGTTGTATTTTCTAGAGATGGGCATATACTTATAAGTGATTTTAATTATATGAACCAAGAACAATTACAGCATTATAAAAAACTCCTTCTTTCTCAGAGAGATATATTAGAGGATGAAATAAAGAAATTAGAAACTCCTCCGGCGTATGAAAATGTACCTGGTGATGAAGATGAGGTGGATGAATCAACGGATTACTTCAATACCACGGCATCTGCGGGCGACCTCCGTGATGAGGTGGGGCGTGTAGAGCATGCGCTTCTCAAAATAGATGGGGGCACGTATGGCATCTGCGAGGCAACAGGGAAAGAGATTCCTCCAGAAGTACTTGAGGTGAATCCTGTGGCGTTGTATCACCCGGACTATCAGAAAGAATTAAATAAATAAAAACGGAAATAACCACTCAATTTTTGAGGGTTATTTTTTTTAATTTGTACTATTTATTTTATGGCCAACCATATTGCGAAGTTATTTTGTGCCGAGCTTGAAGGGCTCACGCCGCACCTTGTTGAGGTGGAGGTTGATATACACGTGGGACTCGCGTCGCTTACTATTGTGGGTCTTGCGGATAAGGCGATTTCTGAAGCAAAAGAGCGTGTTTCTTCCGCCCTTAAAAATTCTGGAATAAAACCCCCCAATAGAGAGAACAGAAAAGTGACTATTAATTTAGCTCCGGCTGATCTCAAGAAGAATGGATCACAATATGATGTAGCGATTGCACTGGGATATATGATTGCCTCGGGACAACTAAAACCATTTGATGGATCTCGGGTTCTTTTTCTGGGAGAACTTGCGCTTGATGGGAGTGTGCGTCCTGTTGCGGGTGTTCTTACTATTTGTCGTATGGCGCAACAACTTGGGTATACCACTATATATATTCCTCTTGAGAATCAAAATGAAACCATTCATCTTGACGCGCTTACTATTTATCCCGTGCGTTCTCTCAAAGATCTTATTGCGCATTTAGAAGATCAGGTTTCTTTACCGGCGCAACAATCAAAACCGTTTCATCCTCAAAGAGCCAAGGGCGCAGTAGATATTTCTGAAATCAAAGGACAGTATGCGGCAAAACGCGCGCTCATGATTGCGGCTGCAGGAGGACATAATTTGTTTATGACGGGGCCGCCGGGTGCAGGGAAAACTATGTTGGCGCAAGCGCTCATTTCTATTTTACCGCCCCTCTCATTTGAAGAAGCTACTGAGGTGACAAGTATTTATAGCGCAGTGGGATTGCTCGCTCATGGGATACAAAAAGAATCAGGCCCAACTCCTACATTTATTGAGGCGCGACCTTTTCGCGCGCCACACCATAGTGCATCGGCAACGGCTCTTATTGGAGGGGGTGGATTACATCCACGTCCGGGAGAAATTTCGCTCGCGCACCGCGGGGTTTTATTTTTAGATGAATTTCCAGAATTTCATAGAGATGTGCTTGAGGCATTGCGGCAACCATTAGAGAAAGGAGAAATTGTTATTGCCCGTTCACAGGGGAGCGCTATTTTTCCCGCACGATTTTTGCTTATTGCCGCTTCCAATCCGTGTCCGTGTGGCTATTATGGAGATGAAGAAAAAGAATGTCGGTGTGGAGCATATGATATTATCCGGTATCAACGAAAACTTTCTGGCCCTCTTATGGATAGAATTGATTTACATATATGGGTAAAGCGAGTGACGTCTGATGATTTACACGTTCCTCGCAACGAGAAAGAATCGGATTCTCTCCTGCAACAGGTGCTGAGCGCACGTGAAAAACAACGCGTGCGATTTGAGACCGCGGGCGTGGCATATCTTTCTAATGGAGAGCTTTCTTCTACCCATGCGACTGAATTCATACACATGACTCCCGGCGCGCAACACATTTTAGATCATGCGCTTGATAGCGCGAGAGTGTCTGCGCGCGGTTATTTTAAAGTACGCAAGGTGGCGCAAACGATTGCTGATTTAGATGGGAAGGATGTGGTTGATGAGGCGTGCGTGCAGGAGGCGTTTTCTTATCGGGTACGAGAAGCGGAAGAAAAAGAGATTTGAGATAGTAATATATAAATAATTATTTTTTATTTAGATAAAACAAAAGCCCGTGAGTCACGGGCTTTCTGTGATTGAAAAATATGCGAAAGATTACTGTAATAACTTTTTTAATTCCGGAACTTCAACTAGGTATCCAATATTAGTTATTTCAATTATTCTTTTCTTATATTCCTCTTTCAATTTCATCGTTTCGTGTGCTGTGGTGAGACAAATGAATGTGTCCCCATCCTCGGGGAACCCAGAGAACGAAAGGATTAATTTTTCAGTAGCAATGGCTCCTCCCCACTTGTCACCTTGTGGACTTCTGCTTTCGTAGCTTGTGATATGTCCACCCTTGATATTTAAAAACAATCTTTGCGCTTTCTCTTGGGAGAGTGATTTGTATCTCTCCGCTTTTTCTGAAGGAACCGCGCCGATAAGAGTTGTTTTTATGATTTTTCCCGTTCTTATGTCCATAATACAGAGAAATCCTCCATATTTCCTCTGAAAGTCGGGGAGTTTTTCTTGGTATTTTTCTAGGACGTTTCTTAATGTAGTGACCGTGTTAGATGCGGCCGCTATGGTTGCTCCTACTTCATACGCTAGGGTGCCAGACGAAATTTTTTTCAATTTATACCTCCTCTTTTGTTTTGTGTATCAATGAGCAATGAAATTACATTACTATTAAATTATAACTCTGTCAATGTTTCTCTTTTATACTTTTTATTCTGCGTTTCTCATAGTATAGTACTGGGTATGTTATCAGAACTTAATAAAAAACAACGTGAGGCGGTGGAGGCGGGAGACGATCCATTATTAATTGTAGCGGGTGCGGGATCGGGTAAAACAAAAACACTTACGACACGGCTAGCATATTTAATTGCAGAGCGTGGCGTTGCCCCAGAATCAATTTTAGCTATCACTTTTACTAATAAGGCGGCTCATGAAATGAAGGATCGCGCGTTGGCGTTGTTGCAAAAACACCATATTCCAACCACACGGGAACCATTCTTGGGAACGTTTCATTCATTTGGCGCGTGGATTTTGCGCCGCGAAGCAAATCAGTGTAATCGTACAGCTGATTTTTCTATTTTTGATGACGATGACTCGCAACGCATTATTAAAAAAATTCTTAAAGAGTTTGATTTAGAAAAAGAAAAAACACCCGCAGTTTTCCGTAAAGAAATTTCTCGTATTAAAAATGAGTTTTTATTATCTGAGGCGTATCAAGGGAGTGATGAAAAAGAATTACAGTGGGAGGTGTATGAGCGATATGAGCGCGCGCTAGAAAAAAATAATGCATTTGATTTTGATGATCTCATTGAAAAACCAGTTCGCTTGTTTCGCTCTCATCCTGATATTCTCGCGCGATATCAGAAGAAGTTTACTCATATTTTAGTTGATGAATATCAAGATGCGAATATGGCGCAGTATTGGTTGGTGCGTCTTCTTGCAAAAGATCACCATCGGGTCACGGTGGTGGGAGATGACGCACAGTCAATTTATAAATTCCGATTTTCAGATTTTCGTAATTTTTTAAACTTTGAAAAAGATTGGCCAACCGCGCGCACTATTTTTCTAGAACAAAATTATCGTTCCACAAAACATATTATCCAATCTTCCTCGGGTCTTATTGCTCAGAATGAATTCCAGAAAAAAAAGGAATTATGGACCGATAATGATGCGGGAGAAAAGGTGTTGGTGGTAGAACATGATGAAGAATTTAGTCAGGCAGATTATGTGGTGCATGAAGCGCGTCAACGTATGACACGAGGCATGCGCGTAGGAATTCTCTATCGTACGAACGCACAATCACGCGCCCTTGAACAAGTTTTGTTGGAATATGATATTCCGTATGAATTATTTGGTGCACTTTCTTTTTATGAGAGAAGAGAAATAAAAGATATTGTGGCCGCGTTGCGATTTGCTATCAATCCGCAGGACAGTATGAGTTATGAACGACTTGAAAAGAATTTTGGAAAACGACGCGCGGCGCAGGTGCGCGAATCCTTGCCTGTGTGGGCAAAAGAAAAAAAGCCCGCAGAAGTTATTGCCGCATTCATGGCGGCGATGGAGTTTGAGGCGTATTTAAAACAACATACGGATAATTTTGCTGAGCGCATGGAAAACATTGCTGAGCTTATTTATTTTGCGCAACAATTTTCTGAACTTTCTGGGCTTGTTGAGAAAATATCTCTTGCAGATACTTTTGAGTCTAGTGGTCGGAAAAAAAGACGAACACAAGAAGGAGGGAGTGGTTCATTGGTACAGGCGGGAATATTTCTTATGACGATACATCTTGCGAAAGGATTGGAGTTTGATAGTGTGTTTGTGGTTGGGGTAAATGAAGGGATCCTGCCGCATCAGCGCTCACTTTTTTCTCAAGAAGATTTAGAAGAAGAGCGGCGATTGATGTATGTGGCCATGACGCGAGCGCGCAATGAATTGGTATTAAATTTCTATCAGGTACCCTCTCGGTTTCTCTATGAGCTTCCCCCTGAGACGGTATATTTTAAGGGAGAACGAAGTTTGAACGACGAAGAGCGATATATTGAATACACCTAATATAGATTTGTATACGGTTGTGTGGGTACTATACTACATACTATGGGAGCAAAAAAACAATTTGGTCAAAACTTTCTTCAGAATAAAAAGAAACTTCTCAAAATGGTTGAAGTTCTTGATTCTGCGCTTGAAGTGGTTGTTGAGGTGGGTCCTGGTCATGGGGAATTAACGCAATATATATTGGAGAAAGGTTTTTCTGTTATTTGTATTGAAAAAGATAGAGATATGGTCTTTGTATTACAGAAAAAATTTGAGGCAGACATTGTCCGTGGAAAGCTAAAAATCATAGAAGGAGACGCGCTGGAAGAAATATCCAATATCCAATATCTAATTTTCCATAAGGTATATGCGGTTATTGGGAATATTCCTTATTACATCACAGGACACCTGTTGAGAATTATTGGCGAGTTAGAACAAAAACCCAAACAGGCTATCTTTTTAGTTCAAGAAGAGGTTGCTCGTCGGGTGTGTGTCCAAAAAGGAGATATGAATTTGCTTGCGGCGAGTGTGGGATGGTGGGCGCAGGCACGCATTGTTACCCATGTTCCTCGCCAGATGTTTTCTCCGCAACCACGCGTGGATTCTGCAGTGATTGCGCTTACCACATATGCCGATTCCATCCGTGGGCGAGATATAGATAACCAGAAAAGATATTTTGTGTGCGTGAAGGCTCTTTTTAAACAACCGCGCCGCATGGCGGTACGAAATTTTATTGATGCGGGAATTTCTCGTGAGCGTATTTTAGAGAACTTCCAAAAATTAGGAGTATCGCAAACCGCTCGTCCTCAAGATTTCTCTATTGAAGAAATAATAGCGATGTCACACTTGTTTGTATAACATCTGTTGTTTGGTTCTGGTTTCATTATAGAGTGTGTTATTCACATTTCTTTGATTGTGCCTTGTATCTTATATGTGGTACACTATACGTATTATGCAAGATTTCTCTCAGAAGAAAATTTTCATTCTCTTTCTCCTCGTCGCGTGCGGATTTGTTCTTTATTGGATATTTCAGTTCGTGTTCCCTTCTCTTTCTCTGCGCCCCTCTAATTCTTCTCAGGTTGTTTCCTCTTCATCTTCCACAAACCCATTTTTTCAAGAGAACAACCTAAGTTCACTAGATTCTTTATTGAAAGACGCCCCTTCTCCTACAAATATTACAAAAGGATTGATCACCGATATGAGCCAGGAGCTTATTTCTTCTATGAAATCAGCATCTTCAACAAAGAAAGAAGACCTTCTGAGCGCTATACAAAAATCTGGAGTGTCTAATATAAATGATGCTACGTTACAAAAATATATAACTGCGGATAAGTTAGGATTTATATCTAATATTCCCGACACAGAAGTGCAAACCGTTCCCAGCTCCACACAGGCGCAGGCTCTTTATAAAAATGAATATGGAAAAGTAGTGAGTCTTTTCTCTAGTGTTTCTCCCGCCGCTATTAATGCCGCGTTCACCTCTTTTATTCAAAACGGCGATTCTGCGGGTCTTGATAATCTTATTCAAACGTATGATAATATATATGCAGGTCTAAAAAAACTTCAGGTTCCTGAGAATGACGCTTCATTTCATAAAGAAACAATGAAATTTTTTGCTAATTTAATAATTATTTTTCGTGGTGTGAGAGACTATCAAGATGATCCATTGAGGGCATATCTTCTTGGACAACAGCTAGATTCTGTTTCTAACGAGTGGAACAATATTACGACTCAATTTAAAGCATTATGAAAAAAACACGACACATTGTAGCGGCCCTATGTCTCATAGTCATCCTTATGGAAGGAATTCTCTTTGTTCCGATTGCACGCGCTCAGATATCTGATGGTTCCGGATGGGCAATCTTTGGTATAGAGGTGAGTAAAAAGATAATGGATGCGGTGAATTGGGCGTGGACCAACCTTATTTATCCAGTACTTCGTGATGCGGTGGTGAAACGTATTATAGATGACATGACAAATCAAATTGTTATGTCTATAGAGAATGGAGGACAACCACAATTTTTGACCGACTGGAAAGGATATACAGGCAAGGCAAGTGATATTGTTTTTGACTCATTTAATAACCAACTTACCAATCAAGCGGGGATTGATTTATGCGCCCCTTTCCGACCACAGCTACAAATGTATCTGAGTGTAAATCTTGGGGGATCAAACAGATATCCATTGGGTATTCCTACTCGGTGTACTTTTACGCAATTCCAACAGAGTATTCAAGATTCGAGCTCCTTTATTCAGAGCGGGGGATGGGTTGGGATGCAACAATTATTCTTGCCAAGCAACAATCTTATCGGGGCGAGTATTGCGCTTGAATCATCCTATTATTCAAGTGTTGCCGCAGAACGAGAAAAACGCACTCAAGAGGTTAATATGGGAAAGGGTTTTCTCTCTGTGAAAAAATGTGTTCTCTATGAAAACATTGAGAACCCAGATAATAAAGCGGGAGTGAGCGCTGCGGCATTCCAGCAGATGGCGACTAATTGGTGTCATACAAATAACGATGGTTCCTCTGACTGTGTTGATCGGTTAAAAGAATCCAATTGTAAAAAAGAAGAAGTGGTTACTCCGGGAGATACCGTGGCTCAGGCAGCAACGGAAGCAACAATGTCAAATTTTGCATATGCTGATAATGTTCAAAGTATTGTTTCTGCACTCGTGAATGTGTTTATTAAGAACGTGTTTGATAAAGGAAAGGGTCTTATCTTTGGGAGTACTGGGCACGGGGGATCTGGGCTCGCAAGCAACTCTCTTGATTTCTCTTCTCTCTCGGGAAATACGCTGGAGGATCAAAAAATATCTGCTCAAAAAACATTACGTAGAATTGATAATGATTATTTCTTGATTCAGACTTTCTTGAAGGATGGTATTTTGAAGAAAGCCCGGTTGGGTCGCGCGAAAGCTATCAACGCTATTTATCTTTGTTCTCTTGCTGACAGGTCTTTTGCCGCGCCTTGGTTTGGTAACTTAAAATATCAGCCTCAATCAGGAATGACCACACATGCAAAATTGGGAGATCTGGTTAATTATCCATTTACCTTTAAAGAGGTTGATTTCCCTCCCGTGGAATCCGAGCTTCTTTCTTTGGTGCAACACAATCTTATATATGAAGCGGCGGCGGCTCGTGCGGGAAGAGTTTTTCCTCCTGTAGTAGATCCGAATATTCCTCAAAAGGAAGGATTCTATGAAAAAACAATAACTGAAGCAACACAAGCGCTTGCTCTTGTTGATAAAAATAGAGCCGAGATCCCGAAATTACAGACAAAACTTGATGCAGTAAACACAGCTACCTCAACCGTGAAAACTGTAAACGGAAGACAGGTGCGCGTTGTTGTTGATTCCGCATCTTCTACAGCCGCCATTTCTGATATTCTCAATAAAGCAAATACTCCCTATAGTGATTTTATTAATACCTATCAGAAGTATGTTTCCGAACCTTTGGGTGGAGAAGCTGCGGGTTCTGGACCAGGTGATATTAGTATCAGCGGCATTGGGAATGCGTTAAGCAAGATGGATGCAGCACTTCTTCCGGGTGACAATATAGATTTTGCGACTGCGAGAATTGTTGGCCAGTATCCATTTGATTTCATGTTCTATTGTGATCCTAACCGATAAGAATATTTTGTAGATATTTTCTATGTTCCTCTTAAATAAAAAAACATTTTTTGGATTTCTTGCTCTCATATGTGTAGTGATTATTTTGTTTGGTGGAGCAAAAAATGTTTCTGCTCAGACCACAACATGTTACAGTCCTATGACGAACGCTGTAGCCGACGCAACACAATTTGATACGGATGCAAAACAAGCCTGTGCAGAGGTAGGGAGAACGGATGTGAGTCAATGCGTGGCTGAGATGAGAGATGCTTTCTGTACGACTACGAACGCGAGCTCTACCCCAACTACTCAAACTCCGTCTACCTCAAATGGCTCAGGTAACCTTGGTTCTGATGTGCTTGGTATTACGGTCCCCGTTATTGGAGTGGCTGCGAAGGGGATTTTATATATTCTCAATATTTTAGTTGGTGTCTTTATCTCTCTTGCGGGATTTTTAGTAGGATGGGCACTTCAGTTCAATCTTTCTATCCTCACATTTGAGCCTTCTTTTATGAAGGTGGGGTGGACCATTTTTAGAGACATTGCGAACCTTGGATTTGTGTTGGGAATTATTATTATTGCGGTGGCAACCATTCTCCGATATAAAAATTACACCGCAAAGCAGATTTTATGGAAACTTATTGTGGCGGCGCTTATTGTGAATTTTAGTTTGGTTATTGGGGGAGCTCTTATTACTGTTTCCAACTCAGTATCATCATATCTTTTGAATGCTATGGGGAGTAATGGCGGCGCGGGCGCGGTTGCGCAAATTGGGGATTCATTTGGATTTATAAAAATTGTAACTGATGTTTCTAGCTGGAGCGCGCTTGGTACGCTTGCGAATGTGATTGGATTTGGTGATGGCGCGAGTCTGAGCATGCTTGCTGCACTCGCTGTGATTCTTTTGTTCGGAATTGTTTTTCTTTTTACACTTCTGGGTCTTGCGGGAATGTTTTTGTTGCGGTATTTCAATCTCGTGTTTTTATTAATGATTTCTCCGGTGGTGTGGTTGTTGTGGATTTTCCCTGATACGAATAAATACTTTCGTGACTGGTGGACAAAGTTTTTACATTGGATTCAGTTTGCTCCAATAATGTTGGTGTTTCTTTATATCTCTCTTTCCATACTTTCTAAATGGTCTTCCTACCAGGCTTCTATAGAGGGAAGCCTAGGTACCAATTATAGTTTTATGGGGATCTTTGGTGATACAGGTGGAACTAATAAACTTCGTTTCGGAACACTCATGGTTGCGATTGTTGCGTGCGCACTCTTGGTGGGTGGATTAAAAGTGGCGCAAGCAATGGGAGTTGGGGGAACCAAAATGGCAATGGGTGCATTTGATAAGACAAAGGGGTGGGCCCAGAAAAGAGTACAAAAAGTCCAGAAAGGGGCGGGAGCTGTGGCACAACGAACTGGGGCTAAAGTTGGATCGTATACTCTAAACAAGAAATTTAAAACAGTAGATAAGGATGGAAATTCTATTGAGAGGAAGAGTCTTAAGGAAAAAATTCAAGAGAAGGGAACTACAAAGTGGGGGAAGGCTCTCGGGATAGGTGCTTTATCACGAAGCACCATGCTTGCTGACGAGGAATTAAAAAAGACTTCATATGGAAGCGTGGAGGAAATAAAGAAAAAGTATGCAAATCTTCCGCCTGATGAATTTCAAAAAGCTCTTGATACGTTTGTGAGTGGTAAAATGGGAGGAGTTACTGGGGGATCTAGTGCTCAGGTAGCATTTTATGAGATGATGGCGGAGAAGGATAAGCTTGGAGACGTGAGTAGTCATGATCCTAGTGAACTTCGAAAAGTTTTTGATATTCTTGATCGCCGTGGAAAAGGTAAGACGGCGGGAGATATACAGAAGAAGCTTGGGCTTAATTCTACCGCAGTTGATTACCTCATAAAAGCAAAAACCGGAGACGCGACCGCAAAACAATCAGCGATTACTGAGATGGAGAAAGTATATAATTCTATGAGCGATGATGACTTTAAGGCATACATGAAGAACGTTGGAGGAAATATTATGAAGGGCAAGGGGGGATTATTTGGGACAGACGAAAAAGATGATTCAATTTCTCAACATTTTCGTTCTATGTTTTTGGAAGATAGTAAGGGAGATTCTTCTGTGATTAGAGAAATTAGTTCCTCTGTAAAAAATAAATATAATAAAAAGACTGGAGCGTTGGAGGGAGAAGATTATGTTTCTCAGACTAACGCGGAACTTATTGGTGCTCAGATACAATGGTTTAGAGATGAAATAAATCAATTTGAAACTGAAACCGTTGCATATGGTGCTCGTCAGGGAACCCCAGGATTTAACCAAAAAGAATATGATAAGAAACTGGGAAGATTGTCTGTTCTTAAGCATCAACTTCAGACATTTGGTGATACATTTGACAATTTGGTGACCTATACACAAACATCTAGTGGAGCCCCTCGCCCGGTTCCAAATGCTGGAGCAAATTTCTCTGATCTTGTTGAGCTCATGAAGAATTCTGAAACATGTTCTTATGCTGATTTGCGTGATGCCGCTCGAGGGATAAAAATTGTTTAGTGTGGTATAGTATCGTATATGAATATTGCACGAGAAGATGTCTTAGTACGAAGAAGTCTTATATCCCAAACGCTTGTGGATGAGATTTATAGTGGCACGAATGATCAGGTGTTATTGCAGTTGCAAGAAACATATCAATTTTCAGATACTGTTTTATTTGCTATAGAAAAAAAATATCAGTATGTGCTTTTGGGATTTCTTCGTACGAAAGATTTGTTTGAAGAACTAGTACAAGAGGTAAAGCTGGATTCAAAAACAGCCCTCGCGGTCTATCAGGCGTTGGATGAAAAAATATTTTCTCGTTTGCGAGGGGAGATTGAAAATACCTATAAATTATTTCAAACAAATAATACTCCTGAGCAAGTTGTTTCTCCTATTCAAACAAAAGAACAAGTTGTTTTACGCAAGGAAACATCTCCAGAAACAGTTGCGTTGAGTTTTAAAGACGTCCCCACGCCCACACCCCTTCCTCAAGAAAATCCCGTTCCTCGCGTGGTTCAACAACCTACTCCCATTTCTTTAAAAACGTCTCCTGCTTCATCTTTTAATCAACCCGTAGGAATCGCTCCAAATAATACTCCTGCTCCTGCTCCTGTTTCATTAGAAAGTACAACTCAGAAAGTTGTCCCCCTGTCTCCTCCAGTGCCCCCGTATGCTCCAAAAACCAATACCGTTCCATCGGCGCAAGTGCCGGTACAGAATGTGGGAGAACAAAAAATTTCTCAGGCAATGTTTGCGGTTCCACATACTGCGCCATCTACGGATGGTCCTATGGTTTTGCATAAAAAAGAAGAGATTTCTTCAGTAGGACAATCTACCGCGGGTAAAGCGTATCGGCAGATGTCTTTTGGTAGTTTTATGGGAGCCTTTAAGAGTCCACAAAACAAAGAAACAAATATTTCTCGCGCAGAGATAGAGATGCCCACTGTAAATCAATCATCGGGCGGCCTCGCTTCTTCTCAGCAAGTTCCTTTCTCAGTTAAAAAATATGATTCTCCTTCTCCCGCTTCACAGTCAGGAGAACAAGTAAAAGTGGTTCATTATTCCGAGAAAGATATTCCACAAAAATAGTGTCTTTTTTATAAAACATATTTTATATTTGATGGGTTATAGTATATACTGTCTCCATGCAGTTCTCTGTTCCTCAGTTTATTGAATTTGAAAGTAAAATTGTGGGGCCGTTGACCATACGGCAGTTTGCCTTTATCGCAGTGCCCTTTCTCGTTTCTTTTGCTCTCTTCTTTGTGCTTATTCTTCCTGTTTGGATTCTGGTTGCGGCGCTTCTTCTCTCTGTTGGTGCCGCTTTTGCGTTTGTTAAAATTGCAGGACGCCCTCTCTATAAAGTTGCATTGTATGCACTAAAGTATTTTTGGCAACCTCGCTTGTTTCTTTGGAGAACTCCTATTGTTCGCCAACAGACCGTGGCGCTTCCTTCTATCCAGCGACGTCGGCAACAATTAAAAGATATTGTTCCTGATTTTTCAAAAGTGGGTAAGTTATGGCAAGACATTACTACAAGTAAGGAGCCTATTCCAAAACGAGAAAAAAGAGCCCCACAAAAATCTATTGGAGATATTCAAGAACAATATCAGGTGTTTCGTCGTATCACCGGAGAAAAAGAAGTTGCTCGTCGTGTGGATTATAGATAATACATATTCTCTACACCTTTTCCCTTTTGTTTTTTAACTGTATACTATATTTATGGCTGATATTACTTTTGCCCCCGACTCCACACAACAATTTGTTGAGATTGAAGAAATAAAAGATGGTGTTGTGATACTCAAAAGTGGCGGTGTGCGCTCGGTTGTTATGGTTTCTGGAATCAATTTTGAATTGAAATCTGAAGAAGAGCAGGACATGATCACCGGAGCATACCAAAATTTTTTGAACTCTCTTGATTTTTCTATACAAATTATCGTGCATTCGCGTAAATTAAATATTGATCGGTACCTTGCTAAAATGCAGGACATTTTTACTAAGGAGCCTAATGAACTTTTAAAGAATCAGTTATCAGAATATATCTCATTTATTCGTGGTTTTGTGAAAGAAAATGAAATCATGACCAAGCAATTTTTTGTGGTTGTTCCGTATGAGGGGGCCGCATTTTCCGATGTAAAAAAAGGATTTTCTGGATTCTCAAAATTATTCTCCCAAAAGAAGAAAAGCGCACAACAAGAAGCTCAAGAATCAATTGATCAAAAGAAGAATCAAATACGGCAACGGGTGGATCAAATTATTGGAGGAATTGAACGTATTGGATTGCGCGCGGTGCCCTTACAAGATGATGAATTATTGGAATTGTTTTACAATCTTTATAATCCGGAAACTGTGGAGAAGAAACTTCCCAACACTACAGCAGAAGACAAACCCAAGGCATAGTATTTCGTGGTAGAAATTAGTAAATAATGCGTATTATTATGGCAGAATTGCAAACACCCACACCCCCAGCCCAAGAAGGAGACACCAAGGATATTAAAAATCTTGTTGCGCCTGCGGCTATTCAAACAAACCAAAATTATATAAAAATTGGAGATAAATTCTCTAAAACGTTTTTCGTTTTTTCGTATCCTCGGTACCTTTCGGGTGGATGGTTTTCTCCTCTTATTAATCTTTCAAAATTATTTGACGTTTCTATATTTGTACACCCCGTGGATACTTCGTTTGCGTTGCGTAGTTTGCGTCGCCGCGCCGCGCAAGTTGAGGCTGAGATGACCGATAGACAAGACAAGGGATACGTGCGCGATCCTATGCTTGAAACCGCGTTTAACGATATTGAATCTTTGCGCGACAACTTACAACAAGCGCAGGAACGGCTTTTTGATGTCTCGGTATATGTCACTATATATGCAGATAGCGTGGAGAAAATTCAAGATCTTGAAGATCAGATTGTAAATATGTTTGAAAGTAAATTGGTATATATAAAACCAGCCATATTCCAACAATTGGAAGGGTTTGTTTCCACGCTTCCACTCGCTCAAGATAAACTAGCTATTCATTCGCCATTGAATTCTGGTCCTGTTTCATCTTTTTTCCCGTTTGTGTCTATGGATCTTACCTCTGAATCTGGAATTTTGTATGGTATTAACCTGCACAATAATGGGCTCGTTATTTTTGATAGATTCTCTCTAGAAAATGCAAATCAGGTGGTGTTTGCAAAATCTGGTTCTGGAAAATCATACGCTACAAAATTAGAGATTTTGCGTACGCTTATGATGGGAACCGATATATTAGTTATTGATCCTGAGAATGAGTACAAAAATTTGTGTGACACTGTTGGAGGAACATATTTCAAAATTTCTCTTACCTCTGATCAACATATTAATCCATTTGATATTCCTATTGTACCAACCGGAGAAGATCCGGGAGATGTGTTTAAGTCACATATTTTGACACTCACGGGACTTCTTAAAATCATGTTGGGGACCATTACTGTTGAAGAGGAATCGTTATTAGATCGCGCCCTTATTGAGACATATGCCTCATATGATATTACTCCCGAAAATCCGAATTTTCTTACTATGGATCCACCTCTTTTGTCTGATTTAGAAACCGTGTTGCGTAACATGGAAGGAGGAAAAACACTCGCAGAACGACTCTATAAGTTTACGCAAGGAAGTTATGCGGGATTTATTAATCAGCGAACAAATATTGATGTGAAGAATCGTTTGGTGGTGTTTTCTATTCGCGATCTTGAGGATGAATTGCGCCCTGTAGCTATGTACGTGGTATTAAATTTCATTTGGAACTTGGTGCGCTCTCAACTCAAGAGAAGAATTTTAGTCATTGATGAGGCATGGGTTATGATGAAATATCAAGAAGGAGCCTCATTCTTATATGGACTCGCAAAACGGGGACGCAAATATTATCTTGGACTTACTACGATCACGCAAGAGGTGGAAGATTTTATGAATTCTCCTTATGGAAAGCCTATTGTGACAAACTCATCACTGCAATTACTTCTGAAGCAATCTCCCGCGACTATTGATGTGGTTTCTAAAACATTTGCGCTTACTGAAGCAGAAAAGAATCTCTTATTAGAGGCGGCTGTTGGTCAGGGTCTTTTCTTTGCGGGACTGAAACATGTGGCTATGCAAGTGGTCGCCTCGTACTTTGAAGATAAAATTGTGACCACAAAACCTCAGCAGTTATTAGGGGAAGAGAAAAGTCTTCTATAACCCCTTACCTAAAATATTGTTTTTATTTCTATGCCCGCAACTTCAATTCCCAAAATTAAATCATCGGGGAACTCCACGCCAACTCCTCAGTCATCTTCGTCGTCGCCACGTCCCTCTGTTCCCCAAAAAGAAAATCAAACTCCTCAAGATGTGGAGGATGAATATGTAGAAGAACAAGACGGATCTTCAGAAGAGGGGGAAGGGCAAGAAGGACCCCGGGGACCTCATTTTGATACTATAGATACGTTTTTTTATATGTCCATCGCCGTTTTGGGGGATGTATTTGATGGTATTTGGGTTACGCGCATTTTCTTTGCTCCTGTTACACTTCTTTTTCTATATGTAAAAGGGGTTGATCAAATGATTTCCAAAAACATGCTTTCTCAGGGGATAGAAATGATCCCAGTGTTGGGGTGGCTTCCTATTAGTACCACCATGGCTGTGTTTACTATTGTGATGACAAACCATCCAGAATTTATGGAAAAATTAGGACCAGCAGGTGAAGCGTTGGAGAAGGTTGGTGAGATGAGTAAGAAGAAGAAATTGTAACATATTCTTTTGAGTTCTTTTTGGTTATTTGGTATACTAAATCTATATGAACCGCATATACACATTTCTTTTGTGCGGTATAATCGGAAGCGTCTCGTTTGGAGTTGCTTCATTTGCGTATGCGGTTGAGCCACAGTTTATGGTTTCATGGAAACCTTCGGTATATGCTCCTAATTGGTACGAGGGAAAGTTGTTTCCCACAAAAGATAGCACACTGCGAGTATCTTTTGAGCTCATAGATCAAGGGGGAGTAAATAAAGGGAAGATAATTGATATTAAGGATAAAGAGGTGCGTTGGTATATTGGATCTGATCTTGTGCGTAAAGGGAATGGACTTCAATCTATTCTTATAAAAAATAATTTATTTTCTGGAGATTTTATTAATTTAAAGATTGCGGTTGATTTTTACGATTCTGATTCTGGATCTCAGTATTTTACTGAAAAATACTTTTCTATCCCCGTGGTAGATACAAAATTAGTATTAGTGCGCCGTTGGATGGATGCGACCCTTGCGCCCCATGCGCAAGCTACGTGGTATGCCGTTCCTTTGTTTTTTGCCTCAGATCCAAAATTTGCCACACTGACGTGGACCGTGAATGAGCAAGAGGTAAAACCAATATCGGGAAATCCGTTCTCGCTCACGATTCAATCGGGTGATGCAGGTCAGACAGCCGAGATACAAGCTTCTCTAGAAAACCCAAATTCTGTATGGGAGAATGCATCTGCTTTTGAGAAGATTTATGTGCGATAATATGGGAGATATATGTTGTTTGCAAATATATAAACTATGAAAAAATTAATATTTTTATACATCGGTATCATTGTTCTTTTGTTCGGATCTGCTCTATTTACGCAAGCGGTTGATTTACAACTTCCTGCATTTGCGACCGCTTCGTCTTCTATTGCGGGCATGATCAATCAGATCTATGTGTATGCGCTTAGTATTGCGGGAGTGCTTGCCATCGTGATGATTGTGTATGGAGGAATTTCATACGCACTGGATCCGGGAAATGCGTCAAAACAAGGAGAGGCAAAAGAGATTATGCAAAGCGCTATTTGGGGTATTGTGCTTTTGGCGGGAGCCTATGTTATTTTAAAAACCATCAATCCCGACTTAGTCCAGCTACGAGATTTGCAGCTTGAGAAGATTGATAGATTGACTACACTGACTATAACAGAGGCCGAGGAAAACCCCACTATCGTAGGGACCTCTCCAGGTGGAACATCTATTGGTTGCACAACTGAAAACATAATAAATATACAACAAACCACTCAGCTTGCGAAAGATTTCTTGGCATTAAATCCGAGACTTCAAACTGGTTCGTGCGATAGTAAGAGTGGTTTGGGAACCGGATCATCTCAAATTATCAATGCCGTTGCAAATGGTAAAGTCCCCGCGGTGTGTAATTGGAAGGGTGAGGATAAAGATTGTAGCGCGTGTGTTCTGGGTGGTCCGGGCGGCAAAACAACTGTTTGTCCTGCTGTTTTGAATGGTCTTGTTGCTGTGCAGACAGGTGTTAAAAATAATACTGTCCCCGGATTTACACTTACTTCAATTACGGGTGGATTACATAATGAGAATTCGGGTCATTATCAAGGAAGAAAGATTGATGTGGTTCCTTTTAGTAAAGACATAACTCAATGGAAGATGATTGGGAATGAGTTTGCTAAGAATGGTGGCAGTGTTTCTTGTGAGGCTGATGGTGTGTATAAACCACTTGCTTCATGTCCGGAGAATATTGGTAGTTTAAATGATGCTCATTTAGATATTACATTTGGTGGCGCGGGAACTCCTGCTTCAGATGTAAATGATCAATATGGAAACACTCTTAGAGATGAGCTAGCGACACTTGCGGGGGCATATCTTTCTATGCATCCAAACCTACTTTCAAATGGATCATATGGAATCCCTGCAGGCAAGACCGAAAACACCTGTTCAAAATTTCCACTTTCAAGTCCGTGGAATGTGATGAATAGGGTCCTTAATAAACAATTCCCCTATGTATGTGATCAGAGTAAGGTCATGCTTGATGCTCAAATTCCAGATGCATATTGTTCGTGTTCAGAAGGTGGAACGGGAGGAAAAAATACTCTCAACAAGAATGTTTTTCGTTATTTAGGTGATTTGCAATCTATGGTTGGGAGCACCACAAATCTCCCCACTTTCCAGGTGGTAACATTAACGGGCGGTATACAGAAAGAAGGGGCGTCGTCTTACTATAGCGGCGTTGGTGTTGCTATAACTCCTACCACATATAATAAAGCCAACCTTCAGAAATTGTTTAATGCCGCCAAGAATTTGGGGTATGCCGACGCTACGTATCAAGCGTTTAAGGTTGGGGTAACATTACCATCTCGATACAATAATTATACGAGCGCCAGTGTTTTTACCACGATTTCTTCAAAAAATGTTGATGATGTAAGTAATTGTAAAACCGAGTTTGATCCCAATAAAATATTAAACGACTACAAGAACGCTTCTGCAACTATGTGCTATTTTGGAAGAATTTATGTGACCACATTTGATAAATAACTATGTCTAAAAAAGGAAAAATAATTTTTATAGTTGCGGCACTTCTTATTATTGGCGCGATCGTTGTGGGGGTTATTTTGGGACTTCGTAAGATCCCCACCGTCTCAAATGAAGCACCTTCTTCATTCCCAACTTCTTCGTCTCAAACCCAAACCAGTGGAGCAAATGGAAATACGAGCACCACGTCTTCTCAAGTACAGACATTGAATACCAGTGGAGAATCATCTTCTCCAGAATTAAAACGACTTACTCTTCTCACGAAGGGGCCTGCGATGGGATATTGGATCGTTTCTCCTCAAATATTAGGAGAGTCAACTTCTTCTGCATCTGTTCTCCAATCTGCTGTTTTCTACATGGGTTCAAATGGAGATGTTATACGTATTCAGCCCGATGGAAAAGAGGTGATTGTATCTCATTTTGGAGAGGCTCCTTTGCGCGTTATACAATCTGCATCTGGTGCGCGAGTTGTTGTTGAATTCGCTTCTGGTTCGTTTGCGTTATATGACGTTTCTCGAAGCGCTTTTGAATTTTTACCACAAGGAACTGTTTCTGCGGCATTTTCTCCTGATGGAACTATGCTCGCGTACCTCACTCCTAATGCTTCAGGAAAGCAGGAGTTGTTTATTCGTGATCTCACCACTACTAAAAAGACAATAACGAAAACTCTCTCTCTTTTTATTGATGATGTAAAACTCTCATGGCCTACCGCAACACGCATCTACCTTATTCCTCCTCAAGCGTCCAATTTTATTGGTGATGTGTGGTATTTTGATATAGGCACAAAAACAGTGAGTTTGTTTACTTCTGGGACGGGGATTGGGGCTCTCTTTTCTTCTGTCTCCTCAACAGCTCTTATTTTTCACAATGAAAATAATTCTTCAATCGCTGCGTATATAAAGAATACAAAAACAGGATCCTCAACACCACTCACGCTATCCACGTTGCTTTCTAAATGTGCGTTCTTATTTGATAATTCTGATGTGGTATGTGCAATCCCCCAAGTAAAAAGTAAAACAACACGCGTGCAACTTCCCGATGATTATAACACTATGGCTCTTTTTACAAGCGACTCCCTTCTTCTCCTCTCTGCGGCAAAAGGATATGCGTCGCACGATATTTTTACTTCTCTTCAAGCACCTTTTGATGCAAAAGATATACGCGCACGCGCGCAACAGGTATTTTTTATAGATAGGCTTACCGATGCATTGTATCTGTTTGATATGAGGGGATTATAATTATGTGTATAAGGATTGGCGGTGCATGCTAAGGAGAGTAAAAACTGCGTCATGGTTTCTTCTCGTTGTATGTTTCACAATGTGTCTGACTAATTTTTATGAATTATTTTTCAAAACCAGAATTTAAAACAGTTTTTTATTTCTCTCCATTATTGGTAATTATTTGTGTTATTGATGTTTTGTTTTTGCCGTTCGTGTGGGTGCTTGTGGGGATTGTGGTGGCGCTTATTCTCTACAGTGTTTTCATATTTTCAAGCATGCAAGCGGTGCGGGGCAATTATATCAGCACGACCCGTACCAAACAGATAGAGGCTATTATCCGCGATATTCCCAGCGCTATTATTGCGTATGATAGTAATTTTAAGGTATTGATTTATAACCCGGCGGCACAACAAATATTTGGTGTTACGGAGCAACACATTGTGGGACGCGTGCTTGATGCGTCTCAGGCAAGTGACCCTTCTTTGCGTACGTTAATTCAAGTTGTTTTTTCTTCTCTTGCTCCCGTTGTAGTAAAATTATCTGATCCTGGTGTTTTCCCACAAATTGCAGACATTTCATTCCAAGACTCTGCGGTTAGTTTGCATGTGATTACTGATCGTATTCTTGATGAACAAGGGGGTGTAGTTGGATTCGTAAAACTTATCACCGATCTCACACGTGAAAATGAGCTATTGAAATCAAAGACTGAATTTATTGCAGTTGCCGCCCATCAATTACGAACTCCACTCACCGCGGTAAACTGGGCACTTGAAGCATTGGAGAGCTCTTCGTTGACCGAAGAACAAAAACAATTTGTTGATACCGCATATGCGGCAACGAAGAATTCTCTCAATACGGTAAATAGCTTGCTTGATGTTTCTAAAATTGAAGAAGGAAAATTTGGATATGAATATCAAATTATTCCACTTCTTCCATTTTTGGATGATATTATTAAACAAGCGTACGATCTGGGAAAGCAATATGAAATCGCGGTATATTTTGATCGTCCGAAGGAAGATTGTCGGGTGCGGGTTGATGCACAAAAATTAGGCATGGTTTTTTATAACCTTCTTGATAACGCCATAAAATATAATGTGGAACATGGACAAGTTACTGTTGCGGTTATAATTCATCAAGAAACTAAAACAGTCACCGTGACTATTGCTGATACGGGGATTGGGATTCCTTCCGAACAACTTGATAAATTATTTAGTAAATTTTTCCGTGCCGACAATGCCATTAAAACAGTTTCAGATGGTAATGGATTAGGATTATATATTGCTCGTAATATTGTACGCAATCATGGAGGGGATATCACCGTAACCTCTGAGTTGAATAGAGGAACCACGTTCTTTGTAACACTTCCCCTTGCTCCTGAACAAAAGAGTGATATATTCGGAGGTGTAAGCGAATAGATACCTATCCATGATTATCCTTTTATATGGTCCGAATACCTATGCGCGAGATGAAAAAGCTCGCGAGCTTATTGAATCCGCGCGAATAAAATATCCTACAGCTTCATACGAAGTTATTTCGGGGGATGAAGACGGGGTGTATCAGGTGCATAGCTTTCTTTCAGAAACCGGCTTATTTGCGGGAGGAAAGAAAATTTTACATATTCGTCGCGCGTCATTATTTTCTGATTTAGAGTTGTGGATGAAAGATCGTGAGAAAGCAACACGAGACGACGTCTTGTGTATTATCTCTGAAGATTGGCACAAGCGTGAATGTAGTGAGAAGGAGTTAGAATTATTTACCGGAGTTGATTATAAAATGCAATTTTTTGCTCCCTATAATTCTCTAGAAGCATCTCGTCTATTAGCTGTTGCCGCACACACACAAGGAAGCACCCTTGAGTCCTCTGCGGCGGCGCTTATCTATGCCTATGCGCATATGGATATGGGAGGAGCTCTGCAAGAAATAGCGCGACTTTCTCTTCTTACGCAATCTATTACCGCGGCAGTAGTACGCACACTTCCCGAATATGCTGAGTCTGTGGCGCTATTTGATTTTGCTCGAGCAATTACCTCGTCCGCAACGCGTGCGCGACGTCTTATGTTGTGGGAATATATGAAGTTTCAACACGTTGATATGTATATGATATTTGGATATCTCGCGAAGATGGCAAAGAAGGAGGGTCTTATTCATGCGCTTGCACAGGCGGATATACTGGTAAAATCGGGGCGCCTAGAGATAGATCACGCTCTTGAACAAATAGTCATTGCGTAATAAAAAAATCCCCCGAGGGGATTTTTTTATTTTGCCGTCTCTAATTTTTTGAGCATTTTTGCGGTACGAGACTTGATGCGATCTGCTTTTGCTTTTTTGATATATTTTGTCTTTGCAATTTTGTCTGCAGTTGAAAATACTTTTATGAGGGCTGCCTTTGCTTCCGCTCCCTTGTTCTCTTGCACAAGTTTTTTAAATGCTTTTACGGTCTTTTTGAGCACTGTTTTTCGTCCTTCGTTTACTACGCGGCGTCGGGCGCTTTGTCTTAATGCTTTTTTAGCTGATTTGATTTTTGGCATACAATAATTTGTGTTTTGATAGTATCAAAACGAACCAGATAAGTCAATAAAACAGCGATTTTAGCAGATTTTACACTTTTTCTTTTTTTCTTTACCCCCACACCTATGCATAGGTGTGGGGGTTTATACTTACTACCTAATACGATATACTTATACACATGACCCAGTTATACAACAACGACTTTATTGGTGTTGCAGTGTTATAATCTGAGTTATTGTGTGAAGTAATTATTAATTAATCACGACAATGGATTGCGCGTATGCGCATGTCGTTGTTGATATACTGGGATGACCCAGTTATACAACAACGGCGGTGGCGCTTAGCCACACCTGTGTTGTGATGTTCTTGGTTTGAATTATATATTTTATTATTAATTTATTATGACGTCGGTTATAAAAGCCGTCGTTGATATACTGGGATGATTTATAGTATTCAAGGTACCGTGGTGCATACTGGAGAACGATTTATTGTACTTGAAACCGCAGGAATTGGGTTTAAGGTACATGTATTAGATTCCTATGCCGCACGTTTGGAATTAGGAAAATCAGCTCGTGTTATCTGTTTTATGCAACAAGATCCATTAACGGTGTATGGATTCCAGTCTGAAGAAGAGCTTTCTTTTTTTGAATTATTAAATACGATATCTGGTATTGGTCCTAAAATTGCCATGAAAATTATGAACGCAGTTCCGGTGCGTCGTTTGAGTGCTTACATCGCATTGGAACAAAAAGATCAACTCGCGTCTCAGGCAGGAATCAGTGCAAAAACCGCATCAAAAATTATTCTTGATCTCAAAGAAAAAATACAGAAGAGTTCTGGCAAAGAAGCGTTTATGGAGTCTGGTCTCGTTGAACTTGAGTCTATCCTTTCTGATTTAGGGTATGCTCAAAAAGATATAGAAGCCATTCGATCTCAAATACCCGTGGATGCGGTGAGTGTTGAACAAAAAGTCAAAGTAGCCCTCAAACTTTTATCTGCATATAAACGTAGATAAATTATTTTTTGTCATATGCGTACATTTTTAAGACCCCTATTTTCTCTCTATCATTATCTGTGGGCGTTCGTGTCCGCAGTATTTTTCTGGTTTCCTTCACGACGGGTGCGTGTTATTGGAGTCACAGGAACAAAGGGAAAAACAACAACCGTTGCGTTATTAGCGCATATATTTTCTGAAGCAGGGAAGAGGAGTGCATACCTTTCAAGCGCGTATATGAGTGATGGTGTCTCGGTATCAAAGAATAAAACAGGTAATTCCATGCCGGGACGATTTTTTATTCAACAATTCTTGCACCATGCCGTGCGCGCAAAAAGTTCATACGCGTTTATAGAGGTGACGTCTCAAGGGGCGGTGCAACATAGACACAAATTCATACAGTGGGCGGGGGCGGTATTTTTAGATATTCATCCAGAACACATAGAATCACACGGATCGTTTGAAAAATATCTCCACGCAAAAGTTTCGTTTTTTGCATACGTGCAAAAACATAGTCCTCGCGCCATTTTTTATATTCACAAAAATGATTCGTATGCTGACAAATTTATACAAGCGGCCCAGAAGAGTAAGAAGGTATTGTTTGGGGTGGAGGATTTATATGATGTTCCTGATGTTCCCGCCTTACCCGGCGAATTTAATAAGATAAATATTTCTGCGGTCTATGCTATTGCGCGGGAGGAGGGAATTTCTCATGATGTCATTGCGCGCGCACTGCAGTCATTTACAGGGGTTTCGGGGCGTATGGAATTTGTGATCCGAGAGCCATTTGAGGTGGTGGTTGATTATGCACACACGCCTGAGTCTGTGGAGGCGGTTTATATATTTTTACAAAAACGTGCTCATGATCGGAAAGGGAAATTGATTTGTGTGTTAGGATCTGCGGGTGGGGGGCGTGACACCTGGAAGCGCCCCGCGATGGGAAAACATGCGGGAACCTATAGTGACGAAATTATTCTTACGAATGAAGATCCGTGGGATGAAGACCCACGGGGTATTATTGATGCGATTTATGAAGGAGTAAAAACAGGAAAGCAATATAATGAGAATCACGTATGTATTATTATGGACAGAAAAGAGGCAATTACTAAAGCGCTCTCTCTTGCTCGTGAGAAAGATGTAGTTGTTCTCACGGGGAAGGGTTCTGAAAGTTGGATTCATGTTGCGAACGGCAAAAAAATTTCGTGGTCAGAATCGGAAACGGTGCGAGAGGCAATGCGAGAAATATCAAGAAACTAGTGTTAAAATAAAAATCCGACTAATAAGGTCGGATTTTTATTTTGGCTATTTAACGAATTATTTTTTGAGTTTCAATATAATTCTTTTTTCAGTTGGTTTTACTGAAGTAATTACAAACGTGTATGTTTTTCCTACTTCAATATCTTTTTTCATTTGCTCTACATTCTCAAACTCAGAGATGTGAATAAGTCCTTGTAATTCGTGCCCGAGCGCAACCAATGCTCCAAAGGGGTTGAATTTTGTGACTATTCCTTCTATTTCTTGATCCACGGTGAAAAGCTTTTCTGCTTCGTCCCATGGGTTGCTCTTGAGTGCCTTGAAAGAAAGAGATACTTTTCCATCTTTGAGCTCAATGATTTTTGCGCGTAATGCGTCTCCTACTTTGACCACTTCTTTTGGAGAATCTATAAGCTTGTGATCAATCTCTGAAATGTGTACTAATCCTTCAATATTTGGATCTTCTACAAATCGTACGAATACTCCAAAGTCAGCGACTCCAGAAACAACAACTTCTACCGCGTCTCCTTCTTTGTATCCTTCAAGACTCTTGCGCACACTTTCACCCGTCACTTCTTTTTCAGATAAAATAAGTTTTTCTCCTTTTGCATTGAAGTCTAAGACACGTACTTCCATGGTGGTGCCAATAAACTTCTTTAATTCTTCAAGAATTTTATTTTTGTTGCCGTCTTCCACGTGCGGGTAATTCTCGGTGCTTAATTGTGATACAGGAATAAACGCTTTTACTCCTTGTACGTCGGTCATTAATCCTCCACTATTTGCGGCGTTAATTTTTACCGTAAAGGTATCGCCACTATCTTTCAGTCCTTTAATGTCGTTCCAGTTTTGCTGGCGCATCGCCTTGCTGAGAGATAATTCAATGAATCCATCTTCATTTTCTGGGGTCACAATGGTTGCGGTGATGGACTGTCCCGCTCCAAGGTTTTTGATACTATTCTGCGCATTGGCATATTCAATACCAAACACAATGCCGGTGCCCTTTCCGGGAATATCAAAGAATGCTACTTTTCCGCTGCGACGCATTAAATATACTTCACACGTATCTCCTTCTTTGAGGGGATTTATGAGTGTGGGGTTATTCTTGAGCGCTTTGGTGAGCGGATGGGTCTTTTTTGACTCGTCTATTATTTTGCTTAACATAAAAAATATAAAAACGGTTCTACCGTTGTGCTGCCACCATATCAAAAAACGTATTGCAAATCAAGTGAAAATGAGATAAAATACACTTTGTTATAGGGTTTATTTGTGGGTGTTTTGGTTGATTTGCCCGCTCTATAGCTTCCTATTTTTAACGTTTTATTTTTTTATGGTTATTTCTTGGTATGGAGAGGGTTGTTTTCGAATTCAGAGCGGAGAAAGATCTATTTTACTTGATGTACCCGATAAATCTTCGGGTCTAACCGCTCCTCGGGGGAAGTACGATGCTCTTATTAAAACACTTACTCCGTGGCCGTTTGATTTTGCGCAAACAGAAGAGGGGGGTGCCAGTATTCATGGTGCGGGTGAATATGATGTGAGTGGTATTGGTATTAAAGGGTTTGAGCTTTCCCAAGAATCATCATCTCATTTTTTTAAAACAGTATACGTAATTACGTGGGAAGATATTTCCATTGGTATTTTAGGGCATTTAAGTGGTGATATTCCCCCTCAGATTCTTGAATCTCTTGAAGAGGTTGATGTTCTTATTGGTCCGGGAGGGGGCGCCCCGTTTATTTCATCTGAAGGTATGGCGCGGCTCATTAAACAAATTACTCCTAAAATATTTATTCCCTCATTTTATAAAATTCCTGGTTTGAAGCGCGAGGCGGGGCCAGTAAAGCCGTTATTAGAACAGGTAAATGGGGGAGAGATTGAGCCGCAAGAAAAATTTGTGTTTAAAAAGAAAGATGTAGTAGAGATAAAGAAGACACAAGTTATATGTTTACATCCATAAAAAATTGGATTCAGGAGATACGGGTTTCTGATGTCTCGCGACGTCGCCGCGCTCTTATTTGGATGGTTGTGAGTCTTTTTATCTTTATCTGTGTTGTCTGGTTTGTGGTTTTACAGCTTGGATTTTTTGATTGGCAGGGGGATTGGTTCTCTGGAACGCGCGCATATAATGCTTCTGGAACACGTGAACCGTCTTCTGATGCTCCTCCCGTAGGTCAAAAATGGAATGAGGCAAAAGATGCGGTGAGTGATGCATTTGGCACTATAGAAAAACTCTTTGGAGGCGCTCTACAACAACTAGAAAAAAATTCTTCTACAACGACCTCAACAACTACTGCAACTTCTTCTATTCCTATTTCCACAACCACAGCAACTACAGATATTCGTCCATAAAATTTATTATCATCACCGCATTTATTTATTATGAAAACAAAGAATCAAAAAAACAAAGAAACTGAGTCGGAGAATGTGCAACGAGATACACAGCTCATGCAAACAGGAATTACCTCTGAGCTTGAGAAGTCATATCTTGATTATGCGATGTCTGTTATTGTGTCGCGTGCGCTTCCTGATGTGCGTGATGGTATGAAACCGGTGCACCGCCGTATTTTGTGGGCTATGTGGGATAGTGGACTGACGCATAGCGCAAAACTTCGCAAATCTGCAAACGTGGTGGGAGAAGTGATGGGGCGCTACCATCCACATGGAGATAGCTCTATCTATGATGCGATGACGCGTATGGCGCAGGATTTCTCTCTCCGCTACCCCTTGATTCAAGGACAAGGAAATTGGGGTTCTGTTGATGGAGATAACGCCGCGGCAATGCGGTATACCGAATGTCGTTTGACCAAAATCGCCGAAGAGATGTTGATGGATATTGAAAAAAATACCGTTGATTTTATCCCAAACTATGATGCCTCACGTCAGGAACCTTCAGTGCTTCCCTCAAAAATTCCTCAATTACTATTAAATGGGACCACGGGTATTGCGGTGGGTATGGCAACTGAAATCCCTCCTCATAATATCACCGAGGTTATTGATGCGGTTCTCTACCTTATTGAAAAACCAACCGCAACAACGACTGAACTTATGAAATTTATACAAGGTCCCGATTTTCCAACGGGGGGACTTATGTATGACCGCAAAAATATTATAGAAACCTATGCCACGGGGCAAGGAGCTATTACCTGTCG
>JAKAIF010000030.1 GCA_021814445.1 bacterium
TTGCCGCCACCACAATAATGCACCAGGTGGAAATTTCTGAAGATAACATGCCAACAAAGTTATCAAGACGAAGCGCCTTCATAAATTTCTTCGTGATGTGTGGAATACCATTCCGTAAAAGATGTTTCTCTTTTTCTTCTTCTACTTCTTCAGATGCTTGCCAGAAAAACATATACGGAGAAATGGTAGTTCCAAGTACTCCCGTGATGATGAAAAGGAATCCAAAGCTCAGTTCAACGTGAGGAATAAATGTGGCGCGTAAAAGTTCTCCCCAAGGTTGTTGTACCAAGAGAACGGTGATGGGGTAGGCGAGAAGAGAAAGGGCGAGCCATTTCAGAATACGCGCGTATACTCTATACGAAGTGAAAATCTCCAAAATGAGAATAAAAACGGTAAAAAGAAGCGTTAAAATAGTAAAATTAACAGGAATAACAAGCTGAGCCGCCGCTCCCATGGCGCCTAAATCTGCTCCAATATTTATAGTATTAGCAACAAGAATAAGAAGGAGAGTCCCGAATAGTATTTTTTTATTATAATTTTCTTTCACTACGGCCGCGAGTCCTTTCCCCGTAACAGCGCCAATGCGCGCGCAGGCTTCTTGAACCGCAACCATAAAGGGAAGCATTGCAATTGCGGTCCATAATTGTCCATACCCAAACTGAGCGCCAGTTTGGGTGTAGGTTGCAATTCCCGATGGATCATCGTCCGCGGCTCCTGTTATAATTCCTGGACCTGTTTTTTTTATAAAATTTCGTATGCCTTTAAACATGGTATAAAGTGATAATTTTCAATTTTTAGTTTTCCTGCTTCAACTTGATGTCGAATCAAGGCGAGTAATTTTAATTAAATTTTTAATGAATAAATGTTTTAAAATTGAGATTTGAATATTAAATAGAAATTAGAAATCGGGTATTGGATATTTTTATGCTCATATTCTTCTCTCTAATGAATGTCCTAGTGTGTCTTCATCTGCAAATTCTATTTCTCCACCCGTGGGGATTCCTCGTCCGAGCCGCGTAATATGTTCTGCGTATGAGGAAAGCTTTTTTGTAATTAAAGAGGTGTGAAGATCCCCATAGGTGCTTGGATTGAGCGCAACGATAATTTCGCGCGCTTTTTGAGTGGGTAATTCTTCAATATTTTTTTTCAATACCGCGAGACGTAGTTTATGTATATCTTCTAAAACACCACTTTTAGTAAGCTCTCCTAACACCAAATACCTTCCTGCATATTTTCCAGTGCGTTCAATAGAAATAAGATCGGTTTCTTTTTCAAGAATCATAAATATATCTGAGGCGCGATGGGTATCTGTACAAAGAGAACATGTAGCGCCAGCATTCGTGTGTACAAAAAAACAGCGAGCACAGGTCTTTACTTGAGCAAGTCCCGCGAGGGCCTGGCTTAACGCAGCAACGCGCGCAGGACCCCCTGCAATGAGTTTAAATGCTAATCGGGTAGCTTGACGAGGTCCAATAGAAGGAAGGCGTGAAAATGCTTGTATAAAGCGTTGTATATTCTCAGGAATCATGGTGTCTGCAAAATATCTAATGTCTGTTTCAATACAAATTTTGTATTGCGTATACCATGTATCATAGCACAGGAATCAGATATTAGAAATTGTCCGAGGTATGTTTTTTGTCTATTTCTTTAAAGGTAACGCGCTCAGGATCAAATTTCACATCAACGGTTCCAATGGGTCCATTACGATGTTTAGCGATAATAATAGAGGCGGTATTTTCTTCTTCAAGGGAGGGCTCCATACGGGTGCGATCTTTTCGATAAATAAGCATAACCACGTCCGCGTCTTGTTCCCATGATCCTGTTTCGCGTAAGTCGGATATTTTTGGTATTTGTGATTCGCGGTTATCAACGGAACGATTTAACTGTGAAAGCGCTAAGACCGGAATGTTTAATTCACGAGCGAGAGCTTTTAGTCCATGACTGATCTCGGTGAATTGTTGCACTACGTTGTCTCCATTTCCCGTGGTTTGAATTAATTGCACATAGTCAATAACTAAAAGCTCAAGTCCATGTTCTGCTTGAAGTCGGCGCGCAATAGAGCGAATTTGCATGATGCTCAATGAAGGGGTGTCATCTATAATAATTTTCATCTGGTGGAGCCTATCAAGAGCTCCCTGGGCAATCATATCAAAATCGTGTTCACTTAATCTGCCTGTGCGAAGTTTCCAAAGAGGAACCTGCGCCTCAGAAGAGATAAGACGGTCAATAATTTGTTCCTTGGACATTTCAAGAGAAAATACGCCAACAGCATGTCCTGCTTTTGCGGCGGCGCGCACAAAATCAAGCGCCAGAGTGGTTTTTCCCAATGAAGGACGCGCTCCTAAGATAATTAAGTCAGATTTCTGGAATCCAGAAAGGTTATTATCAATGGCGGTAAATCCAGTGGTCACTCCACGAAGTCCTGCAATCCCTCCTTGCTGATGAATTTTTTCAATACGTTCATATGCTCCTTGCAACTCATCTTTAATAAGCACATAGCGTCTATCTTGTGATTTTTGTGATACAGAAAAAATACGTTGTTCAATAGCATCAATCAACGTTTCCACACTGAGATTTCTTTCAAAAACAGATTCATGAATATCGGATGATATACCAATCAAATCTCGCAGGACTCGTTTTTCACGGACCGATTTCGCGTAGTGGGTAATGTGAGATGATGAGGGGACCACGTTAATCAAATCGGCAAGATAGGAAGATCCTCCAATACCATCAAGAAAACCTTGTGATTTTAAAACCGTACTTACACTCAAAATATCAATAGGTTCATTCTTCGCGAACAAACTCAACATGGCGGTAAATATCTTCTGATGAGCGGGGAAATAAAAATCTTGAGGGAACAACGCGTCCGCCACTTTTGAGATGGCGTGTTTATCTATCATAATTGAACCCAACACTGATTTTTCCGATTCAATATCTTGAGGGGGGAGCTTGGTGCTGACATCCATAAATTTCTAATAGCTAATTTCTAATACCCAGTGAAAATTATTTTTCTGCCGTATGCAGAAAAATGTTTGTGGGTGTTATGAAGGGCCCCCAGGGGGTGTCTTCTATACTGTATCCTAACTGATGGATTTCGTTTCGCAAGGCGTCTGCCTGCATAAACTGTTTATAAGATCTGGCCTGTTCTCGTTGAGTGCAAAGACGTAGTATTACTGCGGGTATTTTTATTTTTTTGGAAAATGATAATCCGAGTGATGCAAAGAGAGAAAGGATAATTTCTTGAATATACTGCGCATCATGTGTGGAAAGACGTGCGAGGTGTGATTCAAGAATGGCAAATAAAGAAAATATAATTGCAAGTGCTTGCGGCGTATTGAAATCATCTGCGAGAGCGGCATGAAAATCTTTTTGTACCTGAGTCATTATTTTTTTAATAACAGGTTGTGTTGATTTTGCAGAAGAGGAAATCAAGTTCAATTTCAATATAAAATGTTGAATTGTTTCAAGAGCGTGTGCCGATTGTAAAGCAAGCTCGTCGCTATAATCAATGGGGGAGCGATACTGATGTGCAAGAGTCATATACCGAAGCACGCGTGCGTCGTAGTGAGTAAGAAAGTCATCAACACTTACAAAGTTCTTTAAACTCTTAGACATTTTTTGTCCATGCGTTAATAAAATTCCCGTGTGAATCCATGTTTTTACGAATGGGTGTTTGCCCGATGCCGCTTCTTGTTGCGCGATTTCTGCTTCGTGGTGGGGAAATTTTAATTCTCCTGCGCCTCCATGCATATCATATTGAGAACCAAAATATTTTTCAGTAATCGCGGTGTCTTCAATGTGCCATCCCGGGCGTCCTTTTCCTAAGGGTGTTTTCCATGAAGGCTCTCCTTCTTTAGAAAATTTCCATAAAGCAAAATCACCTCTGTTTCGTTTTAATGAGCTTTCATCAATACGAGACGTGGCATCTTCAGCCGCCGCAACAGTTCTATGAGAAAGTTTTCCATATGTGGAGAATTTTCTTATATCAAAATAGTATCCATCATCATCTATTTTATATGCATATCCTTTTGCGATAAGTGTTTGTATTTGCCGTATAATTTCTGGGATATGGTTTGTGGCACGCGCATACGTGGATACAGCGGTAATATCAAGTAATTTTTCTCCCCGATGATATACACGCTCATAGGTGCGGGCGATTTTTTTCCAATCTGTTTTTTCTTCTTGCGCGCGACGAATAATTTTATCGTCAATGTCGGTTATATTCTGTAGGTAAGTAACGGCGTAGCCCTGAGAACGCATATATTTCACCAAAGTATCAAACGCCATGAAGGTTCTATAATTTCCAATATGAGGTGTGTCATATACCGTAGGACCACATACAAAAAGTCGCAACGGTTTGCGGGTCTTTGTGATCAATTCTTTTTTTCCAGAAAGCGTGTTAAATAAATTCATAAATAAGATTTTAGTTTAGGCAAGAGTCCCTATAAGTGCGTGTCCAATATGTGCAACGGGTAATCCCTGAAGAGATTGTTGGTATGCCTCAAGGGCAGAAATCTTCGCGGGGAATAAAATTTCTTTTATCTCTTGATCTGATAGAGTAATAATTCCAGGCATTTTTATTCCTGCCTGTGTCATAAGTAATTGTGCTTTCTCAAAATTATAGAAGTAGAATGTATCTCCATTAAGATAATTACTTTCATAATCTGCATACTCTTTTAGATATATGGGATCTTGCTGTTTTTTCACTATTGATCTAGATATCGCAATCTTCATTCCTGCTCTACTGTATGCTTCTGTAATAGTATTAAATGGTATTCTCCCCGAATATATACCAAGTATAACACTATGCTCTTTCATTTTTTTCTTAGCGCTTAAGAGAAATGCATACCAAGGCAGAACTGACCACTTTGCCAATTTGTCATCTTTTCCATTCGCATATTGTATATAATGATCATATTCGGTAAGTGTAGTTCTTGCCAAACCGCTTTCTAGCTTACTTTTGTCAGTAATCATAAGAGGGGGAGGAGAAAAAACAAACAAGTCTACTAAACTATCTGGTAGAGGGTCAGCGTCACGTCCTGCAACCGAGATGACTTGAGGTGTATATTTAGTTAGTGCTTCCAGGTTCTCTTTTACATTAATAGCGCAATAGGGAAGCACGTGATCTACTATATCGGTTAGGTATACAGTCTCTGGTTTAAATATGTGAGCGGCGCCAATGGCTAATATTCCATTTCCAGTCCCAATGTCAGCAACAGTTTTGGGGCGAAACCCAGAATCATGTAAATCTTTCATGGCAACAAGACCCAGTTTTATCCACTCATTGTCTGGGTTTTCCTCGGGCTTCTCCATTCTTTCATGTAGATGGATTACTCCTGGTTGAGGAATAATTTCTATGTCAGAAGATTTAAATAATGGCTTTATATCGAAATTAATTGATGTATCCATGTTTCTCATCACTCATTAATTACAACCAGCCTTTCTTTTTGAATACTGAGGCCATAATGCCAACCACCACCACCACAAAACCGGTTAAAATCCAAAAATCATAAGGAGTGTGACCAACAAGGGGTCGCCCTTGTGTGTCTATCGTAAATAAAGCAAGAATCACCATAATGGGGAAGGTAAGAAACGCGAGCACCGAGAATCGTTGCATAACTTTATTCATCTGGATAGAAAGCAGTTGAGTATTGGTGTTTTCAAATGCTTCAACGGTGTGTTTAAAATTTTCGCATTGTTGCGTTATCTTTAGGAAATCTCCCTCAAGATCTGAAAAATAAATAGCCGTTTTAGCTCCAAAGAATTCTGGACCAGCGATCTGTAATGATTTAAATATACCAATTTGTGATTGCGTAATAAGATGATAGCTCAATAGATCACGTTTCACATATGATATTTTTTCTAACAAGGTGCGCTCTTGATCTTTAAATAAAGTATTGCGGATATCTTCAATCTTTTCATCTATATGATGTAATTGACGCATCACGAACAATAAGCACGCTTGTATAATATAGTAAAATAATTGTGAGGCGGTTCCATCCAAAAGGCGTTCTTTATATGATTCGTCTTGTTCTAGTTTGCTCATAATGAGCTCAAGAGGTTCTATGGGTTGATAGTGGACTGAAATAACTGCGTCTTTCGTGACAATAAAGTCAATTTCTCCTTTTCGCGATACACGTTCCTGCGCGTCATAAATAGGAAACTGAAGCACTACAAATAGATAGTCTTTGTATATTTCAACTTTTGATCGTGTGGAGATGTCTTTTAATTCATCTATAATGAGAGGATGAACGCCGAATTCTTTTTGAAGCGACACAAGTTCTTCTGTGCGAGGGTTAGTGAGATTGATCCACTTAATTTTTCCCTTTTTTATAATCATAGTATAAGTATATATATTTTATTTAGTATAATACAGAATGACTTTATTTACTAGAAAAAAGGCTTTATTTTTGGGTTGACTTTGGGCATAAAAACAGTAAAATCTATACAGATTATAAGTAATATATCGTATACTATGGAAGAACAGCAACAACAAACGACAGCTCCAATGGAGCAACCGGTATCCGATACTTCGGTACCAGAATCTGAAACTCAAGCAATAAAAAAAGAACGAGATGAATATCTTGATGGATGGAAACGCGCAAAGGCAGACCTCTTAAACTATAAAAAAGAAGAAGCAAAACGGTTTGAGTCAATTATGAAGTTTTCTAATGAGCAAATATTGCGTGATTTGCTTATTGTTATGGATTCCTTTGATCTCGCCATTGCGGCTCTGGGAGAGGCGGCAAAAACAGAAAAAGGAATATTTCTTATTCGAGCGCAGTTTGAAGATGTATTAAAACGGTATGGACTTGAGCGTGTCCCCACGGCGGTAGGAAAACCATTTGATCCCGCATCTCACGATGCCGTGGCAACAGTTGAATCAACGCAAGAGTCAGGAACTATCACTGAAGAAGTAGAGTGTGGATATATGTTGGGAGGAAAAGTAATTCGTCCCACACGAGTGAAGGTAGCTAAGTAAAGTAAAAAGTCAAAGCTCAAAAAGCAAAAATAAAGATCAAAAGCAGAAAAGTTTTAA
>JAKAIF010000005.1 GCA_021814445.1 bacterium
AACCTAGTGCAGATTGGTGATGATTTGAAATTCTTAAATACAAATTTACCAAAATATCCGAATACAATAAAAAAACTTAAAATTGATTTGAGTTCTTTTAAAACTTTTTGCTCAAATGAATTGGTAAAAATTTCAAACCTTGATTTTGACAGATTAATCAGGTTTATAAACTTGAAGCAGAAAGTTGAGAAAGATTTTAATAGTATTCCCGCGCTTAATTATGCAAGTCAAAAGAAAAATATTGAGGCACTCATTACCGCTCAAATGACTTTCCTTTTGGACGGACGATTGATTGATTTTTATGAAAACAATAAAGCGACAGCAAAAGCATTAAGAGACATAATCCGAACAAAACAAAGATTCCCAAAAGACGAATTTTTGAAGCTCAAAGAAGCATTTCCCTGTATATTGGCAGGAATAAGAGATTATGCGGAATATATACCACTTGAGCCAGAAATTTTTGACCTTGTAATTATTGATGAAGCTTCACAGGTCAGCATTGCCCAAGCATTTCCTGCTTTGTTACGTGCAAAAAAGATTTTGATTCTTGGGGATAAAAAACAATTTAGTAATGTCAAAACTGCTCAAGCTCGCACTGACACAAACAGAGAATATCTAAACAATCTCAGGGATTGTTTTGTTAAAAATGTTTCAAGCGAAGGAACGGACCTCGTAAAACTTGGGAAGTTTAACATCAAAACTTCTATTCTTGAGTTTTTTGAATTTATAACAAATTATAACGCTCAACTACTAAAACATTTTAGAGGATACAAAGAAATTATTTCCTACTCTAATAAATATTTTTATCAAGACGGCTTGCAAGTGATGAAGATTAGAGGGAAAGCTATTGATGATGTTATTAAGTTTTCTTTTGTTAAGCACGACGGGAAAAAAGAATTAGCACAAAATACAAACACGCTTGAAGTTGAATTTATAATTTCCGAACTGAAAAAATTAAAAGAAATTGACAGTAATCAAAACGTTGGGATTATTACACCCCACACTAATCAACAAAAATTACTTGTAGAGTTAATAAGCAAAATGCCCGAAAAGGATTATTTTTACGATAAGTTAAAATTAAAAATTATGACTTTCGACACCTGCCAAGGCGAAGAAAGAGATATTATATTTTATTCAATGGTCGCCACAGAAGAAGACGATCATTTATGGGGCGTTTTCATTAAAGATTTGAATGATGTTGATATTGAAGAGGATGGGAAAATAAAAGCCCAGAGGTTAAATGTTGGTTTAAGTCGTGCTAAGGAAACGATGAACTTTGTTTTAAGCAAGCCGATTGATAAATACAACGGCTCAATCGGCGAGGCATTAAGGCATTATTATTTTATTTTAAACGAGGCAAAAAAGGAAAGAAGCGTTAGCGAAGCCGATCAAAAATCAAAAATGGAACCAGAGATCATGAACTGGTTTTATCAAACAGATTTTTGGAAGAAAAATAAAGACGATAATATTGAATTTATTCCACAATTTGAGCTTGGTAAATATTTAAAACAGCTTGATAAAACCTATAACCATCCAAATTATAGAGTTGATTTCTTATTGGTCTATAAAGATGAAACCCACCGAGAACATAAAATTATTATTGAATACGACGGGTTTATAGAACATTTCAAGAATATTGATGAGATAAACGAATTTAACTATCAAGATTATTACACCGACGGAGATGTTTATAGACAAAAAGTATTAGAAGGCTATGGATATAAATTTTTACGAATAAATAAATTCAATATTGGCAATAATCCAATTTCAATTCTTAATGAAAGAATTGGTGACTTGATTAAAAATGGCGTTTTGAAAAATAATGTAATTAGTCATATTCACGAAACGATTGAGGGTTTGCAAAATGGCGAGATGAAAGAATGCCCAAAATGCAAAGAAATAAGGGAACATAAAGATTTTAGAGACCCAGATTTAATTACTGGATATGGGCGATTTTGTTGTCATTGCAAGGGCTACACCTTGATTGAAAAACCTGTGAATAATAACGATAAAGACAGCTCTGCGGTTTTAAGCGACAAGATCTGCCCCAAGTGTGGATCAAAAATGGTTTTGCGCAAAGGCAGATACGGAAAGTTTTATGGCTGTTCAAAATTCCCATATTGCCGAGGCACGAGATAAAACTACAACTATTAAGGTGCTTAGTCTCCATAAAATGTCTATTATATTATCAAAAACGGACTATCTTCTTTTTAGAGAATGTCCAAAAAATGCTTGGTACAAAATTCATAAACCAGAATTATATTACAAATCAGAATTGTCTGATTTTGAGAAAGCAATTATTGAAACTGGAAATGAGGTAGAAATAGTGGCACGACAAATGTTTCCTGGAGGAGTCTTAATTGAAGGACGAGATGCAAAAGCACAAGATACTACGAGAAATTATATTTCTAAAAATCAATTAATAATCTTTCAACCTATTTTTTCTGTTGATAACTTTCTTGCGGCACTAGACATCTTAAAATTTAACCCCGAAGACAGAAGCTATTCAATATATGAAGTTAAAGCTACAAGTGAAATCGATGACAAATCTCATTACCACGATTTGGCATTTCAGGTAATATTACTCAGAAAACTTGGATATCAGGTTAAATCCTCTCATCTCATCCATTTAAATTCTGAATATGTAAGATCAGGCGATCTTAATATTGCTGAATTATTCAAGATTGAAGATGTTACAACTGCCGTTGATGGACTTTGTCAAAATGTCTTAGTTGAGATGGAAAAAGCGGTTGGGTATTTATCCTCTGAAAAAGAACCCAATGGTTCGTGTTGTTGTATATACAAGGGACGTTCAAAACATTGTTCTACCTTTAAACATTCAAATCCTCACGTTCCAGAATATGGTGTCCACGATATTTCACGTATCGGAAATAGTAAGGCAAAATTACAAGAATTAGTTGATAATAATATTTTTGATCTTAAAGATATTCCTGCTCATATTAAATTTTCTGATATCCAAAAAAATCAGATTACTACTCATATTCTTAATGAAGCTATTATCCAGAAAGATAAAATTACTGAAGAGTTGAATACCCTTTTATTCCCATTGTATTTTTTAGATTACGAGACTTTTCCTTGTGCAATACCTCGTTTTGATGGATTTATTCCTTACCAACAAATACCTTTTCAATACTCCCTTCATGTTTTGGATTCTGTAGGTGCTGAACTAAAACACTTCGAATTCCTCCATGCGGATTCATGTGATCCGAGTGATTATATTGCTAGATCTCTACAAAAAAATATTGGAAATACTGGAAGTGTAATCGTTTGGAATAAAACATTCGAATGCAAAATAAATAAGGAACTGGGATTTAGAGTACCAGACCTGAAAAATATAATGGATTCTGTAAATGATCGCATTTATGATTTAATGGATATATTTCTTAAACAGTATTATGTTCATAAAGAATTTAAAGGAAAAACATCTATAAAATCAGTTCTACCCATACTCGTGCCTGACTTGTCTTATAAAGTTTTAAATATACAAGAAGGAGGAACGGCGTCTCAGCAATGGAATAAAATCGTTACTGCCAATATTACAGATAAAGAAAGGAACGAGATAGCTCAGAGCTTAAAAGAATATTGTAAGTTAGACACTTACGCCATGTACGCAATATGGCGTCATCTGCAAGAACTATGTTAATACAACGGAATCTTTCTAAAAAATAAAACGTGTGTCAGTACATATCAAAATTATGGGAATATTTCAAAATTTGAAAAAGAATTATCTAGGTGGTAATGACGATTCCACCACTGATAAAATACCACCCCACGAAACTACTCCTTCTACTAATGAAGATATATTACCAACGGTAAGAAATGATACGACTGATTTTCAACTTCTTATTTCTCTATTCAGAAAGTACAAGATCAATCCAGAGACCAACTTTGCAGATTTTGTTCGAAAAGCTAACCCTGAAGCAACTTCTCATAAGTGTCCATATTGTTCTGCGGTGCATGAGTTTACAGCGAGCCGCGCGCGTAAATGTCCCTCGTGCTCAAAAAAGATGGTTGTAAGACAGGGACTTTTTCTTACCGAAGATCAAGTAAAAGGGTTGGAAAAAGAGTCACAAATTTTTTATGAAAGACAAGACGCGATTTTTCGTGTTGGTTCTTCACTTGAATCTGCTCAGGACAATAGAGTTCATAAACAACAAGCCGAGTATTTACGTGCACTTGCAGAAGCGTTTCATTATATGGCTAAGGTGGAAAACCAAAAGGACAGTAAGGGCTATTCGTTCTGGGATAAGGCATGGAGCTACTATAATGCGGCACGCGTTGAGGAAATGAAAGGGTTGAGCAAGGATATGATGCAATATAGTAGACTTCCAGATATTCTTTGGGATATGTCTCAAATGCTTCTTGATCAATCTAAATACGAGATAAAAGAAGATCAAATTAAGAAACTGAAACGACAGGCGCTCATCAAAGCATGCATAACGCTTGCAGAAGCAGCAAAACTTGATGCTGATCCTTATTTCATTACTGAATTATATACCTTAGCAAAAAATCAAATTACTGAACTAGCAATCACTGACGAGAATTTCAAAAGCATTACGACCGACGTTGCTTTGCAGATGAGAATTGATGGCGTTGCACTTCAGAAATATAAAAACTGGATACAAGAGCTTTTAGAATTTCAAATAATTAACAGAATTTAATCACAAAAAGTAATTTTTTAAGTTTACTTAAATTATGTTAAGTCACGAATCAAAATCAATCACTGTATCTGAATATATTGTTATTATAAACGACAATATAGGCAATATTGAAGTACAGATAACCGGAGAAATAAGTAAGATAACCAGAGCGGTATCTGGACACGTGTATTTTGATTTAAAAGATGAGAAAGCAGATGCTGTTTTAAACTGTGTCATTTGGAGGAGACTTTATCAAACCATTGGACTTAAACTTGAGACAGGAATGCGTGTTGTTATATCGGGTTCGGGTGAAATTTATGCTCCAAGAGGAATGTTCTCATTTAAAGTTCGAGGTATGGAACTCGCTGGAGAAGGAATACTTTTAAAGAAGTATGAAGAACTAAAAAAGAAACTCACCTCTGAAGGAATATTCGATCTATCTCGTAAACGAGCAATTCCAGAGTTTCCACAACAAATTGGAGTGATTACTTCGCGAACTGGAGCAGTTATTAATGACATTATTAGTAATTTAGGCACTTATGGATTCAAGATAAAATTTGCAGATGCTCGAGTAGAAGGTCCTGAGGCAGTCATGAGTCTTTTAGATGCTATGCGTCTGCTTAAGAAAGAACCTATAGACGTACTGATTATTGCACGTGGCGGTGGATCTTTGGAGTCTTTGCAGGCATTTGATAATGAATTACTTGTAAGAGAGGTTGCATCATATCCAGTTCCTGTAATCGCGGGAATAGGACATCATAAAGACGTGACACTTGTTGCACTTGCCGCGGATGCGCATGAATCGACCCCCACAGCAGCTGCGATCCTCTTAAATCAATCGTGGCGGAATGCAGTTAATCAAATACAATTAAATATTCATACTCTATTCTCAAATTTTGAACAAGCTATTTATTCACAAAGAACAACTATACAAAACAACTTTCAAAGTATGAAAGATTATCTTGGGATGATTTTCAAAACATTTGATATCGCTCAATTCTCATTTTCAAAAATAGTTACTAGAACCCAAGCAAGAATATCTGAGTTGCAGCGAGATATAGATTCTTATTCTGATAATATGGCCCGTGGAATGAATTTGTTAATTCATAGGACGGATATACATATTTCAAGTATATTATATAATTCAATTCTCCAAACAAAGCACACTATAGAAAGTTTTAAACAAGCAGTAACACTCAATCCAGAAATACAATCATTTATACATATTCTGCAGAATACAAAAAGGAATATAACCTCAATTGAACAAAATCTACAGGCGCATAATCCGGAACGCCAATTAAGATTAGGATATAGTATTGTTCGTTCAAACGGAAAAATAATAAAAAATATTAATACAATAAAAAAAGGTCAAGCGGTAAAAACACAAATACAAGACGGTTCCTTTGATTCAACTATTATAAATATTAATAAATAAAACATATGGCTGAAAAACAAAAACAAAATAATTTAAAAGATTCTCTTAGCAGGTTAAACGAGATTGTAAAATGGTTTAGTGAACAAGAAGAAGTTGACGTAGAAACTGGACTTCAAAAAATAAGAGAAGGGGCGGTATTGGTAAAATCATGCAAGGCACGTCTCTCAGAAATTGAAAACGAGTTCAAAGAGATCCAGAGTAGTGTTGAAACAGAATTACCAAAAACCCAAAGGAGAGTAAGAAAAACGGAAGTAATCAATGAAAATGAAGAAGAGTCCCTAGATAACAGCGGTGTGAATCCAGAAGATCTGCCATTTTAGAGGTCTTTTTATACTGTCTCATTTGTCTCATTGTAGGGTAGCGACGCATAGGGGTAAGGGGGTTTCTGTAAAATAGCTCAAAAGACCCTTGTATATCCTCACCTCGGGGGTACTTAACTCATTTGGTTCACCAATTTAAAAAAAGCATTCCTTGTGAGTGCTTTTTTAAATTTATAACTCCCCCAATGGGATGAGAAGGACATTTTTTAAATATGCACTGCTGCATATTTAAAAAAGTCCAGGCTTTGAAGGAGAAGTGAAGCATGTGCAAAGCACAGCGAAACGACGGGTGAAAAGGAATCCCATTGGGCTAAAGTTCTACGGGTGAGGAGGAATCCCACCGTGTCCCTCCGTAGTTTTGCTATGTCCGTCTGTAGCATTATGTGAAAGAGGAATGAGGGAGGATTGGGGTATTTTATATTGCCAAAATAGTACAGAAGGTGGATAATTTATATATGAGTATATCAATAGACTATTGGAAAATGTTTTTAGATACACTAAAGGTTTTATGGCAAATGTGGCCATTGCTTGTTCTTATGGCAACACTATTAATTATCAAGCTTGTCTTTGAAAAATGGCTACCTGATTTCGTTGACAGTTTAAAAAATAAACTAAGATTTCGTAAAGGATCACAGTGGCGCTCCGACAGAGATATGCTTCACTGGTTGCGTGCGATGCACCCCTCAGAGTTTGAACAATATATAGCTCATTTGTTCACTCAGTTAGGATATAAAGCATATGCCGTTGGACAATCACACGATGGAGGTATTGATGTAATTGCTGAAAAAGACGGAGTAAAAAGTTATATTCAGTGTAAGAAGTTTATTACTAGAGAAGTAACCGTTGGGGCTGTTCGTGATTTTTGTGGAGCGCTCGCTCATCACTATGCTCATGCACAGGGATATTTTATAACCACTAATACGTTTACTCTTGAGGCGCGAAAATTTGCAGAATCAGAACCTATAGAACTAGTAGATGGATTTAAACTAGTTGAATATATTCATATGGCTGAGAAAAAGCAAAAAGCAGAACCAACCATTTCAGAAATAAATGTCTGTCCATCTTGCGGTGGTGCACTCATACCACGAGATGGTAAATATGGAAAATTCTACGGTTGCTCCAATTATCCAACGTGTACCTATACAGTAAAAAGTTAAAATTGTTTTTGGTTAAAGTTATATAAATTAGGAGTAATTCTGCTTCTTCTTTTTATAGCTCCAATGGAAAGGATTTGGATATTTAATATTGCTAAAATAAAAGAAAAGATGGATAATTTTAAGTATATTTAATGTGATGTCATGTCTATAGAATACAACTCAAAATTAATAGCAAGCCTATATGACGAGGTTGATCCAGAAAAAGCGGCCGAAATCTCCGATGAAATGGTTGAAATTCATGACCCAATATTCATCCAACCTATATATTCTGCATTTAAAAAATTTAAAAATACTCATTTCTCTCATTATTTCTTGTCTGACTTAGTTGAATTTAAAACGCCAGAAACAACAGAAATATTTAAAGCAGTCGTTTCTTCAGAAGACAAACGAGGCGCTGACTTTAGTTATTGTATAGAATATTTTTCAGACATTGATTATATTGAAGATTCTTTGATAAACAAGGTATATCTACAAGTTTTAGATGAATTGTTGAAAAATAATACCAATGAATATGATCTTGAAGATTATCTAGAATATCTTTTAAAAGCAAAATCTTTATCCCTTGTATCGGTGCACCTCAGAAATGCTTTCGAGAATGAGGATCAAAAGAGTGATGTAAAAAGCATTTCTCTTAATTTTTTTCTAAAAGAAAATCCATCTACTAACCTGAGATATTATCTTGAAAATTTTGATAGGATCAAAGGTAAGAAATCTGAAATAATTTTGGCAAAAACACTCATAAAATGGAAAGGTAAAATAGTAGAAAGCTTAAAGCAAAAAATATTGGACGAAGGAACTTCCCATGCCCAGGAGATCATCAAGTCAGAAATTAAAAAGAAAACATCGGAACAACAAGAGATAGAAAAAAATATAGCAATTACATATAATAACTCAGAAATAATCTCTGAAATCTCTCAGTTGAGATCACGGATAAATGTTTTTTCTCAAGGCGATAACAGATTTGGTTTTCCGATATTTTTACAATCCGAGTTACTGTTTCCACAAACGAAGGCTCCCGAAGATAAGACCACTTTTAAATCCTATTGCAATGATTTAAGATCATTTATTCAATCGCTGACAAAGGATCTTGTTAATCACGGATTCTCCGAAGAAGAAATAAAAGAAAAATTCCCACAGATACAAGAGCGAAAAAGCATAAATCTGCTTTATTTGTATCTAAAATCAAAAGGATTTTCTATTAACGACGATATCTTCAATCTTAGAAAACTCAACCAAATTGTCTCGAAAATGGCGCACCCAGATGATGAAAAAGGGCTCCTTGATATATTAAGAGAAAATGGGTTACTTGAACTATATTCTTCAGATAATTTTCAAGATTTGCATAGAGAACTCCTAAAAAAATACAAAGTATTTCTAGAAGGACTCCTGAATTGTTTTCAGAAAGAATAATATTAAACTCTCAAAGAAAGTTTTTGCGCAAAAAATGACAGCTTAAATGCCTGACTTTCAACAAGCTTTGTGACCGGCTTTCCCATTCCGTGCCCAGTATCTATTTCGGTGAATAAATACACATCATTATTTTTATTAATACCTTGTAATAAAGCAGTCATCTTACGTGAATGGAGTGGATCTACGCGGCTATCTTTTTCTCCAGTAGCAAAAAGAAAGCTTGGATATTCAATGCCCTCTTTCGCAGTATGATAAGGACTCCATTTGAGAATATTTGTGAGTTCTTCTTTTGTGGAAGGATCTCCATATTCGTGCACCCATCGCATTGCGATTCCAAATTGAGGAAAGCGAACCATATCAGTCAGAGGAACCGAGGAGCATACGGCGCTAAAAAGATCGGGGCGCTGTACTCCCACCGCGCACACGAGCAATCCCCCATTGCTCCCGCCATAAATTCCCAGGTGTTTTGGACTTGTATATTTTTGGGTTATGAGGTGCTCTGCGACAGAAATAAAATCATTAAAGGAATTTTGTTTCTTTTCTTTTATACCTTCCTTATGCCATTTTTCTCCAAATTCTCCCCCACCTCTAATATTTGCAACAACAAATATACCCCCATGCTCAAGCCATGGAACCCAACTCCTCATAAATCCCGGAGTCGCGCTGTGGTTGAATCCCCCATACCCATATAATACCGTCGGATTCGCACCATCCATAACCAATCCTTTTTTATGAAAAATAAACATTGGAATCCTTGCGCCATCTTTAGACACACACCATTCTTGAACTACTTCATAATTTTCTGGGTTCATGGGATTATCCATTCTTCTATATTCAGAATATGCTGATGTAGTCGGATTGTATTGATACACTATTTTAGGAAAAATAAATGACTCAACTCCATAGAAAAACTCTGCCCCTGTTCTTTCTGTAGCTATACCAGAGATTTTTGAATATTGGGGGAGAGAAATTTTTTCAATTTGAACTCCTTCATAGTTAAATACAGCAACCTCTGAGCACGCATTGACCAAATATTCAACAAGTATTTTGTCTTTGGTTAGCCTCATTCTCTCAAGAATAACCTCTCTCTCGGGAATAAGCTCTCTCCACGTATCAATAGGGCTGAGTATATTCTCATACGAATTACACAATACTCTATTATTATTTGCCTTATAATCGGTTACTATAAGAACCTTATCTTCAGGAAGATACATTGAAAACTTTGCGGGTATCCCAGTTACCAGAGGTTTTATTTCTTTTGTGTCTCTGTTATATACGTAAAGATCGTTTTCGGTCCACTTTTGAGTTGCAGAAATTCCAAGATATGTTCCCGAAACAGAAAGTGAGATACCCACCATATCATCCTTAGGGCGGTCTGTGCCAAATACTAATTCATCTGTGTCTGGATCATCTCCGAGTTTATGGAGATACACCTTTACATGCAGGTGTTCCTCATTTTTCGGTACTGTGCCGGGACGAGCGTTGCGCGTATAGAAAAAAGCTGAATCATCAGGGGTCCATTGTACCGATGAATATCTACAATGAGTTATTGTATCTGGTAAATCTTGGTTAGATTCGGTGTCTCGTATGTGTAACGTTGCCATTTCATCTCCTCCTTCAGACATACCATATGAAACATATCTCCCAGAGCGTGAGGTCTGCCAATAATCAAGTGACATGGTGTTGCCTTCCCGTTTGCCATTAGGATCAATAAGCTTAATTGGTTCGACATCTAATGTATTCTTCATATACAACACCGCCTGATCCTCATTGGGTTGTCGTTCTTCATAAAAATATTTTCCATTAACGGGGGCAAGCACAGAAAAGCCCGTCACCTTAAAATCTTTCGCGAGCTCATTTGAAAACACTGAGAACGCATCATTCTTTAACGCAGATTCGGTATATTTATTCTGATTCAGAATCCAATCTTTAACTTCAGCATCATCGGCATTCTCAAGCCATCGGTATGGATCAGGAACTGGAATGCCGCTTAATTCGTCTATAATATTTTCTTTTTTAGTTTGGGGGAAAATCATAAAACTACCATTAATTATGTAAGACCATAAACGAGAAAACTTCCCTTTATCTCAACACACTAGCATCGCCACATCTCAAGGAAAGATTCATACGTTTTTTGATCTGCTTGTTTTAATATCTCAAGCGCGCTGTTCAACTTATCACAAAAATAAGCCTCGGCTTTATATAATGAATCCTGATCATACTGAGCTCCATCCTTCTCTACAAAAAATGGTCGTATATCATCATTTTGAAAAAGGACGCTATCTCCTCGAAGTCCGCGGATGGTTTTTGTGATTCCTATAAGATATGAGAGGTGTCTTTTTATATCTTCTTTCTCTTTTATGTCCTGAGTTTTTGCTCCTTCTTCAAATAGTTGAAAAGCTTTTTCTGCAATACCGCAGATATTCTCAAAAACCTCAAGAAATTCCTCGCGACTTTTTGGATTTTTAAACACAATGGAATTAGACATACCTCTATACTATCATTTTTTTATAGGTATTACCTCTTTGTAAATGCTTCTTTTGGAGAAAGTTTTACTGCGCGGCGCGCAGGCCACCAACCTGAAATAAATCCAATACACAACGATAAGCCCAAAGCAAGAAATGCAAACCACCAGGGAACAAGAAAGAGCTCTATCGTATTGCCTCCAAAACTCTTCGCAATAGCACTCACCACGGTATTTAAAATTTGCCCTCCTCCCACACCCACTAAAATCCCCCCCAGTCCCCCCATGAGTCCCATAAGAGAAGCCTCCACGAGGAAAAGATTTCGTACATCGCGATTGGTTGCCCCTAATGATTTCAAAATCCCCACTTCATATATCCGTTCAAGAAATCCTACCAACATGGTATTAAACATTCCAATAGCAGAAACAACCAACGCAGTGATACCAAAAATACCCAATATAATGGTGATAATGTTTGTGATTTTACGAGCTTGGGTAACCAAATCAATTCGCGCGGAAACTAGAAATCCATCTTCTAATAATTTATCCCGTAATGGCTCCAACACATCTGCGTTTTTTGCTTTCACGAGCGCTTTTGTATAAAACGGTGGCTCCTGAGAAAGAGAGCTTGAAAAGACAATTGCAGTGGGAGCCATTGCCTCATCGGTGATAACTCCTCGTATGGTCATGGGTTGCGTTGAATGAATTTCATTAAAAGTGCTGTCTTTTTCGTCCTGATAAAAAACTTTAAAATTGAGGCTCTTCGTTAACAACTCATTATTCACTTGAAAATTAAGCGGCACAAGTGTTTGACTAGACAATAATATTCCTCCCGTGTCTTTACTTGGTACATTCCCAATATCTGGGAGGAGTCCCGCTAATCTAAAATAAGAGGGCTCTACAATACGAGTGTCAACTAAAATGCCCGAGTTATTTTCCTCGCTTACTTCTCCAGGAAACTCAGCAATGGGACTTACTTCGCTCACATCGGCATAACTTCTGAGTGTATCTAAAATTGGTTTTTTAATTAAAAGATTGCTCTCTGAAGGATACGAGATCTCCATACTAATAAGAGAATCTTGTGTGGTCATAAGTTTCCCAATAAGGATATACTGCAATCCATACCCCAGAGATACCAGAATAAGAACCGTGGCGATACCAATAGACATTCCCATAATAGTCAAGAATGCGCGTTGTGGCTTTGTACGAAACGTTCTCAGAGAAAGAGAAAATAACTCGCTTATTTTTAGTCCTTTTGATCGTGTGCGTGTAAACATATGCTATTTTATGCTTCTTTATGTTGAGGCGTGATATTTTCCTCTCCTTGTAATACTAGTTCAAGTTTTTCTGATATGATCTGCGCGGCGCGGAATGACAACCCCACTCCATTTCTGTTTTTTGAAAGTTTTAGGAGAATTACCACATGCTCTTTTGAGATATACTTTCTGAGTCTATCGGTAATAACTTGATCAAGAGCCTCTATCTGCTCCCCTGTTAATTTCCCCGCATATCCTTGCAAGAGCCACTCACGAATATTTTTTACTTCATCATAAAGAGAAATTTCCTGATGTTTTTCTATAATTTCATATATATGATTCACCTCTTTCCGTTTTTCTAAGACATCTTCTATATAAGCGACAACTCGCTCCGCTTTCTTCTTCCATAATCCGACACCACCCTCAATAAATGGTTTGTGAATACATTCCAAAAATTCCGCGTGGGTTAGTTTATTCTCAAATCGCTTCATAACGAAAGATTCAAAGCGTTCAATTTCATCCATAGAATATCCCCGCAAAAGAAAGTTTGCCAAAACTCGCGCCGAGATATTTTCTTCTCCCACTGCTCCTGCGTTTCCTGTTACGGTTAATTGATCATATAAATGTTTGGAAAGTGCCTCTGCAACCATTCCTTCACTCATTGCCTCAGCTCCCGTCACCGCGCCATCTCTCATATGAAATATGGTTTTCACATCACGTAAACTCCACGCTTCGTGTGTAACCATAATAACCGTTCTCCCATCTTTTTCATTTAATTCTTTCAGAAATGCCAATACTTTCTGCGCATTATTTGAATCAAGATTTCCTAGTGGTTCGTCTGCAATAATAATAGGAGGATCATTTGCGAGCGCACGCGCAATACCCACACGTTGTTGTTGTCCTCCTGAAAGCTCAAATGGATACCGGTGCGCATACTGAGTCAAATCTAATCGTTCTAAGAGTTTAGATGCGCGCGCATCTGCTTCTTTTGAAGAAGCTCCTGCAAAAAGCATGGGAAGGGAAACATTCTTTAACACTGAAAGCGATGGAATAAGGTTGAATTGTTGAAATACAATTCCAATACCCGCTTGTCGGAATATTGCTAATTCTTGATCGTTTAATGCTGAAATATCCTGATTGTTGATGCGAACCGTTCCATCTTGGACTTTATCAATTCCTGAAATCGCATATAGGATTGATGTTTTTCCACATCCCGATGGTCCAAAAAACGCTGCATAATCCCCTTTATTGATCTTTAGGGTAATGTTGTTTAAGGCATGAACCTCAATAGGTTTTCCCTTCTCATACCAGAGATTTACATTGTTAATTTCTATAATTGGTTCCATACAATACGATCACATTATCTTACATTTTTAATGAAATTGAAGGTGTCATCAAAGTTTTTGAAAATAATATCAACAATAGAGTCTGATTTCTTTGGAGTAATAATGGTTCTAATGGGAGAAGCGGCAACGTTGTTCGCATTATCAATAGAAGAAACATTAAATCTATACACGGTTCCTGGTTTGAGTGTCATTAAAATGATCGTGTGATTCTTCGTTAACTCAACATCTTCCTGTTTATTAGAAAGTTTTTTGTCTAAAGATCCAGACCCTTCTTCAAAGTAGACTGCAGACGTCGCCGGTTCATCGGTTTGCCATGAAACAATGGTTTGCACCTTGTCGGTTCGTCCCGCGATAAATGCACTGCTAAACTTCAAGTTAGTTATGGTGGGAGGAGTTATATCGGTTGAGGTTCTTACATTCAACGCAGACTCCCCTTCAACGGAATTTCCTTTTTCATTAACTCCCGAGATACTCACTTTATACAAAGTCCCCGGAATTAAATTCTCTACACGCACCGAATGAGAGATATTTTTTATATCATCAGTGATGCGTGCATTGATCCCCGTTTTTACATTTCTATAATCAACAACTGATGAAGTGAGTTCATCGGTATTCCACACGACCGTAAAGGAATCATTCTTTATATCAACGATAGATGCGCGAATTTTAGAAGCTGCGGTAGTAAAAGTAAAATCGTCTGATTTTCCTACCACTTGCGGCAAAGAGAATGCCTTCGCCATAAAGTGATATTTCGTATTAGACTTTAATCCCGTTAATTGCAGTGTATGAGTCGTAGTTTTTGCAGAGGTATCAAATGCTTCACCATCATAGGGACTTTCTTTTGTCTTATTGTAGGTGGCGTCGGGAGCATAATTTACTCCCGCATAGGCCTTTATATTCGTTCTAAAGACCACCGTAGCGCTATCTTCAGTGATATTTGAGACAATTGGCTTATCAACAAATGGAGGCACAAGTGAAGGTAATATAGACTCAATAGTTGATTCAACCTCTTTCTGAAACTGCTCAACATTTTCTATTTTTTTCAACTCATCAACATTTTCAGCTAAGAACTGAGTCTTAAATACCTTGTCATCTGAATTCCCCACAGAACCAAATTTATTTAGAGCTGATACTCTTATATGATATTCTGTCCCCATTGCCAATCCTTTTAACATAATAGCGTGTGTTGCTTTCAATACATCATCACCCGCAACGTCTCCATAGGTTGTATCTTTCCCATACTTCACAAATGCAGTTGATGGTTTATCGGTTTCAAAATTAACCGTTGCGCCAAAAGCTGTAATATTGGAAATTGATACATTAGAAACAATGGGCGCATCTATCTGTTGTTCTTTTAGTTTTGTTTTATTTGCTTCATTTTCTTCACGGAGTGCGTCATACACCGACTGCAATACGCCGCCACTGCCACCGCCACCACCAACGAACACCACGTTCGCTTTCTCTTTGGGTGTGGTGAATGTTTGATCATCAGAAATAGTTTGATTTCCCTTTTCGTCTTTTGTTTTAATCACGTAGTGATAGGTTGTCTCAGGAGTCAAATTTGATAATGCAATCAAGTGATTTTTTACCAAATTAGTGTTTAGAGTTGAATCTATCGTATACGTTCCCGTCGCGGTTCCATATGAAACCTGACTATCAGCAAGCTCATTCGTCTTCCACACAATCGCCGCTGAATCTGAAGTAATAATAGGGGTTGCGATATCAGAAACGACCGGTGGAGTTACATCAATTACGTTTACCGTCCTTGAGATTGTCGCCACGCCCCCATCAGATCCAGTCACGGTATACGTAATACTGTTTCCTGTTGAACCGGTGGTCATATCAATTGTTGAGAGATGAGCTCCATCTGCCGCCTCTATGGTGATCGCTATCTTTGAAGAGTCTGTAATGGGAGTTGTCCCATCTGATTCGGTTGCGGTAATTCCTGGATCAGTAAACACGGTCCCTGTATTTATACTCATCGGATTGTTTCCTTTGAGCACAACAGTTGGAGGAGGAATATTTGAGAGTACAAAGGTTGCACTAATAGTGTGAATTGCTTTTACATTCGTGAATGTATATTCAGTTGCTACTGCAAGATTTACTCCATCAACAGTCAGTGTTGCAATTTTATATCCACTATCAGGAGTAATACTATATATTTGATTTGTTCCCGAAGTTACCACGGTCGCTCCACTCGGGCTTACCGAACCGTGCGCTCCTGCAGTCGCGGTAATCGTGTAGGTAGGAGCTAACACCACATTTACTGTCCGTGTGAGCGTTGCAATATTATTTGATGCATCTTGCGCGGTATACGTAATAACATAGGTCCCCACGGCAGCTGCATTTACCGTTCCCGCGGCGGTTACTGGTCGTACCCCATCTGTTTCATCAAGCGCAGTCGCTCCTGGATCAACAAATGTATCCCCTACAGTAATAGACATGGGGTTTGATCCAATAAGCGTAATAACTGGAGGTGTATTATCCCCTCCTGTACCACCGATTCCATTCGGCACATCACTCACCACATCAGTAAAGTTTGAAATATCTCCTTGAGAACCCACTGTTCTTACTTTATATGAATACGTTGCACTCGTGTCGGTAAGAATATTGTGCGTATAATAACTATTTATTCTATTTGAGATACTCGTAAGAAGTGTGTATGTTGAACTTGCTGTTGATGAGGCATACCAGATTTCATACCTCAAAAAATTTAAATCATTTGTTGTTGCCCAATCTAAATACTCACGATAGGTTGGCGGGGTCGCTCCTAAATTTGAAACATCTTTAAATAAGAAACTCGCAGGCATTGCAGGAGCAGTTTTTGATTGTGCCGTTGTATTTCCAAACACATCACGTACTTGTATATATACAGTCTGTGTCCCAGAAGCAGTCGCCGTGTGCCACCATGCGGTTGCGGGAGATAGATTCACCGAGGCCATGGGATCACTCCATAGTGTACAAGTTCCTGAGGCAGTATTGAGACCATCGGAAGAAAAATTAGCATTGTTACACAAACGATATTGCATGTGAGAAAGATCGGTGGCAAACAATTTGATTCCTGCAGTCCCTGGATTGCCCACTGATGCATCAATATAAAAATCTCCATCTGCAACCACGGGAGCTTTGACGTCAAAGACAAAGGCCGCAGAACTTGCGGATCCAATCATAGAGCCACTTGATCCATCATTTGCAACAACTTTAATAACTTCATTCGCGTTTTCATACCCACTCAAATCAGCGGTTGCTGTCCATGTCATTGATTTACTTGATCCTGTGTCTGATAGTCCTGTTCCAGTAGTTGTGTTCGCTTTCACAAATAGCGCTGTTCCATTTGTGTGAGCAATAGGTGTTGTTGAGAGAGCTCCTCTGGTTATACCACTTAATATCGTTCCATTCTTTGAAGCATACGTGATCATTTCATCATCAAGCAATATGGTTCCTGTCGCGGGAAGAAATGTTGCTGAAGAAACCGTTAGTGAAGACGCTCCACTTGAAATATCTCCCGTGAGTGTTGCTCCCACACCATAGAATATGTAGTTTGTAGTCTGGGTTGATTCAATATCCGCTGTAGTATACAGCACATGCACCACTCCATTTGCGTCTTCAGATGCTGAAACGCTTGAAACTGTTGGTGGCGAGTTAGTGAATTTAAAAGTGATTGATTGCGTGGCCGTGTTTGTAGCGCTGTCATTTGCGCGCGCAGTTATAAGATATGTATGATCAATAACAAAAGGAACCGCTGAAGCATTATATGTCCATGTATTTGTTCCTGATGCTAATGCGTATATTTCGCTTCCACTGGAAAAAGAAGTTCCGTTATACCACGCATTTGCGGTTACATCTTTTATAGAAAGATCAACTGAACTTAAGAGTCTGTCATCAGATGCACTCCCCGCAAAACTTTTTACCATATAGGATTCCTGCGGATTTGCCGATTGTCCCAATGTCGTACAATTATTTCCTTGTGTACTACAAATTGCTGTCATAGAAACTGCTGGCGCGGTGTTATCAACCGTAAGCCATCCAGAAACCGTTGCCGAAATATTGTTCGCAGCATCAACGGCAACAATATCATATACTCCATCAACCACCCCTGCGGGTACAGTTATAGTATAGGAGGTGTTTGCTACCGCAGAGCTTTTGCCAATGAAAGCAGTGTGATTCACATTTATCGCAGTATTCCAATCATATGCAAGATCATATCGCACGCTTGCAACTGCTCCCACATATCCTGATTTTACCGCAAGAGCTTTCACCGTCATTGATTGAGTCACCACTAATGGTGTCGTCGCTTGATTAGTTGATGCGGTGGTTGGATTTGTTCCATCGGTTGTATAATAAATCGCATCTGCCCCCGATGAAGTAATAGTAACCGCAGTTCCCGAAGCCACCATACCGCTTCCTACACTAAATGTGGGCGTTGCCTGAGTTGAAATAACCCCTACCGTGAAATTTCTTTGAGCACGTACGGCGTATAATGTGTTTTTATCAAATCCTTGTGCATAGTTATTTTGCAATCCAAATCCCCACGCATTAAAAATATCGTACTCAGAAGAAGTCCAGTAGTAATTTTCAGTGAAGCCGGCATTAATAGTTGCTTTATTGAGATACCATTTTACTATTTCGTCTTTGCTCGGCAAATACCAATCGGTGTATCCATTTATATTCACTCCATATACCAACCCTGCGGCATTTCCACAACCTGCGGTAATCATATCAATGGTATTTTGACGTCCAGTTCCCAACGCAAGTCCTGCGGCACCTGGAATATTTTTCTGATAACAACTAGGAACCCCAACCCCCGATTGCCACGTTGCAGTTCCCTGGTCAGAGAGAGCAACTACAAAACCATTGGTTTGGCCCGCAACATACCCAGGATCTCCTGATTGTAAAACATAGGCCACCTTACCTCCTCCATAACTACTTCCTACGGTAATAGTTGCCCCACGTAGAATACGAATTAAATATAATTTTGGATTTTTGTTTGTTTCTGTTGTCACTACACTTATAGTGGTTTCAACTCCCGCGGTTAATGCAATGGCCGATGATGGACTTCCCGAAGAAACAACGGAACCATTCACGGTAATAATTCCTGAACCAGTTGGAGTCACAGTGATGCTCACAACATCGCTCGTAACACTCACTCCGTTATAATTATATGTAGAACCCGAAAAAGTAAAATTAGAGGGAGTATTACTAATAACAATATTTGTTAGATCTGCTGAGGTGAGTGGAGTTGCAGTGGGTCCCGTGCCACTTTTTACCAAATATATAGTCCCCGCTTCATTCATTTGAACCGTAGAGTTTGAGGTCGCACCACTTTTGAGCGTTTGCGGGTTTGCGGTTGGTGCAGAAGCAACGGGAGGAATAAGATCCGTAGCGGCAAAAGTTACCTGGGGACTATATGAGAATGAAAAAATGGAAAGTAATAAAATAAAAGAAACAAGTTGAGCTCCTTTTATTTTTATCCCATTCTTTTTTACGCCTTTATTTTTTATAATTATTTTTTTGTTCATTATTTTTCTTTTTTAGAAATATTTTTTACTTTTCATTCACAATTTTTTGTATAAAAAAATTCGCGCGAATGCTCTTGTATAATCTCGTTAAATTATATAGTTCCATACCGTCAAAAGCAAGCTTATTTTCATCAGATTTTACGCCACATTCTTATATAAAACACAAATCATGACGTATTTACAAATATATACACATATACGCTATACTATACATATATGCATACTATTTTATTTACAAAGAAAGGCGTGATATGGAGTATTGTTATCATTCTTATTTTGACCATTCTTGAATTTCCTGCCCCCATTGGATTTGAAACGCGACCTCAAGACAATGTATCACTCTGGTGGCTCCTATTGTTTGTTGTTATTTTACTCACAGAAATTATTACGTTGTTTACGATATATAAAAAACCATCCTGGGGAGCACGGTTTGGTATTATTGCGGGGGTTTTAAATGTAGCACAAGTAATTGCTGATCAGATGCATCTTATGCAACCAGAACTAGCTCCGTTTGGGTATCGTATATTAGAAAATATGGTGGCATTATTCTCAATCGCACTTATTTATTTTTCTTGGAAGATTTTGAGGACTCATATATAAAAACAACCCGGGAAATTATCCCGGGCGTTACTACTAAGGTGCTGTAATAAATATTTTACATCAATGTAATTGTTTCTGTGCGGATTTCAATCATTCCGCCCTTGGGGACGGTATACGTTTTATTCCCAATTGTGTAGATCTTTTCCGCCGCTGTTTCTTTTGGTTGTTCAGAGGCTGCATTGTTCTTGCTTTCTGTAACTTGCTCCTGGATCTGAGCCGAGTGCTTTTCTTCTGTTGCATTGCCTTTTCTGTGAGAGTCATCCACAACAATATATTTGGAATCATCTGTTTTTTTCTCCGTTTCCTTACTCACCACTGTGAAGTGTTGTGGGGCCGCTGAAGAATTTGTTCTAGGCGAAGACGTAGAAGTTGCCGATCTTCTTGCATACCTTATTATAAAATACGCAAGAACAAGAGCTAAGAGAAGAAGGAAAAATGGGAACCATAGTAAAAAATCACTTATGGCGTGTTTGTAGTAGTTATTAATAACCACCACCCCCTCCTTACTCCAGCCAACCTTTTCTAATCCGAGTAATTGCTCACCCGGTTTAATGATAACGATAATTTTCCCATTTTTTACGAACATCCTTCCAGGTTGAAGTAAAAACGGATTCATTTTATACACCTGTTTCCACTTCAAAGGATCATTCAGAAACTTTCCGGAGAGAGTCCAGAGACAATCGCCTTTCTTAATGATATAGGTACCACCGGTAGAATCTTTTACCGTTTCAACGCGGGATGTTGTATCCGCTTTTACAAAGGTATAAATCTCACCACCAACACGCAGCGTATCAGTTTTTGAGAAGATTGAAGATGAGAAAAGGAAAAAAATAGCAACAATTACAGATAGTACGTTCTTCATTTGGAGCTCCGTCAATTAATTGATGAAATATTTTATTTGTTTGAGTATTGAAGCCATCTACGGGAGACAAACTCAATACTCAAACAAATTTAGGTTTTCAATGTTCTGTATGAGCATTATATCATATATAATGCTATACGTCAAGTATTCAATAAAACAGCTTAATTACTACATATTTCTACGTTTGTGAGTAAAATTATATAAAAATGTCGCCTTTTGGGCGACATTTCAAGGAAAGATTTATATGCTTTCTAGTCTATTTCTTTTAAAACTTCAATACTTGTTTAAGGAACATACTGTTCAGTAATTCCTGTAACAACATTATTATTTAATGTAATCCAATACGGAATTTTCTTTGCAGGATATTCCCCCACTGTGGCGTTAAAAATATTTATAAATGTTGCAAGGGGCACTACATAGTTATTTCCTTGATTATTATAGGTTTGTAGCTTTATTTGTGCGTTGTTCGCGATAGGAAATGTTCGCAGTTGTGTATTTTGATTCCGTATATAGAAACCGCCTGGCGTACAATTTCCATACACCTCACCATATCCCATACTTGTATCAAGTTTTGCCAATCCCGCAATCGCTTGATCGGTAGACATTCCCTCAATACGACACTCACCATCTTCTAATGTTGCCCGAATGGCATCTTTGCCGGTAAGCCATTGTACATAATCAATAACCAATGAACTCGTGCCATTTTGTGAAGCAATACTCTTTATATACCCAAGATATGCTCCGTTCACACCTTGCTCTGTTGAGGTTGTTTCCTTGTTATTTAAAGAAGTGTTTTGAATTTTTTTAAGAGCTTCTTGTTCAAGAGTCTTTGATTCTTGATTTAATGGCGTTTTCATAAGTGTTTCATAAAACTTTCCAAAGAGGGGTCTGTTTATTTCCTCACCATGTTCACCATCCGCCGCTTCTTTCACTTCAATTATTTTATATGTCTCATCATACTGTGCTCGTACGGGAAGACTTGAGGCTGTTACTACGGTGAAGTTTTTGTCATATTCTCCGCAAAACGCCCATGCATATGCATATCCATTTTCATATCCATATAAAATACTACTACAAGAACTCACATTACCGGAAACCGTTGGCTTATAACGATCTGTGGCAGCAAGAAATGATTCTAAATTAGATTTAATCTTCAAACCCGTATCTGCATCAGGAATCATGGTTTGATTTGTACCTTTTTCTATATAATACACTCCCGCCCCGATAACTAAGATAGCGGCAGCAATACCGACGATTGCCGCAACTGATATAAATCCTTTATTGTACTTCATAATACTATTTTTTACTTATAGTAATTTTCCCTCTTTTTCAGACAATACGCAACTAACAATGAAAGATTTACACATATAAAAAATGTCGCCTTTTGGGCGACATATTAATCAAAGAAAAAATTTTATTAATGACTAGTTCATGGTATGACCATGAAACTTGTCAAGAAATCCGGGGGTATTTATCGTGGAAGAGACAAAGTCTATGGAAGTTATCTCCCACTCTCCTTCTTCCATAATACCCATATTATTCAAAATATTTTTCATTTTTTCCTTTAACTCAACGAAGTTGAGGATAGAGGAATTTTTCAGCTGAGAGAGCAATGAAGCATACTCTGAGCTACTAATTTTACGCTTCATTAATAATGCCATCAACATATTGAATCCCTCCTGATAACAAATTATCTCTTTGCTTTTTGTTCCATCAGCAAAAATGAAATGCCCGTGAATACCACACAAACACATAATAAACTTTACCTCTTGCTCAGCCATGGAATAACTCCTTTCTTTTAAATTGCTGGTTTTTGATTTCGTTATATTTAATTTACTGATTCTAGTATAGCACAATAATATATATTTGTAAAGAGCTCTTTATAATTAAAAATGCCATAGAATCTATGGCATTTTTTATATCTCATATGTTATGTTACTTACGCTTTTACTTCCTCTATAACCCTATCTAGTCCGATTGAATGAGAACCTTTTACTAAAACGATATCCCCTGCTTTCATAATTTCTTGCAGCTTAAGTCCTGCTTCTTGCGCAGTATCAAATGAATGCACCGCCGCTTCATACATTCCTTTCTCTATTGCTTTTTGCGCCATGAGTTTTGCGCGTGAGCCCACGGTAATTAATACATCAAGACATTGCGCCGCAAGGAGTCCTGCTTTTTCATGAGCCTCAATAGAAAATGGTCCGAGCTCTAACATATCTCCAATAACCGCCACCCGACGGGTATGTGCGACAAGTTGCATGGTCTTTAATGCGGTTTCAAGCGCAAGCGGAGAAGAATTATAACTTTCATCAATTAATTGGGTGTTCTTAATACCTTTTAGAATAACAGACCGCCCATCCATGGGTTGATAGTGACGCGAGATAGAATCAAAGATTGCCACTAGGTTTAATTTTAAATACTCACACGCAACCGCAACCGCGCATGCAACCGCATACGCATGCGCAATAGAAAACGCGTGCTTTACCACAAACGGCACCTCTGAGCCATTCTGTTCAAGTTTGAATGTGATACCAATAATACGATTGTGTTCTATCACGTGTCGCACATGAGAAATATGCACGTCCGCTGAATCTGAAAATCCATACGTGGTCACGTGTGCGCGCGTTTTTTCTATAATGAGATTCGTGTGCGGATCATCTCCATTCAAAATAGCGCTATCATGCACATTGAGCGCGTGAATAAGACGAGATTTTTCTTTTACCAGTGAGGTGACTCCCGATGTGTAGAACTCCACATGCACGGGCACTTCTCCAATAGCCGAGATAACTCCTACATTGGGATGCGCAATGGAAAGCAACTGCGCAATGTCTCCTGGTCTATCTGCACCGTATTCAAGCACTAATACTTCTGGATATCGCGACCGCAGAGGAATGATAATTTTAAAAAATGATCCTAAAATGACTCGTATCCAAAACCATCCTGCGGGACGAGAGATACTATTCCAATCCCCTAAAATAGTGAGTGGCACGCCAAGCTCATTATTAAAATTTGCTTGTGTTTTGCGTACCCGACGCACTTCACAGAGCGCGGCATAGATTGCCTCCTTTGCAGATGTTTTTCCAACGCTTCCCGTAATCGCAATAATATATGGTTTATGGGTACGGACTGTTTGACGCGCGAGCCAATGCACCACGCGATGTAAAATATGTATAAGAGATTTTTTGATAGTAGTAGCCATAAATATGTTATGGGTGAGTTGATGATGCGACGGGAGTAGTTCTATCAGGTCCAATTTCGTAATAATTTAATAAAAACTGAGCGAGGCTCTTAAATGCAGGAACGACGGTTTGTCCGGCAAGTGGCGCATTGTGCGGTTTTACTAGTTTAATAAGAATCACAAACTTTGGATGAGATGCGGGCGCCGATCCAATATAAGTGTTAATCACTTGATCCGTGTATCCCTTACGTCCAAAGTCGGGAATAAATGCTGTTCCTGTTTTTCCTGCCACATTGTATTGCGGAATTGCCGCGAGAATATTTTTATCTACCGCAGAAACCATCATATTCATTACTTTGCGTGAAGTGTCTTCACTAATCACTCGTCGTACCACCTGAGGCTCTTCACTTTTTAGAATAAGAGGCTTGAGAAGCAGTCCTCCATTTGCAATCGCCGATGCGGCGGTAATCATACGAAGCGGTGTCACCGAGATGCCTTGTCCGTATGAAGCTGTTACATAGTTTATTTCTTCTTTGGTGTTTTCAATATTTCTCATGTTCCCCTTTACTTCTCCGGGTAATTGCACACCCGTCGGCTCTCCAAATCCAAAGTTTTTCACATACGTTCTAAATATTTCATTCCCCATGGTACGTTCTGCAAATGCGGTACCTGTGTTCAAAGATTGCTCAATAACATTGGTCATGGTAAGTGTGCCATGCGCTTTTCCGTCCCAGTTTTTTATCGTGCGCCCATTCACCGTCAGTGATCCTGTATCGTGATAGGTAGTATCGGGAGTAATTTTTCCCGAATCAATTCCCGCCGCCATAGTTACCATTTTAAATACTGATCCCGGTTCATACAGCGACTGCACCGTATTATTTAAGAAATTCCCCACCGTAAATTTCGCATATTCATTGGGATCAAATGTGGGCACATTCGCCATGGCAAGAATCTTTCCTGTGTAGGGATCTTGCACAATAGCACTCGCAGATTCCGCACTCCACGTTTTTGCTAATTCTTTTATTATTTTTTCCGCCTCTGCCTGAATATTTCTATCTAGTGTTGTGTAGATATCTTTTCCCTGTTGTGGCCCTTGAGTGCTATCTCCTTTTGTAGTTCCATTCACTCCACGCAATTCTTTATCAAACTGTAGTTCTAACCCATAGCGCCCTGCCATAATATCGTCTTGCCCTGAAGATACAAATCCAAAAACATGCGCCGCCATATCTTTTGAGGGATAATACCGAAATGTTTCATTTTTCACATACAGCCCCTTAATACCGAGCGCCCGCACATTATCAACTTCTTCTTGGGTTGCTTTTTCTTTTATAAGTTCATATAAGTCATTTCTCTTATTAAACGATTTCTCCAATGTTTCATTTGAGACACCCACCAAAGGAGCAACCGCAAGTGCCGTTTCCAAAGGTTTTTCTATTTCTTTTGGAACTGCGTAGATAAGAGGATATTCCTTGTTTAATACACCTGAAATATCGGTGTTATTTTTATCCGTCATATAAATAGTTCCCCGATGTGCCTCAAGTGCTCCTGAGGCCTGATCTTGCGCTTGTGCTTGTTGTGTATAAAATTGCCCCTTAGACACCTGAATCACATATAAATTGGCGATAAGCACGCCAAAAATAAGTACAAATCCTATGCGAATAAACCAAAATTTAAACTTCATCCCAGTAACTTTACTTTATTTAGAAAAATCTTACTTCTGTCTGAAATGAGGTTCATCACACATCTTTCTGCCTAAATGCTACGGGCGTTGTGTTGCCACTGCCGATGCTGTCTCTGAATAGTTGGGGTGTTTTTCGGAAACCAATCCACGTGACTGAAGAAATGATTCTTGGGTTGCCTCATCAAGAAACTGATACATGTCATTTTTCAATTCAGCATTCAACACTTGTGCGCGTGCGAGAACCGTTCGCTTACTTGCAACATCTTGTCGCAATGCAGCAACTTCATTATACAGGAAAACTCCACCAATGAAAGAGGCGAAGATGAATGTGATCGTTGATGCGATAAAAATATTTCCTTTAAGTTCTCTTTTTTTGAATTCAATGACAGTCATAGGATTAGTTGTTAGTGATGAGGGGTTAGTGATTAGTGTTTTTAATTTCTATTTTTATATTTTTTCAAATACACGAAGTTTTGCGGAGCGCGCGCGAGGATTTTTCTGTATCTCTTCATCTTTCGGAATGAGCGGCCGTTTTGTGGTGATGGTTCCTATTCCTTGATCGGCTAATTCTTTAAATCCTTGTTTTACTCTTCTATCCTCTAGAGAATGAAAGGTGATAATTCCCAATCTTCCCTGTGGAGCGAGTACTCGTGGAGCGTCGGTGAGTAATTTTTGTATATTCTCAAACTCTCCATTCACATATATGCGCAGTGCTTGAAATGTTCTGGTCGCGGGATGAATACCTCCTCGCTTATACTGTGGCACCATCCGTTCAATTAATTCCGCTAACTGCCGTGTGGTATATATACGTTCCTTTTTTCGTTCGGCTACAATCATCTCAGCGATAGAGCGGGCATAGTGTTCTTCTCCATAGGTATATATGATATCGGCGAGTGCCTCTTTGGAGAATGAATTTACAATCTCATATGCAGGACTGCGTGATGAAGTATCATATCTCATGTCCAAAGGTCCCTCTCTCAAAAAACTCATCCCCCGCTCTGCGGTTTCAATCTGCAAGGAAGAGAACCCTAGATCAGCAAGTATGCCGTCTACCGATGTTATTTTTTCTTTCTTGCATATATGAGAGATGTCGGCGTAATTACTCCATACAAATTTCAATCGTGATTGATCATAGGAAGAGAATTCGGCCCTGATCTGTTTTTCGGTCTGTGCAATAATTCCCTTATCCCAATCAATACCAATAAACATACCCCCTGGAAAAATGCGTTTGATAATTTCACGCGCATGCCCTCCTCCATTTGTGGTGGCATCTATCATCGTCATCCCCGGACGACACCCAAACATTTCTATAACTTCATGTAAAAGTACGGGAATATGTGTGCTCTGCATAATTTCTAATTTTCAATTTCTAATTTCTAATCAATGCTCAATAATCCAATTCTTAAATATAAAACATTGAAAATTTAATAAAAATTAAAAACTGTAAACTAAAAATTTCATCTTTAAATACCTAATTCGCCTAGCTGCTCGGCGATCTGATCTGATTCTCGTTCGGTTTTTGTTTTATATGTTTTCCATTCAGTGTCATTCCAAATTTCAATACGGTTATACAATCCGGTCACAATAACGTTTTTCCCTAAACGCGCGTATGTTCGTAAATGTTCTGGAATCAAAATACGTCCTTGTGCATCAAACTCTACTTCACCCGCACCCGCCAACATTAGTCGTACAAATGCCCGTGATCCTGATTGCGCTAATGGTAATAAAATTAATTTTTGTGCGAGGGTATCCCACTCCTTCTGCGTGAACACAAACAAACAATGATCTAGTCCTCTGGTAATAATTGCACCCCCATCTAATTTGGAACGAAATTTTGCAGGAATTGCCATCCTACCTTTTGGATCAATGCTGTGTTTAAATTCGCCCAAAAACATGATAATAAAATGACAATTTTAATTACTATTATAAACAGACTTTGTTTTCTTCTTTGTCTGCGTCGTTCCCCGATGCCTCGTGCCCACCAGGGCAAACAAAGAAGAAAACATCAACCCTTTTTAACTTATCCACACAGTTATCCACTTTTCACCACTTTTATTTAATTATACCCACTCTATGCACCTTTGCAACACTCCCCCTGTGCATAACTCAAAAGAACAATATGTTCCGTTTAATTTAGACCCCATAGACAATGTGTCTATTTTTTTGTACACTTTCTTAATGATGGAAGCATCCTTAGTTTAGTGGTAGAACGTCGCATTCACATTGCGAAGGTCGTAGGTTCGATCCCTACAGGGTGCACCAAAATAAAAACAACCTCAATGATTTGAGGTTGTTTTTATGTAGTATAAAGATTTGATTTATTGTAATTCTACAACCGCCCCTGCTTCCATTAATTTCTTCTTCAATTCTTCTGCTTCTTCTTTCTTTACTCCTTCTTTTACTGCTTTGGGAGCGCCGTCAACAATATCTTTTGCTTCTTTCAAACCAAGACCAGTGATTTCTTTTACTACTTTGATCACGTTGATCTTTTGTTCTCCAGCCTCCTTCAAAATAACATTGAATGATGATTTCTCTTCTGCGGCTGCTCCTGCGCCAGCTCCTGCGGCTGCGACCGGCATAGCGGCAGTAACACCAAACTTTTCTTCTAATGCTTTCACCAAGTCTGCTAATTCAAGCGCAGTCATGGATTCAACTTTATCTAATATATCTTTAAATTTTTCCATAATTTTATACGTAATACGTAATACTTAATACTAAATACTTTTTTATTTCTTTTTTGCTATCTGGTCTAAGGTATATACCAAAGATTTTACTGGGGCTTGTAACATACCCAATAATTGCGCAAGTAAAATGTCGCGTGAAGGTAATTGACCAATACGTTTCATTTCACCATCAGAGAAATATGTTTTTAATTTTACATCATATCCTCCTAAAATTTTGAATTCAGAATCTTTTCCAAATCCTTTTGCAAAACGATATACCACTCCCCCTACTTCAGAAATATCTTTTGGACTAAACACGGTGGCAAGTTGTCCACCAAATTGCTTTGTATCCACAGATACTCCCTCTTCAGTAAAGGCGCGTTGCAATAAACGCTTCTTGATAACGCGATATGTTCCTCCAATGGTGCGTACCTCATTTTTAAGTTCGGTAATATTTTTTACCGGAGTCTTTGCAAAATCAATAAAGACTAATGACGTCGCGTCTTTTGCGAGAACAACGCCGTCTTCTATTTCTTGCTTTTTTTGTGCTTTTGTTTTCATAGAGATAAATATCTATCCCGACGTTTCAGTCGGGATGACCATTTTATAGATTCACGAACGTTCATATAAAATGGTCAAATAACGACCTTTTTCTAAGATCGCAGTACATAAAAGAATGTATCCTCGGTAGGTCTTATACTCCTTACGGAGTGCCTATCCCGACGTTTCGGTCGGGATCCCTTACGGGACGGTCTGCGGATCTTGGAGAGAGAATATCACATTTTATACAAAATACAACCCCCACACCAGAAAGGGCATGAGGGTTGTGTTCCTGACTACATATATCTCTATTTTCCTCCAAAGAATGACTTAACCTTTTTCGTTGTTCGTGAGATTAAACTGTTTTCTCTTTTTGCTTCATATATCTGCTTACGCAGCTCACCCGACGCCATTTCTATAGCCAATCCAGGATTAAACTTCATAAGTCCCTCTATAAAGAGAGGATCATTTTTCCAGTTCTTATAATCATCCTCTTTCCTTGCACGAATATATTGGGAATGCCCCTGATGTTCATAAAGAAGACTGTTCGCAAATTTTGGACACTTCTTTATTGCGTTTAAGATAAAATCTCTATCTGTGTATAATGTGCTTTTCTTTATAGCGTCATAAAAATGATCAAGACGATAACTTTCACGATCATCTAAAAATTCTTTTTCATATTTAGCATGTTCTTTTCCTCTTGAAGTGTCCACCGTGTGATCAAAGTTTTTCCAGGTAGATAATATATTTAACATAAATTCTCTATCGTTTATAAGTTTCTCCGGCAAACTTTTTAAACTCCCCCACTCCCAGTATCCTGACTTCTTTGAAAATACTTCAAATGCTAATTCCTTATTCTCCTGCAACGAAGGATCAGCATATTGGAATGCATAACTCGAGTCCAGAATAGCGGGCCGCACCACATCATAATCTTTTCTTAGATCTTCACTAGCATATTTCAATGCCTCGCTATAAATATTCACCGCCTTCATCATAAATTCTTTGTTATTTTTCAATGCGGGATCTACATATTCCAAAATATCTGCCTGGTTAGTTTTCTTCATTGCGTCTAATATGAGATTTTGGTCAGCCTTAAGCTCTGGAGACGCAAGCTTCAACGCGCATCCTCTCCCAGCCCTTGGTATCTCAAGAGCTTCTTTTACCATCTCACGATCACCGCGTATGGAGTCATCTGCATACTCTAGTATAGAATACGGCTCCCGTCGGTAGTTAGGAATATCTGCATGAATTATTTTAAGAAGAAAATCCTTATCCGACGCAATTGGAACTAACGCTTTTTTGAATATTAGAGAGGTAAGTCCTTGTTCTCCTATTCTATGAATAATGGCTCCCAATAAAAAATCTTTATCAGCCCAAAGATTTTCTCCAACGGCATCAAAAGCAACTGGATCAAGTTCAATAGCAGCTAACATAAACTCTCTATCAGTATTAAATTTTTTTAGTCCGCTCATCACTTCCCCATCATGTCTGTATCCATAATCTCCTCTTTTAAACCTTTCCAGTATCTTTCTTTGCTCTTCTTTAGTTTTTATTTCTTCTTCCTCTTTTTGCTTCATCACCTCTTTATCCTCTTCCTTTGCTTGACTACGAAGCACGTCCATGGCTTCTGTTTTTTTACCCACCATGCGAGCTACTGATTTTGCTCTTTCAAAGGTATCCTGAGCCGTTTTATCTACAAAACCTCCCTTTTCATCATCCGATACTTTCGTATGGATTTCTGGATCAAATTTAATTGATTTATTCATAAAACTATACAATTAATAGTGTTGCTATGATTATACCATATCCATGAAAACTAACAATCCCCTGCACAATTTTATAAAAAAATCCCGGTGATGCATGATATCACCAGGATACTGAAATGGTACAATTCAGCTAATTTTTAACCCTTTAAACTGGTCTGAGTTCATTCTCATGATTGCTGAGATGTCAGATGGTGTGCAGCAACTTAAACTTGCAATACAAACGGCTAGCGTGGGTCTTCGCAGTACCAAATTTTGTGGATAGCAGATATTTTTCTTTATTGCTATTTCAGCGATTTTTATTGCATAGTCATCATCTGAAATACTTTGAAAAATACCGTATACATATTCCTGTGATGTTTCTCTGTGAGGTATTCTCCCAATGACACTCTTAACAATATCAAGAGCGAATCCAGGAAACGACTCAGCTATTACTACAATCAGATTTCGTACTTTTTGAAAATTTGGAGAAGCATATTCAAGCAATGTTTCAACGGTTTTTATTATCTTTTCTGGATACATTGCAAGTATCTGCAGAACAATCTCCTTGTTCTCAAGGTTCTGTACTACATACAGAATGGTGTGTTCTTTTGAGATATTAACTAAATCCATAACTCCTCCTACAATACATTGTTTGTGAATTTCCTGTATTTATAATACACCGCAATATTACATGTGTCAACATAAAACCGCTCACAAGGTGAGCGGTTTTATGTTTTTTTAATTACGAAATTTTATGCCTTCAAGACATCAATATCTTCCT
>JAKAIF010000031.1 GCA_021814445.1 bacterium
ACTTCCTTTGACGTCCCATATATATCTGAGATAAATGAATATAAATTTGGGAGACTTACTCCGGGAACTAAAATTCCTATTATCTCTGAAGAAGATGCTTCGAAAAAAAATCCTAATTATTATCTTGTCCTTCCGTGGCATTTTAGGAAGGGGATTATTGAGAGGGAAAAGAATTTCCTTGCCTCTGGGGGGAAACTGATTTTCCCATTACCTAAAATAGAGATAGTTTAATATATAAGTGAAATCTATGAGCAGAAAAAGAGTTCTATTTGTCAACCATAAGAAAGCCAAATGTGGAGTCTATGAGTTTGGTAAAAATGTCGCTAGTACTCTTTTACTTTCAAGAAAATATGAATTTATTTATGTTGAATGTGAAAATTTAAAAGAACTGAAAGCTAAGATTGAGATAAATCATCCAGATGTAATTATATATAATTATAATCCATCAACAATGACATGGATTACAACTAAACTTTTTCCACGGTTATATATCAATAATACTTTATATTTCAATAAAATACCTCAAATTGGTATTATACATGAAGTTACTCAAGAAGTTGCTGATTCCGCAACGAACTATTACAGAAAATTTTTAGTTTTCGGGAAAGCCGGCTGTTTTATAAATTCTCTCTTTGATTATTATATTGCTGCTGACCCAACCCTACTTCTTAAAAATCCTATTGTATTTAAGACCGGAAGACTTATTCCTAAGTACGAGGAAAAAACTTACGGGGCTGATGATATTCCTATAATTGGAAGTTTTGGTTTTGGCACACCAAAAAAAGGATTTGAAGAGATCGTGCAATTAGTTCAGAGTGAATTTAATGAAGCGATAATTCGTTTCAATATACCACCCGCAGACTTTGGTGATGATAATGGAGTTAATGCACTCGCGATCGCTGATCGGTGTAGATCTTTAATAACAAAGCAGGGGATAAAAATTTATATCACGCATACTTTTTTAAGTAATGAGGATCTTTTAAATTTTCTAGCCAAGAATACTATTAATGTTTTCTTATATGAATCCCAGTCCAATAGGGGTATTTCTAGTGTTATTGATTATGCACTGGCTGTAGGGAAGCCAATCGTTGTTTCTGACTCAACAATGTTTAGGCATATTTTTAGCGCGAATCCTTCTATTCGCATTTCTCAGAATAATCTAAAGACTATAATCAAAAATGGTACAGTACCTTTACAAAGATACCTCCTAGAGTGGAACGAAAAGAATCTTATTTGGGACTATGAGCGAATCATTGATGGGGTTATTTCAAATGAACCACAGGGGGAAACTTCTTTTTTTGGCTCCATTATGAGATTTATCTTAAAGGGAATTTATTACAAAGCTCATAGTTGGATCAGGACTACGGAGAGATTGTATGAAGATAATTATAAAGACATTGATCTGTCTATAAAATATAGTCCACTAGTATTGCCCCCAAATTTCTCATTTAATGGTGTTCTAGATGATCATATGAGAACTTTATATCAACCAACAGTTGATGTACTATTTCAGCTGGTACCACGCACCATGTCAAAAAAAATTCCTAGAGCAAACATTAATCAGGCCTTTGTCTTTGATTCAGTATTCAGATTTTTGAAAGGTTATAAAAATCCAAAAATCCTTTGTGTTGGTAGTTATGAAGATACGGCAAGTATGTCCCTCACGAAGATGGGATATGAAATTGAGGAAATAGATCCAGTTGTTAATTATTCTTTGCAGGCTTTTTATACCAAACCTACCACAAAATTGAATTCTTATGATATTATTTTTTCAACGTCTGTTATAGAACACGATCCAGATGATGAATCTTTTGTCCGCTGTATTTCTGGGTTATTGGCTCCTGGTGGACTCTTTGTTATGACATGTGATTATAAAGATGGATGGCAAGTAGGTGATGAAAAACCCGATGTTAATGCAAGGCTATATACTCAAGAAGATTTAAAAAATAGATTGTTATCAGTGATGAGTGGATGTTCTTTTATTGATGGACCACAATGGAATTGCGAAAACCCAGATTTTTTTTATTTAAACCGGTTCCGGTATACGTTTGCGACTTTTGTGGTTAGAAAAAACATTTTATGAGAGTAAAAAATTCATGATAAAACTTTCAATTTGCATTCCAACATATAATTTTGGTCAATTTATTGGGCAAACAATTGATAGTATTTGTTCTCAAATTGTGCCCAATGTTGAGGTCATTATTCTTGATGGTGGATCTACTGATGATACTTCGTGCGTTGTAGAAAACAAAAAGAAATCTTATCCCTTTTTGAAATATTATAAACAAGAATTTCGAGGGGGAATAGATAAAGATATAGAAAAATTAGTAAATTTCGCTGGTGGTGATTACTGCTGGCTATTTTCTGCTGATGATATAATGTTACCAAATTTAATCCAATCCGTTCTCTCTGAGATCTCTTCTGGTTATGATATATATCTTTGTACACATGATTTATGTACGAACGAAATGGATTTTATAAAGGAATATCCAGTATTTTTTAATATAAAAGGTAAAAAAGTATTTCATTTCTCTAATGATTCCGAGAGAAAAAATTATTTTAAGTTAGCAATGACTAGTGAGGCATTCTTTACTTTTTTGGCTGGACCCATCTTTAAGAAAAAGATTTGGGACGATCACGGTGTTCCAGAATCTTTTTATGGTACTCATTGGATTATCGCGGGGCACTTACTTCCTACACTCTCTCATGATATTGTTATAAAATATACAAATAAAAAGTTACTTCATCGAAGAGGTGGAAATGATTCTTTTTCTGATGGGGATTATATTGATGTATATCGTATCTTTATTGATTCTTTTCAACATGTTGGGAATAGTATCTTTGGAGAAGGGTCTTATGAAATGTTTCATATTCTGAGGGTTTTAAGAAATGATGTAAAGTTTCGAGGATTGCTTCTTGCTAAACTCGCTATTCATAACAAATTATCAAAATATGCAATGAATGATCTCGATAACCTTGCTATTTCCTTATATAAGCCAAATAAATCTCTAAATGGATTTTTGATGTTTTTCTTATATAAAATATTTTCGCCTCTTTCTATAAAAATTTTGTATTTTCTGTATGTACATTTCTTAAAAGGAAATAAAAAAATATGAAAGCAATTATCTTTGGGATTAATGGACAAGATGGCTACTATCTTTCAAAACTATTAAACGATAATGGAATTGATTTTATTGGGGTCTCTCGTTCTGACGGGAATTGGGAAAGGGGTGATGTTTCTGATTTTGTTTTTGTAGAAAACTTAATAAAGAGAGAATTACCTGACTACATCTTTCACTTTGCTGCGAATTCTACAGCAAATCACAGTGCCGTCTTTGAGAATCATAAGAATATTTCTGATGGTTCGTTAAATATTCTTGAATCTGTGTTTAGACATTCAAAAAAGACAAAAATCTTTTTATCTGGAAGCGCTCTACAGTTTCAGAACAATGGATCTCCTATAAATGAGAAAACTCCTTTTGATTGGAATAGTTTATATGCTGTTGAGAGGATATATTCTACTTTCTTGGCAAGATATTATAGAAAACTTGGGATCTCTGTGTATATTGGGTATCTATTTAATCATGATAGTCCACTCCGCACCGAGAGACATATTAATAAAAAAATTACTACATTTGTAAAACGGGCAAAAGATGGTTCTCATGATAAGCTGGTGATAGGCGACATGAATGTAAAAAAGGAATTTAATTATGCGGGCGATATTGTAAATGCAATATGGCTTCTAGTTAATCAGAATAATTTTTTTGAGGCCGTTATTGGAAGTGGGAAATCATATTCTATTCGAGAATGGATTGAGTACTGTTTTTCTAAAGAGGGCTTGAATTATGTTGATTTTATTGAAAAAAATACGAATTATGTGTCAGAATATAGTGTTCTTGTGAGTGATTCATCTCTTATAATGAGTTTAGGATGGAGTCCCTCGGTAGATTTTTATCAATTAGCTGATATGATGATGGAATCTTGATAGATTCTATTAGTTTTATGAAACCAATCTTGTCAATTTGTATTGCTACTTATAACAGAGCTTCATATATAACAGAGACATTGAATAGTATTATTCATCAATTGGTTGATGGTGTAGAGGTTTTAGTTGTTGACGGTGCTTCTACGGATAATACAAAAGAGGTTATTGAAGCGTTCACAAAAAAAGATTCACGAATTCGATATATTCGTCTTCCTTTGAAGGGGGGGGTTGATCATGATTATGATAAAGGCGTTGAATTTGCCTACGGAAAATATTGTTGGCTTTTTACCGACGATGATTTATTAAAACCTGGGGCGATCAGTAAAGTAATGAAGGAAATCATAACTGGATATGATTTAATTATTGTTAATGCTGAGGTGCGTAATAAGAATCTATCTACTATCTTAGAAAAATCACGTATAAAAATTTTATCTGATCAACAATTCTCTCCAAATGAAATGAATGCTCTTTTCCAGATTGCAGGAGACTACCTCTCTTTTATCGGCGGAGTTATAATTCAAAGAGATGTTTGGTTGAGCCGTGATAGAAAAAAATATTTTGGTACTGAATTTATTCACGTGGGTATTATCTTCCAAAAGGTGTTTGAGGGTTCTGTTCTCGTGATTGCTCATCCGTATATAATTATCCGTTTAAATAATGCACAATGGACACCGAGAGGATTTGATATTTGGATGTCTCAATGGCCAAAACTGGTTTGGTCATTAGAGAGCATAGACGACACAACAAAACAAAAAATTATTGTTCCCGAACCATGGAGAAACTTGAAATATCTTATTAGCTACCGAGCGTCTGGAAGATTTAATCTGGTTTTATATCAAAAATACTTCTGTAATGAGCGAAATGCCATCTTGAAATTGTTTGCTTTTGTCGTTTCTATTTTTCCAAAAACTATTTTTGATTTAATTTTGTCTTCATCTCGTCCCGTTCGTATATTCATAAGGGAAATGCTACATCCCTCCTCTTAAATTCTTTGATGAGTAACAAATCTATGCCTAAAATTTCAATACTTAGTCCATTATATAATAGTACAAGTTTTATAGGATGGGCGATTCAGAACATTCAAAGCCAAACTATTCAAGACTTTGAAATGTTGACAGTAGATGATGGTTCAACAGACGACACGAAAGAAGTGGTACGTAAATTTATAGAGAAAGATTCACGCATAGAATATTTTTACAAAGAAAATGGTGGCGCGGGGTCTGCTGTTGCTGAAGGGTTATTGCATGCCCATGGGGAATATATTGCATTTTGCGATCAAGACGATTGGTGGTTACCCGAAAAACTTGAGAAACAGATACATTTTTTAGAAGAACACCAAGATATTGATCTTGTTTATTCAGATGCGTATATTGGTGATGCTCATGGAGCTCTTATGCGTCACACATGGATGCAAACGCGAAAAGTTGTGCCGTGCGAGGGGGGGTATACAGAATGTGTAAAGGAGCTTTTTAAAAGAAATTTTATTTGTGCTCCTCTTGTGGTACTGGTAAGAAAAAGTGCATTAGATAAAATTGGTGGGATACATACTGCATATCTTGGGGCGTATGATTATGATGTGTGGTTTAGGCTTTTGGAATGTGGTTCAAGATTTGGGTATATTGCGGAGCCACTTGCGGTATGGAGATCTCATGCACAAAACGAAAGTCATAATATACGGAAAGCAAAAAAGATGCAATTAAAAATACTCTGTGCCTTTTTAAAACGTAACCCGTTGTTTGTTCTCCAGCATCCTTTGTTGGTTTCTGTTAAAATGATGCGGATATTTGGTGCGTTTTTGTTAAATTTTAATCCGTATAAAAGATAGATCTCTATGTTTTCTAAGTATCAGAAACTTATACAGCGATTTGTGGGGAATATTATACGTCCTCGTTTTGGGTGGAAGAAAAAACTAACGAAGGTTTTAAAGTTTTTTTATTTTCTAATTGGTTTTGTGATTGAGATGGTGGGGGATTTGTTATTTTTCTGGAAAAATCATCATAAAAAAATTAAAATTTCTTCGTCTCCAAAAATTTTAATCGTTAAAATTGATCAGTTTGGTGATGTATTATTTTCAACCTTTCTTGTCCCGCTCATTAAACAACAATACCCCGGCGCGATTATTGACTATCTAGTACATCCAAAAACAGAGGTACTTTTACAGAAAAATCCGCACCTACGCAAAATATTTTATTGGGATGATGTGGGATTTCGTTTTGTATTGGGGCGGGAAAAGAGTGGTGGTAAAGGAGATTTTCTCTCTGCTTTTGTGAACGCATGCCGCACGATACAAATTTTGAGACAATCACACTATGATGTGATTATTAATACCCGTGCGTACATTCCCAGTACAAATATTTGGTGGAAGCTCACGCGTCCCAAAAATCTCATCTCATTTGATATTGCAGAGCATAGCTTTTTAGCGGACGCCTGTGTTTCCTATGATCTTTATGCTGAAGAATGGCAAAATTATCTTAAATTATTGACTCCTTTGGAAATCTCTATTAATCACGCCGATTTTGAACCTGAAATTTATAACTATGAAGAGATGCCACTTCCTGCAACTCCATTTGTGGTTGTTGCACCCGTTTCATTTGATATAGAGCGGCAATGGAGCGATGTAAAATGGGCGAATCTTATTGTTCTTTTAAAGAAGCGTGGCGTTGCGGTAATT
>JAKAIF010000032.1 GCA_021814445.1 bacterium
CGCTGATGCAGCTTTAAGATTACGCTTTTCGATAAGTGAGAGATATACCCTCTTTTTAAGTGAATGGGCGGCAAGGGGCGCCTTCATCAAGCTCCCCCGCGGGGAGATGATATATGGTTTTGTAAACTTTTTTGCATAATACGCACCGAGCGTAGAAGCCGCTAAGAAAACTGAAGTGATGTGCACGATATCAAACTCTTTTATATGCGCCGCCAAAGCACGCCTCATCTCATTTGAATAAAACCATCCGCGCGGGAAGGAGGCCTTGAAATAAAAAATGCGGACCCCGTCCTTCATCACGGGTTCATTCACGGGAACATCAAGATTGTGCTCACCATCAATATTGGTGGTATATACGGTTACCTCATGCCCCGCTCGCGCGAGCGCCACATTCAAACTATGGACGCTTTCCACGGGTCCGCCATAGCGGTGTGCCGGAAGATACGAGGGAACGATGTGTAAGACCTTCATATGTTTATTTACCAAAATTTATATAACTAGTGGCAACACAAACTAATCGTTGGGTTTCAGAATAAAGGTTGCATCCATTTATTTAAAAGGACTGACTTGATTAAGTTAATTTAAAAAGCTGCCATAGCTAAATAGTGATTGTTTTCATATCATGCTCAATCATCATTGCAATCAAATCATCAAGTTGCGTATGTGCAACCCATCCCAATTCAATTCTTGCCTTTTTAGGATCAGCAACAAGTGGAAATTTTTCTTTGGGCCGTACAAGCAAATTGTCTACAACTACATACTTTTGCCAATCTAATTCAAGGGCTTCAAATACAATATTCAAAATATCGCGCACAGTATAAGGAATGCCCGTTCCAATTACATAATCCACTGGTCGTTCCTGTTGCAACATAAGCCACATAGCCTCTACAAAATCGCCAGCAAACCCCCAATCACGAACCGCATCTAAATCGCCTAATTTTAGCTCTTTCTGCAATCCTTTCTTAATTCTTATAGCCGCTTCTACAATTTTTTTAGGAAGAAATCTTGAATCTCTTCGTGGCGATTCATGATTATACAATATACCCGAACACGCAAAAATGCCATGTGACTCGCGGTATATACGCACAAGATGGGAACCAGCCGCCTTTGCAACACCATATGGCGAAATTGGATTCATACACACCATTTCATTTTGTGGAGAAATCAAAGGATTCCCATACACTAAACTTGACGAAGCAAAAAATACTCTTGTATGCGCGGAGTGTGAATGTACGGCAATAAGAATATTCTGTATTCCCATCAAATTATTCAACAATATTTCTTTTTCAGTTCGAACAGAAATTAGAGAATCGACAATAGCCGCGAGATCATAAATATCATCAAAATTTTCTTGTTTAATTAACTGGTTGATAAACCCCTCATCAGCAATGTCCCCTTCGTGTAACCGAAGGCGTGATAAAATATGCTCAATTTTTTTGAAACGTTGGACACCCCCTTTATTTCTAGGCCTAATTAGTCCATGTACTTCATACCCCTTTTCAAGAAGGAGTTCGGCAAGATATGAACCATCCTGGCCGGTAATTCCAGTAATTAGTGCGGTTTTCTTCTTTTTCATTATTTTGACTTCAAAAGATTCAAATCACTTTCCATCATTATTTTTACCAACTCCTTAAACTTTACTTTCGGTTCCCAACCCAATATTTGCCTAGCTTTAGAATAATCACCGAGTAAAAGATCCACTTCAGCAGGACGGAAATATTGAGGGTCTATCTCGATAATAGCTTTCCCAGTTTTTGTATCAATTCCCTTTTCATTCAAACCCTCCCCCTCCCAGCGTAAATTAATACTGAGCAATGTACACGCCTCTTCGACAAATTCGCGAACCGTATGAGTCTCATTCGTTGCCAACACATAATCATCGGGCTTGTCCTGCTGAAGAATCAACCACATACCCTCAACATAATCCTTTGCATAACCCCAGTCTCTTTTTGCGTCTAAATTGCCAAGAAATAGTTTGTCCACCTTACCAGTAGCGATTTTCGCAAGCACAGAGGTTATTTTCTTTGAAACAAAGTTCTCTCCCCTACGCGGAGATTCATGATTGAAAAGAATTCCGTTGGATGCATGCATCCTATAGCTTTCGCGATAATTGACCGTCATCCAATATGCATAAACTTTTGCCGCGCCATAGGGGCTTCGCGGATGAAATGGGGTTGTTTCTTTTTGCGGAATCTCCGTGACTTTTCCAAACATCTCAGAACTTGAAGCCTGATAGAACCTCGTATTCGGATTGTCGTGACGGATTGCTTCCAAAAGACGGGTTGTAGAAATTCCCGTAGCCTCACCCGTAAATTCGGGTATATCAAAACTAATACGCACGTGGCTCTGCGCGCCAAGATGATAGACTTCATCAGGAGAAATATCACGAACTATGCGATGAAGCGAGCTTGAATCATTTAAATCGCCATAATGAAGATGGATAGAGTCGCCCTTATGCGGCTCCAAAAATAAATGCTCAATACGTTCTCGATTGAATGTGCTCACACGCCTTACAAGTCCATGTACTTCATACCCCTTTTCAAGAAGGAGTTCGGCAAGATATGAACCATCCTGGCCGGTAATTCCAGTAATCAGAGCCTTTTTCATATATGAGACAATCCTACCAAACACCCCAGATACTGTCCACGAAACTAAAATGCTACTTTGATTTCAATATCTTAAGTTGGCGATGATCGAAAAACACCTTATACCCCTTATAAAAAGGGAGGATGAGCCAGCGAGGCATTAAGAAAAAAGGAAGGGCAACCCAAAATTCAGGAAAGGTCCAGTATAATGAAAACAATTTCCTTAGAAATCCTGACCGTACAACTCCCACAGGATAGCGAGCCTTATTCACCAGTATTCCCCTCCATACGGTAGCAAAATGCTTTACAAAGAATCTCCTCATTGCGCGACGCGAAAAGCGCGCGCGAAAATCATTGAAAACATTCGACAGATTTATACCAAAAATCTGCGCCCAAAGTTCAAAATAAGACGACCCATGCTCCTCCAAATGATTAATCACATAGGGACCCTTCAAGAAATAAACATCTCCATCGGCCATTGATTCAAGAACAAGAGCCATAATTGACCACCAAGAACCAATATGCTTCTCAGCTATCTTCCATGCTTTCATTGCATTTTCCTTTTTAAAAATGAAGGTGGAAAGAAGTGTCATTTTATTTGAAAGTATTTCCAAGGCCTCATTTCCATCCTTAAAAAATCTTTCTTCTGCTGACCACCCAATAGAACCGGGAACATCGATGCAAGTATAATTCGCCCACATGAAGGAGATGTTCGGATGCGAGGAAATCAATTCAATAACGTGTTGTATCGCTCCTGGGGCCATCTCATCATCATCGCCAAACGTCCACACATATTTACCCCGCGCCTTTTCCACCACAAAAAGAGTGGCCCGATCCATGCCAAGCTTATCACCCTTAAAATACGACAATTGCTCGCTTTTATTGAATTGGTTGAACAACTGCCGAATGATGGTCTCCGTTTCGTTAGTGGTGCTATCATCGCGAATTACTACCTCAACATCAGAAACAAGTTGAGGTAAAATACCTTGCAATAATCTCGCAATCTGTGCAGGCCGATTGTATGTTGGTATAGAAATTGTCAGTATTGGCTGTTTTTTAAACATGGGGCAAATTATAGGTTGCAATTGACGCATTGCCAACTCACCTTCTGAATACTATCATAAAATACATATGCCACAAATTAATGCTTGCAGGTTCTGCAAGAACCCAAAACTCAATCGTTATCTCGACCTTGGAGCGACTCCTCTCGCCGACCGTTTTCTATCAGCGGAACAGCTAAATGAGCCAGAAAAATACTATCCGTTGGCCGTAGCCCTATGCGAAAATTGTGGACTCAGCCAACTCACCTATACTGTTGACCCAAAAGAGCTATACCAAGAGGAGTATCCATATGCGATGTCTCTCACTAAAACAGGCTCTGACCACTACGGAAGCTTTGCGGCATCGGTAGTAAAAAAATTCAACCTAACACAAAACGACCTTGTTATTGATGTGGGAAGTAATGTCGGTATTCTTCTTGAAGGATTTAAAAAAAATGGAACGAAAACTCTTGGTGTTGACCCCGCAGCCAATATGGCAAAGATAGCGAATGAACGCGGCATTGAAACAATTGCGGACTTTTTTGTTCCTTCGGTGGCCACGGGAATAAAGGAAAAATACGGTCCTGCAAAAATAGTGGTTGGCACAAATGTGTTTGCTCACATCTTTGACCACCACCAATTTATTGAGGCACTACAAGCAGTATTAGATGAAAAAGGAATCTTTATCTTCGAATCGCCAAGCTTTGTAAATCTCGTAAAAAATCTTGAATACGACACAATCTATCACGAACATCTCCTCTACCTCTCACTGAAACCGGTTGCTAATTTCTTCAAACAGTTCGATATGGAGGTTTTTGATGTTGAATCATACCCAATTCACGGGGGTTCATTCAGAGTATTTATCTCTCGTAAAAATAACTACCCAATCAATGAGTCAGTTGAAAAATACTTGAAAGAAGAGGAAGCTACAGGCATATATTCCCTTCCAACATTGGGCGAGTTTGCGAAAAAAGTTGCACAAAATCGCATCGAATTAATGAATTTAATTCATAAAATCAAAGAAGAGGGCAAAACAATTGCCATTATTAGCACTCCCGCGAAAGGAATGACTCTTCTAAACTACTGCCGAATCGGTCCCGAACATGCTGACTTTGCAACTGAAAAATCACCGCTAAAAATAGGAAGATACACTCCTGGTACGCGAATTCCTATTGTTCCCGATTCCGAACTAATGGTAAGGAAACCGGATTATGCAATTCTTCTTGCGTGGAATTTCTCAAATGAAATAATGAAAAATTTGGATGAATATAGAGCACTGGGAGGGAAATTCATTATTCCAATCCCCAAGCCAGAAATTAAAGGATAATAAAATAGTCGGAATAAAATGATGAGCCTTCTATACACGAAGGCTCATCATTTTTTCAAGCTGAGCTTTCATACTATACCCGCTTGTAAGACATCGCTCTCTGCCTGCTGCGGCGATTCGCGTTCGCTCATCGTCGTGTGCGAGATAGTAGCCAAGGAATCTTGCTAAATGATATGCCGACCACATTATGGCCGGACTCCTGAAAAGTCTGGAATCGCTGAAATCCGCGACCATATTCATTTAAATCACTGACAAAAAGTACTTTTTGCGTTTCCATCAATTTCTAGGCTGGTTTTTTAGCAATACAGACCATATCAATACCCGTAAACATAAGACTCGGAATCTTTTTCCAAAGCCCTGTTCGCCCCACGCCGCGAAGCACGCCGAAACTTTTTACTTCCGAAACAAGACCGTTCGCCCTCATAAGCCGCGCAATGCTTTCCTTGTCGTAGGGATGCACGTGCGTATGGTCTCGATAGAACGTTTTATACTGCTTACGCCAATCCGGCGTTACCAAAATTGCAACACCTCCTGGTTTTAGCACTCTTTTTATCTCCTTAATGTAGTTACTCCCATTCATCAAATGTTCTATGACATGAAATGAGATGACCGCGCCAAAAAAATTGTCGTTATATGGAAGCGTATCGGTCTGAATATCTCCGCTCGCAAATTGAACACCGTGTTCTTCAAAATAGCCCTTATAGAAGGCGTCGATATCAAATCCATACATCTTTTTCCAACCCGCATCAACAAGGGAGAGCGCGCAATGCCCCGAACCTATTCCAAGATCTAGCACAGGCTCCGCCTTTTCGGGGAAATAGGTATTACCAAGATACGGCAAACAAACACGATGAAACTCGTCAATCTCACCAGGTCCGTATCCGCCCACCCCCATTTCTTTCACATATCCTTCATTATTCATTGTCTTTTAATCGCATTAATGTTGTTTCGCATGCATTTACCACTTCATCAACAGAAATGGCTACAATGCTTTTTTTAGCACAATCTTCCTCTCCATAATTGCATTTCAAAAATCTCTTGTACAGACAGGTATTGTGGTCGCCATATGGAAACCAACTACCTAAAACGCTTCGAATACTAAAGAGTGCCACAATGGGAATGCCGACTGCTGCCGCGATATGCATAGGTCCCGTATCGTTAGTGAAAAACACGTCGGTGTGCCGAATCGCCGCAATGCTTTCTTTAATCGCTAATCCCGAAAGATTTATATACGCGACTCCGCTTTCCTTAGCCACGCGTTCAATTGAATTGAATTCTGAAGGACCTCCGAAGAACAACACCCCTATGTTGTGTGTTTTTCCCAGTATGCGAAGTACTTCGCCATAGCGCTCCAACGGCCACTTCTTGTCCTCCGTCTTCCCCCCCATACATACGCCTAAAATAACTCTCTTATTCTTTTTTAATGTTTCAAGTTCAGTAAGAGTTTTAGCGGGAAGAGAATGATATGCGGGAAATTCGAACGCGACTTCTTTGTGCGGTATTCCATTGCACTCCAATATATGAAGAAGCGCCTCAACCTCCCTTTCCTTATACGTAAAATCCACTTGCGCCTTTTTAAACAACGCGGAAGTGCGAAGATGAAAACCGAACGCAGACCTTACGCCGATACACTTCGCAAAAACCTCATTCCGTAACAAAGTCCTGAAGCGGGCCCAATCATCGGGAAGCTGAATGAAAAGG
>JAKAIF010000033.1 GCA_021814445.1 bacterium
AAAAAATCTTCTAAGGTTAATTATATGGGCCCCGTACCGTAATCCGACACAGGTGGGTGAGGCGAGAAGCCTCAGGGGAACAAGTGAGTCATCCTCAAGGAACTCGGCAAAAAAGCGACCGTAACTTTGGGATAAGGTCTTCCCTCCTCAGTTTTGGTATAGTATATTTTTATTATGTGGATAATTTATGTAATCCAAAATAATTTCACTCAAGAAATATATATTGGATACACACAGAATCTTAAACAGAGACTAGAGACACATAATAAAAAAGGAAAAAAGTTTACCACGCGTAGCAATGGTCAATGGGTTTTGATTTATGCAGAAGCATATAGATCAAAACAAGATGCATTATTAAGAGAACGACGATTGAAGAATCATGGCAGTGGTAAAATAGAATTATTCAAGCGACTAAAACATAGTATGCTTGATACCAAAACTGAGGAGGGACGCAGCGAAAGTATCTCTGGCGACTGTTTACTAAAAACACAGCTTCCTGCTAACTCGTAAGAGGACGTATAGGAGGTGAAGCCTGACCGATGCGAGAAGGTTAACGGTGCGGGTCGTTTCGCAAGAATCGGCTCAGTGCCCGAAGCCCTCGTCAATGTCAGCGGTAACTATAACCGTTCTAAGGTGAATTAAATTGCCTTAATAAAATTTGGCTATATGCTGGAATATCTGGAGAATCCAGTACTACTATGGTATAATGCGTCCATATATTTTTATGAAACGCGCTATAACAAGTGACAATGTATCTGGTGCAGACAATCAGCAGGAAAGACTAGCGTACGGACAGTGGATAGTGGGTTTTACTGATGGAGAAGGTTGTTTTACCATCTCAATCATTAAAAATAAGACCACACGATTTGGTATACAAATATTTCCTGAATTTGTTATTACACAAGGAGCAAAAAGCATCCTTGCGTTAAAGAAAATTCAGAAATTTTTCAAATGTGGAAGTATCGTTCTTAATAAACGATACGACAATCATAATGAACATTTGTATAGATATTGTGTGAGATCTGTCACGGAATTATCTACTGTAATCATTCCATTTTTTTCTAAAAATAAATTACAAACGAACAAGAAGAACGACTTTCTTATTTTTAAGAAAGTAGTTTCTCTCATGGTGCGTAAAAAACATTTAGCAGAAAAAGGGAAAGAAAAAATTTTGGTTCTTGCGTCACGCATGAATCGAAAAAAGAAACGTATCTAGTATCCTCAACGACTACACGCCAAACCTACTTTATATATAAAGTAGTGAAGATATAGTCTGATCTGCATGGCGACATGCAGAGATAGGTAGAAATAATCTATCCACAATATATATTTTATATATGTTGTAGTAACAACAATGAGCGCAATTCCTTTCCGGGTAAGTTCCGGAGCGCACGAATGGCTTAACGACTGGAGAACTGTCTCGAGGATGAGCTTGGTGAAAATGCGATTCCCGTGAAGACGCGGGGTACCTGCAACGGGACGAAAAGACCCCAGGAGCTTTACTGTAGCTTGATATTGGTAATAGGGTTTATCTGCGTAGCATAGTGAGGAGACTTTGAAGCGTGCCTTTCGGGGCATGTGGAGTCGTCAGTGAAATACTCATCTTTTGAAGTTTATTATCTAACCCTATGGGCAAAAACCATAAGGGACAGTGTCTGGTGGGCAGTTTTAATGGGGCGTTATCCTCCTAAAAAGTAACGGAGGAGTTTATAAGGTCAACTTAGTCCGGATGGAAATCGGACTGAATGTGTAAAGGCATATGTTGGCTTAACGGCAAGACGTGCATGTCGCGCCGATGCGAAAGCAGAACTTAGTGACCCGACGGTAATGTTTGATACTTTTTTAAAGGATCAAACTCTTTATAGAAAGGCCGGAGACAACGGATAAAAGCTACCCTGGGGATAACAGGCTAGTGTGGTCCGAGAGTCCATATCGACGACCACGCTCGGCACCTCGATGTCGGCTCACCCTAGCGCGGGGCTGGAGAAGGTCCCAAGCGTTTGGCTGTTCGCCAATTAAAAGGGTACGCGAGCTGGGTTTAGACCGTTTAGATGCGAAAGTGATTTCGCATTTGAATAGTCTAAATCCCACGAGGCGAGAGTTATTCCAATTTAATTTTATTCAATTTCAATCTTTTCGTTTCATAACTATTTATGTTAGATTAAAAATCCAACACATCACGGCGGTCTTATTAAGTAATTAATAAGGATCAAGATAGCTTATTTCGGGGAATTCCAATCCGCACATGCGGAGGAGGACACCGAGGGAATGGTTCGGCTTCACTCACCACGAGTGATAAGAATCAGCCCGTAGAGACTACACGCTATCCATCCCATTCAATAAGCAGGGGTTTATCCTGAGCTTGTCGAAGGATGATGATATAGTCCAATGCACATAGGAATATGTGGAAACATGCGTGAGACAGGTTGGTCTCTATCTGTTGCAGGCGTTGATGCTTGAGGGAGGTTGACCCTAGTACGAGAGGACCGGGTTGAACGAACCTCTGGTCTACCAGCTTTGCCACCAGGTGAAATGCTGGGTAGCTATGTTCGGACGGGATAAGCGCTGAAAGCATCTAAGCACGAAGCCCATCCCAAGATTAGGCATCTTAGGACCCTGGAAGACTACCAGGTTGATAGGATCTAGGTGTAAGCACAGTAATGTGTTGAGCCGAGGATTACTAATAGTCCATACAGCGTTCATTTTTTATCTGTACAACGCGCGTGAGTACGTCGCTTTTCAGAGAAGTGTTGAATGCAATCTCCGTCATATTTAAAAATATGACGAGATAAACGATTATTTTATTGTGAAGTTTAGGTATAATGGTATGATACATATGTAACAAAAAAGAAGCATTTCATTTGCTGGTGATCTAGTAGTACGTGCCCCACCTCTTCCCATTCCGAACAGAGAAGTGAAAGCGTATTACTCCGATGATACTCGTTCGCGGGGAAAGTAGGATTTGCCAGCATATGAAATGCTTCTTTTTTTATTCTCTTTCGTAGATGTGGTACAATACGACATATGCGTTTACTGAAACAAATTTTATACGGTGGGTTATTTCTTATTATTCTCGCGCTGATCATATGGTGGTTGGTGGGACTCGTATACACTCCCAATCCAACGTGTTTTGATAATTCTAAAAACCAAGGAGAAGAGGGGGTAGACTGTGGTGGTCCGTGTTTGTCATGTACTATAAAAACTCTCACTCCAATTGCGATACAAAATAAATATGTGATTCCCGTAGGAAACGAAGTGGGGATTGTTGTGGAATTGGTGAATAAAAATATTGGATGGGCGGCAAAATCATTTGATTACACCATAACGCTCAAAGATCAATTTGGCGCTTCTCTCCAAGCAATATCAGGAAGTTCATTTGTATATGGGGGGGAATTAAAAGACGTGGTGGTGCCACTTGTTTCAGTGCACAGCACGACCGTTGCGAGTGTGGACATGAGCATACAAAATCCCCAATGGGTCACCAGTGATTCATTTAGTAAACCCGCCATTGAAGTGCAGGACACAGGCACACTCTATGATCAAGGAATTGTCGTGCAGGCAAAAATAAACAACAAAGATGCGCAATCATTTATAAACGCACAAGTACTTGCTCTCGTTTTCAATCGCGCGGGCGCGCTTATTGGCGCTTCTAAAACACGCGTAGATTCACTTCCTACATCTGAATCAAAACAGGTACGAGTTATCTTTTCAAAAGATTTGAGTCTGTATCAGCCTATTATCGCGCCCAATGTTTCATTCTCTCATATCCTAAACCCAGGAGATACAGGAGATGAGGTGAAGAATTTACAAAACGTACTCGCTGAGCAAGGACTTTACACCGGGACCATAACAGGATTTTTTGATGACGCCACACAAAAGGCATTAAGTGCATTCCAAGAAAAAAATAAATTACAGACAACGGGAATATTTACTGAAGAGACGCGGATTTTTGTAAACAATCTTCTTACTTCAGAAACACCACAACAGAACACACAAGTAAAAGATACAAGTGTGGATGCGAGTAGAACAAAAGTGTTTGTTGAGGCGAGTAGATAAGCACTGATAATTTCCCCGCTTCACCAAAGCTACAGCGGGGTGAGTAATTTCTAATTTCTAATAAAATGAAAGTTTCGGTTCTTGTCATAGCGCATAATGAAGAAAAACGCATACGGAAGTGTTTGGTTTCGTTACAAAATCAAACAAAAATTCCAGATGAGATTGTAGTTATCGCGCACAATTGCACTGACAACACTATAAAAATAGCAAATGAATTTTCACGAGTGCGTGTGGTAGCGTGCAACACAAAAGAGAAAGGAGCAATCTATGCGCGCATACAAGGGTTTAAAGAAGTGACAGGAGATATTATTGCCTGCATAGATGGAGATTCATATGCGTCACCCCAATGGATAGAAAAAATTACAAAACCTTTTAAGGACGATTTGGTTGTTGGCGCCGGAGGCATTATTTGGTTTAATGGCATTATGGCAAATCTTGCAACTATTGGTTTTTTCTTTTTAGACCCCATATTTCGTCCCACATATTGTTTTTATTTTTGGGGAGCAAACTTCGCGGTACGCAAATCAGCATATAATGAGGTGGGAGGATTGGAGCCGCTTATCGTGCTAAAAGAAAAATTAAGACTACACTTGATGCCAGACGATGCCTACTTATCTTTGGCGCTTATGAAACGGGGAAGAGTAGTATATACGCGTAGTGCCCCCGTGTATTCTGACGATAATTTTTCTAACGCAAAAAACCCAGTAGAAAACAAAGGAAGTAAACAAAATAATGATAGACTGGCCCTATTCAAACATTTTGGATTGATAAAATAGAGAAAAACAGCGCATAGGGCGCTGTTTTTTATTTTGGTCGTTAGTTGCTATCTCTGTGAGCGCTTCCTATCTAACTCCGTCAAATACATTTTACGAATGCGGATATTTTTGGGGGTGATTTCTACCAATTCATCATCGCCAATATAATCAAGCGCGTCTTCCAGAGAAAGGGTGCGAGGCACATCAAGTGTTTCTTGCACACCTTGGTTTTTGGAACGCATGTTACTCAATTCTTTTGTTTTGCATACGTTCACAGGAATATCTCCCGCTTTTGCGTTTTGTCCCACCACCATACCTTCATACACGGGTATTGCGGCGCCAATAAATAATTGTCCTCGTCCCTGCGCGGTCATAAGTCCATAACTGTTTGAATCTCCTGTTTCCGAAGCAATAATGGATCCGTGAGTATCAGGGGGAAGTTCTCCTTTGTATGTTTCGTATCCTAAAAAGAGGGAATTCATAATACCTTGTCCGCGCGTGGCGGTCATAAATATATTACGTACTCCAATAAGTCCTCGCGTCGGCACCACAAAATCAAAGAAGGCGATCCCACGATCTACGCGCATATCTTTCATGATTCCGAGGCGCTTTCCCATAAGCTCTATAACTGTACCCGAGTATTGCTCAGGAACTTCAAACGAAACCAATTCAATAGGTTCTTCTTTTTTGCCTTCTGTTTCTTTAAAAATAACTTGTGGTTTTGCAACTTCTAATTCATATCCTTCACGACGCATTTTTTCAATTAAAATAGACAAGTGTAATTCTCCTCGTCCCGAGACCACAAACTTATCAGGGGAGTCACTTTCTTGTACGCTTAATGCCACATCGGTATCCAATTCTTTAAACAACCGTTCGCGCAAATTACGGGAGGTAGTGTATTCTCCATCTTGTCCCATGAAGGGTGAGGTGTTCACGCCAAATACCATTTTAATGGTTGGTTCATCAATGTGAATTAACGGAAGCGCGAGTGGTTTTTCTAAATCGGTAATAGTTTCTCCAATAGAAATATCAGGAATACCCGCGATAGCCACCACTTCTCCTGCGGTTGCTTCATCCACATCAATACGCTTGAGTCCATCAAACAACATAACTGAGCTGATTGTTTCGGTGTGTTGCACACCTGCGCGATCTATGTGCGCAACCCGAGATCCTTTCTTGAGTGTGCCGGCATATAAACGTCCAATAGCGATCTTTCCTTTATAATTATCATAAATTAAATTCACCGTGAGCATTTGTAGAGGTGTTTCGTCGTGAATGCTGGGGCCGGGAATATATTTCAAAATAGTATGGAATAACGGCTCCACGTCTTTCATCTCGGCAAGATCGGGTTCGTACCCTGCTTTCCCTAATGATCCTGCCGCATAAATAACGGGGAAGTTTGCTTGCTCTTCACTTGCGCCGAGCTCCACAAATAAATCAAATGTTTTATCAAGCGCCCAGAGTGGTCGCGCATCGGGTTTATCTATTTTATTTACCACCACAATAATTTTGTGTCCTGCTTGAATCGCTTTGCGGAGTACAAATTTTGTTTGAGGCATGGGTCCCTCTTTTGCATCCACGAGAAGTAAAATACCATCTACCATACGCATAATACGCTCAACC
>JAKAIF010000034.1 GCA_021814445.1 bacterium
TATAGCACTACGATATCGCTTCGATTTACGCGCACGTAAGTGCGCATCATATAAATTCTGAAATGATGTAATTCGTGTGAATAAATCCATACCTTAAAAAACCCTCTCACTTCGTATGAGAGCATATAGGTACAATCATACGAAGAAACGGGTTTGTATTTTCCTCTCAGTGATCTGAAATAAATTTTATCTCAGAAATAGGTAAGGAAGGAATTCGGTTAGTAGGCTTCTTGGCACAGGATACTATCCGTGAATAGGTCTCTCAGACCAAGGTGAAGTATACCGAGCACACCGCAACCCGACATTGTTGTTCGTATTACCCGTACCCCAATTCAAGTTCAATGCGAATGCACCCGCATTCGAACCATTGTTCCAATTCGCGCCACGAAGAAAGACAGAAATAGACGGTTTTGTGCAACCTCATCCCTCACCACGTGATACGCGTGGCGATTCAAAACACCAAAGTGCTGTTGTGAATTGCAACGCCTATGAAAATCGCTTGAGCAAACCAGCGAGAATTTTTCCGATTTCGTTTAACTTTTCTGCTGCATGTTCATAATGTCGAATGCTCATAAATCCAAAATCTTTAGCGAGTCGAATTAAAATTCTGCTGGTCTCTAAATGCAAACTGATTCGTTGTAACAATTCTCTTTTACAGCGTTCGTGATTTGCTTGAATAATGTCTTTTACGGTTTCGATTAATTCATTTTCTATTTGTTGCGCTAATACAAATCGTTGTTTTTGTGGAAATTTGTTTATGATCGGGAATAACCAAAGTATGAGATCATATGTTTTTTGATACAAGACAAGATCTTCTAGCATGTGTAGATTTTAGATATTAGATAGCTACGCTAAGCCTACCGAGCACACCGCAACCCGACATAGCCGTTCGTACCACCCGCGCCCCAAGACAAGAGCAATGCGAACGCACCCGCATTCGAACCATAGAACCAAGTCGCGCCACGAAGAAAGACAGTTGTTCCCTGAGAAATTCCGTTCTGATAGGTATAAACTTGTCCCATACCTTGAGAAGAATTCCAACTGGTAGTCGGTGGACCAACTTTATTTTGTGCAACATCGCTCGTCCAACTGGATAGGTACGGTGTAGCGGAATTTCCATATTGACACCATCCCCACGCAGCAGTACCACTGGAACAGGCAGGAAGAGACATTGCATTTGTCGCATCTCCCACATTGTTTGTGGAACGTTGTACATGTTGCCAGACGTTCCCCGCCATATCCCAAATCACTTGATTATTGGATAGAAGGAAAGTTCGTCGTTGATTACCGCCAATATTAGTTTCTCCAAAATATCCATTCGAGTCATCTGATCCTGCCTCAAGGGCATAAGCAGGCGCATTATCATTGTGTCCTGAATAGAGATAGTTAGTTCCTACCACACCTCCTTGCCAGTTATTTCCTTGAGCAGCCGCATTTGTAGCAATGGTCATGTATTCATCATTGGTAAGCAAGTGAGCACCGATTGAGGCACAATACGTAAGAGCGGTTGTATGAGAAATGTTTGCAATTGGAAATCCAGATGGAGCAGATGTCATATATTTTCCATTCGCATTGGTACAAGGATAGCTAGAATCAGCATAGGTACGATACCCTGTATCATACGCGGCACTAGGCGTGTTATAGGGTAGATTAGTTGAAGTGCTAAAACATTTAGCATTATACTTCATGACGTAAAAATCAGACGTGCCAAATGTACTATTCCCAGGAACTTTCACCCATGAACCATATGGAAATTGTGGGGGCATCAATCCTGGATTACTCCCCCTTTCAAAGGCGATGGTAGAAATGCCTCCATCAATAGAAGGCGTGTTTTGATATTTCGCTGATTCTAACGTAGTCGCATACACCGTATAAGTTTGTGTAGTTGGTTGTGCAACATAAGCATAATAGAGATTGGATGAGGAACTATTCGTAGGATCCAGAGGAAGCTTGGAAAGAGATTGTACGGTAGAAGCTATAAAATTAATGGGTATCCAGCCAGTACCGTCAACAGCAGTAGAAGAAGCGGAGGGCACACAATGATACGTATAGCCACTCGGTAGTGTAGGAAGTCCCAGCGAAGCACAGGTGGCAGAACTTGGATCGGGAATAGAAATATAAACGGTTGATGCGGTGCTATTGGTAAATACAGTTTCTGATTGTGTCTGAAGCATTTTCATAGCATCAGCAACAGATGCCACATCAGTCATTCTGGTAGAATCTCTTCCTTGTCTGAGAAGTTCTGCGGGATTGAGGACTATGACGACTGCTGCGGTGAGGATAGCAAGGATACCAATCACTATTAACAACTCAATCAATGTGAATGAGTGGACCCCCACACCACAACATCGTTTGGTGTGGGGGTGAACTGCAAAATGTTTTTTAGTCATCACGATACGTAATATATGCAACCCATTATACCATATCTACACACTCACAAAAAGTGTATAAACCAAAACCCAAGATATCCACAGATCTATTGAAAAGCTCAAAAAAGGGTGTATACTGTAAGCACGTATCGAAAAAGGGCGTCGACCGTTAGGACGATGGCTCTTTTTCATTTTTATTCCCTAGTTTTTCCTTACAATCATAATCTAATGGTAATTTTTGCATAATATCCTTATCTACAAAAATGTTAAAAAGATAATTTCTGAATCCATGAACAAAATCTTTTACTCCAAGATTTGACTTTAAATGCTCCACAAAGCGACGCTTGTATTTATCCCCAGATTTAACGATTCCTGTTGTAATCTTTAAATCATAATTAATGGCTCCAATTATCAGATCAACGAGTTGCAAGAGATCATTTGATCTAGAATCAAATCTTGCGACACCAGCGACTGAAAATCTTCCAAATTCTTGATTTATTCTCCTTTTTACATTAACTTCAAATTTTACATCACGGGGCGTTGTCACATAGTCAGCGATCACAATGATAATTTCTGAACTTTTAATAGAAGACTTTAGTAGTTGAATAGAAATATCTTCATATGCTTTCCAAGGATCCCCTCCAAAGTGACGGCTGAAATGATATCCTTGCTTATCTAACGTATAAGAACAACAAAAAACACTTTGTGTGGAAAACATTAAATCCAATGTTCTTTTTGCAAAATCTATATTATTTTTTGAAAGTTTGTTAAATTTTAATTCATCATAAAAGTTCCTCGCCTGTCTTTCATAAGCGATTTTACTTGCTATATAGTATGGTTGTGTACATTTTATAACACCAATTGTAAAAAATGGCGTTGTTGTGTCGTTAATACTACCGCTCTCATCTAGAAAACAAAACCTAGACTTTATCTGATCAAAATCTTCTAAACGCAACTTCTTCGTTTTTTCTAATTCTTCAGAATCCATATTCATAAAAATTATACTCTTTGTAAAAATAAACACAATTTTACCTAAACCCCCTCCGCAATCAGCGGAGGGGGTTTAGTATTTTTTCTGCGTAAGTCAGCGTCTAGTCCGCGACTGTCTGCATTTAAAGTTAGATCAACTTGATTTCAATATCAACACCTGAGGGAAGATTGAGATTACTGAGTGATTCTACAATCTTTTGTCCAGGATTTAAGATTTCTACCAATCGTTTATGCAAACGCATTTCAAATTGCTCACGAGCGTTCTTATGTACGAATGTAGAACGATTCACCGTATATTTACGCATCTCAGTCGGCAATGGAATAGGTCCAAGCACTTCCGCGCCATTGCGGGTTGCTGTCTCTATAATTTGCTTCGTGGATGCATCAATTAAACGATGATCATACGATTTAATTTTGAGCCGTATTCTATTTTTTTCAAGGTCCTGTTTTGTCATACCCAGTATATCAACAACGGCTTTTTATAACTATTGTTGAAATTGTTATTAATAATTTTTATTTTTATTATTCCCCGCAATACAACCCTTTACGTTTGGCTGAAAGCCAAACACCGTTGTTGTATTACTGGGCATGGTGTTGATATTAAATATACGCTTATTTTATGATCTTAGAAACCGTTCCTGCTCCCACAGTTTTACCTCCTTCGCGGATAGCAAACTTTTGTTTTTCTTCCAAAGCAACAGGAGCAATCAACTTCACGGTGATGCTAATAGTATCTCCAGGCATAACCATTTCAGTTCCCTCTGGCAAGATAACCTCTCCGGTTACGTCAGTGGTACGAATATAGAATTGAGGTTTATATCCCTTTAAGAATGGAGTGTGACGTCCTCCTTCCTCTTTATTCAAGATGTATACCTGTGCTTCAAATTCAGTATGAGGAGTAATAGTACCTGGTTTTGAAAGAACTTGTCCACGTTCCACATCTTCTTTCTTAAGACCACGGAGCAAAATTCCCACATTATCTCCCGCTTGTCCTTCATCAAGAAGTTTCTTGAACATTTCAACTCCCGTAACCACAGTTTTTTGAGTAGGTTTCAATCCAACGATTTCAATTTCTTCGTTGACTTTCACAATACCACGCTCAATTTTTCCGGTCACCACAGTTCCGCGTCCTTCAATGGAGAAAATATCCTCAATAGGCATCAAGAATGGTTTATCGGTTTCGCGAACTGGTTCAGGAATATATTCATCTAATGCATTGATTAATTGCATGATAGGTTCCAATGCTGGATCATCAGCTGAAGTTGCTTCTGAAGCTTTCAATGCTGATCCGCGAATTACGGGGACTTCATCTCCAGGGAAGTTGTACTTCTTAAGAAGTTCGCGAACTTCATCTTCAACTAAATCAACTAATTCAGGATCGCTTACTTGATCAACCTTGTTCAAGAATACAATCATTTTTGGCACTCCTACTTGGTATGCCAACAAAATGTGCTCTCGAGTCTGAGGCATAGGACCATCAGTTGCCGCGACTACCAATACGGCTCCATCCATCTGCGCAGCTCCGGTGATCATGTTCTTAATATAATCAGCATGTCCTGGCGCATCAATGTGCGCGTAGTGACGCTTTGCAGTCTCATATTCTGAGTGGTGCAATGCAATCGTAATTCCACGAGCCTTTTCTTCAGGCGCGTTATCAATATCATTCACATTTTCTCTCTTGCTGATAAAACCCTTGAGAAACAAGGTGTTCGTAATAGCCGCAGTCAAAGTAGTCTTCCCGTGGTCAACGTGACCAATGGTTCCGACGTTCACATGAGGCTTCGTGCGGTCAAATTTTGCTTTTTCTGCCATATGTTTTTGTGTTTTTAATAATTAATTATTTTTTTAATATAACTTGTGTGCAAAAGCACAGTGCATACATATTAGACGGGAATATCATTGATGTCAATATTTGCTTCGTGTTCTCTATGTATTTCTAATGGATTTGTTTCTATCGGTTCAGTAGATACATGGGTCTGTATTAATTTTTGGTATCGTTCCCATGATAATACAGCATACTTATGTTTCCCCTGCTGAGAAAGAATACACACATCATCATGTATGAGCGCTTGTTCAATTTTCTCAAATAAGGTCATACCCAGTATATAAATCTTTTTTATTTCTCATCAATAAATTCAAGGATTGCCATGGTGCTATTGTCTCCTTTGCGCGATCCAGAAATTTTGGTGATACGCATATATCCTCCTGCGCGTTTGGTATATTTCGGAGCAATATCATAATACAATTTCGTTGCCGCCTCCTTTGAAACTCGTGAGATGAGCAACCGTAATGAAGCAAGAGTTTGTTTCTTAGCAAGCGTCACCAATTTTTCAACAACTGGCTTGATTGCTTTCGCGCGCGTTTCCGTTGTTTTAATTTTTTCCTTTAAAATAACGTTCTTCGCGAGATTTTTTATAAATGCATGGCGTTGCCCTTTTTCCCGTCTAAATTTTGTTCCGCTTTTTTGATGTCTCATACAGGTTTATTTTTTACTCGTTTTCTTTGCTTTTGCTGGTTTTTTCTCTGAAGTTTCTTTCGGAGTAGCCGCCTTAACTTTTTCAACAGGAGCAAATTCTTCTACAACTTCAATCTCGGAAACAATCCGCAAGTGATCTTTTAAAATATTTGCCGCTTTATGCAATGCACGAGAAGGGCTGATGGTCTTATCGGTTTCTATAGTAATAATTAATTTATTGTAGTCGGTACGATCTCCCACGCGCATATTTGTGGCTTCAAAGTTTACATTTACCACAGGGGTAAAAATAGCATCCAACGCAATGGCGCCAATAGGAAGTTTTTCTGATTTACGAAATTCTGCGGGTACATATCCCAATCCTTTTTCAACCGTAAGTTCCATCTCTATTTCAGAATCTTTTGCGGTAAGAGTAGCAATGTGAACTGATGGATTTTTTACAATAGCTTGTGAAGATGCATGAATATCCGCGGCAGTAACCACTCCCTCTCCCTTTTTCTTTAAGGTAAGAATTTGTGGCTCATCT
>JAKAIF010000006.1 GCA_021814445.1 bacterium
TTCCGCAGAAAGATTTGCAACTCGTTGGAGTTCTTGTCCAATGCGTTCTTTTGCCTGCGTCACAAACTCTTTTGCTTCGGTCAATTTTTGCAAATCTGCTTGTATTTGTTTTTCTTTATCGCGCAAATCAACCGCGTGCTGTTCAATAGATTCTTCGCGCTTTAATAAGCGTTCTTCAATTTTATCTGCTTGTATTTTGCGTTCCCGTTCTTCTTTTTTTATTTCCTCTAAAATACGCGATGCCTTTTCTTGTGCTTCAAGCACCACGTTGTTCGCGTTTATTCTACTTTCCTCTAATTGTTTCTTTATTTTTTCCTCAACCGACTGTGCTTGCTTAGAAACGACGAGGTGTCGTACTAAGTATCCAAATGTCGCTCCTACCACTAAGGCAATAAGCGAGCTGATAATAATAGTAATCATATCCAAAAACTCCCAGATTCTTCCTCTGTTGTGTGGTGCCGCTCATGCGACGCAAATATTCAAAAATTCGGTTCCAAGTAACACAAGAATTCATCTGGAAATGTGTTAGGTTTTTAATAACAATTGTATCTATATACTACTCTTCTCATCCCCATGAGTCAATTCATGCCTATTTTATAGATACATCCCCCGTACCTAAAAAACTATGCATAGGTTTGGGGGTTTATACTTACTATCCCGATGTTTCAACCACCGATGATTCTATCGGGGAGCCGACACTACGTCGGCTTCGGGACCCCTGCCTACCGCAGGCAGGCCGACCTCTTTCAAAAAGAGCGTCGGGGCTATATACTTACTACTAAATTATGACCCAGTAATACAACCGCTTCTATGTTCTATTACGTGTACATACTAGAAAGTAAGAAAGACCACATGCATTATACGGGATATACTAACAATCTAAAGAGAAGACTTATAGAACATATGAATGGGAGATCATTTGCTACCGAGTGTAGAGCACCATTTCAGCTAATTTATTTTGAGGGGTGTTTGAATCAAGAAGATGCCAAACGAAGGGAGGTATATCTAAAAACACACCAAGGTCGCAAGTTTTTAGGATTACGATTAATAGCATTCAATCGCGCAAACCAATCTCGTTTGGCACAAGCGGTTGATATACTGGGATGAAAAACACAGTCGTTCTGGTGGTCTTGGATGGTTGGGGAATTGGACAAGATGATCAATCAAATCCCATCTATAAAATCAAACCAAAAACAATTGAATATGCAAAAAACAACTTCCCTTCTGGGTCGTTGCAATCGGCGGGGATGTCTGTGGGACTCCCCTGGAAAGAAGAAGGAAACAGCGAAGTGGGCCATCTCACTATGGGTATTGGGAGTATTATGTATCAACATTACCCCCGTATTAGCTTAGCGATTCAAGATGGCACGTTTCAGAAAAATGAAACCATTTGCGCCGCATTCAATCACGCATTACAAAATAAATCTCGCATACATCTTGTGGGACTCGTGGGACAAGCAAATATTCATGCGTCACTCGAGCATCTGCAAGCCTTAATCGCGATGGCGCAACAAAAACAAGTTCCGTATGTACTACATGCTTTTACCGATGGACGAGATAGCGATCCCCACGCTTCATTTCAGACACTCTCACAACTTCCTTTGGATCATCTCGGAAGTATCGCGGGACGATACTATGCCATGGATCGTGATAAACATTGGGACCTCACCCAGCGCGCATATCAAGCAATCACCGGAACAGGGACCTATATACCCACCACCGATATCCAAAAACACATAGGACAAGCTTACGATAAAAAGCTTAATGATGAGTTTGTGCTCCCCGTGGGTATTGGCTCCGTGGAAAACGCCATTCACGACAACGACGCAGTACTTTTCTTCAACTTCCGAGAAGATCGCATGCGACAACTTGCTGAGAGTTTTATTAATCCCTATTTCACACAATTCCCCGTGCAGAAGTTTACGAATGTATATTTTGCATCTATGACATTATTGCGAGAAGATTTCACGATTCCGATTGCATTCCCTCCTGAAAAAATTCAAGGATGTTTAGGAAAAGTGCTCTCGGAACAAAACAAAATACAACTCCGTATTGCGGAGACTCAAAAATACGCGCATGTCACATTTTTCTTCAATGGGTTAAACGACAAACCATTCCCCAATGAATACCGCGTGCTTATTCCTTCACGCATGCTCCCCCGCCAAGATGATGATCCGGAAATGCAGGCGCCCGCAATTACCACACGTTTACTGCAAGCTATTGAAGAAGAAACATTTGATTTTATTCTCGTGAATTATGCAAATCCCGACATGATTGCGCATACCGGAAATTATGCCGCAACCGAAAAAGCAATCCACGTCATTGATGAACAGTTGGCAAAAGTAATCACCGCAGTGTTAAAGAAAGAGACCACCACACTCATTATCACCTCAGACCATGGAAACGCAGAGCGACTCTTCAATCCCAACACAGGAGAACCAGAAACAAAACATGACGCAAACCCAGTACCCATTTACCTCATAGGAAAACGATTTTATCGTCCCGTTGATGCACTACTGGTAAAACAAAGAGAGCACATGACTATTGGGCTTCTTACTGATATCGCTCCCACGGTATTAGAGCTCCTGGGGCTCCAAAAACCTCCCTATATGAGTGGTGAGAGCTTACTGAAACAACTTTTGTACGGATAGGGTCTGGTTTTAATTTTTAACCCCGACGATAAAGTCGGGGCTCCGACCAAAGCGTCGGAGTTTCTATTTAATTTTCAATGTTTTAATGTAAAAAATGAAGGTAAAATGCCTTCTTTTTTGACGTTTGACATTTCAGTATTTTAGTGATATAATTAAGGCACAACTCAAAACAGCACACCAAAAACTTTCAGATGGGACACCTCAGCCGAGAGCTCTGTACCATCGCCTTTTTGAGGGCAGGAGTGAATGAATATTCATTCGTGCTCTGAAAATTGCACACTAAACTAAAAATAGGAGAAAAGATGAACTGGTTAAGAAAAAACTTTGGAACAGTCCACTACGTTTTAGTAATAATTGGCATGACATCATTAATACTTGGGCTGGCAGCTTCATTATTGTTTCTTGCTCATAAAAATGACGGCAGTGGAGTAATATTCAATGCCGTTGGAGGAATTGCCTTTTCCATCTTGTTCGGGGCCCTGGGTATATTCGGAATATTATCCATAATAACCCAGAGAATTGAGTCATTCTGGGTCAGGGGTCTGCTCTGTTTAGGAACAGCATTTGTATTTGCACAATTTTTAAATGCTATTGCGCTCCCAATTGTGGGAATTAATTACTCTGAGATTCGGATGGAATACTTCGATACATGGAGATATATAATGTTCACATCTATCGGAGTGATAACATTTATTCTTATTTCCTTAAACAAAAGAGTTCTTCTGCCATCCACCATCTCCTATTAGTTTCTACTCTATGCTGTTGCGGATATACATTATCGCAACAGCACCTTCCTTGAGTTCATAAATAAATTTGTGATCTCAAATTAGGCAGCACACTAAAGTTTTTTTAATAATAAATGGAGGGACAGATGTCCAAAAGAAAAGAATTATTAAGGGAGTTCTTACTCGTTGAACGCCCGAAGTCATTACTGAAACTCAGCTTTCATGACGATCTCCCAGTGCTCATACGAAAAGCCGCTCCTTATAAAGGAGGGCTCTTGTATTTTCTGGTTGGAATCAAAGAAGGAAGAGATTCTTTTGTTGTTGTTCCTGGATTTAAATCTTCTCAGGAATATCTGACAGAAAATAATGTACGAGCAGTAAAGATATCCCCAGTTGATAAAAATAATCAGAATGATGTACAACTTTTCATAGAAAAAAAGCACCCGAATTTGAAGGGTTTACCATTCAATTTTTAACTCCCCATTTCGTCCAGTTTCACTTCCTAAAATCCCGCTACCAGGCGGGATTTTTTATTTTCTAATCACTATTCACTAAACCCTAGCCCCTCATCACTAGTCACTTCTCCTACAACCCCCTTCTTCCAAAATCAATCAGGGTTTTAATAACCGAATCAGGACTCAGGGAAATACTCTCAATTCCCGCCTCAGCAATAAACTCAGCAAATTCAGGAATATCCGAGGGTGCCTGCCCGCAAATACCAATATATTTCCCCTCCTTGCGACAGATTTTAATAATATCGGCGATCATATGAGTTACCGCATCATCAGTTTCATTACTAATACTGCGAATACGCTCATTGCCATCTCTATCTATTCCCAATAATAATTGTGTAAGATCATTTGATCCAATACTCATACCATCAAATATTTTTAGAAATTCTTGCGCACGAATAATGTTTGCGGGAATTTCACACATCACATACACCTTGAGACCATCTTTTAATAATCCTGCTTTTTTAATAAGCGCTTTCACTTTTATCCCCTCTTGTGGTGTTCTACAAAACGGCACCATAACCTGCACATTGGTGAGTCCCATTTCCTGACGCACTTTTTTCATCGCCATTAATTCCAACCAAAACGCATCGGCAAATAACGGATGATAATACCGCGATGCACCCCGCCACCCCAACATAGGATTCTCTTCTTGTGGTTCATACAAATTCCCTCCGAGTAATTCCCTATATTCATTTGTTTTAAAATCGGAAAACCGCACAATAACTGGTTTTGGATAAAATGCCGCGCCAATCTTTGCAATACCATACGCTAAGGTGTCAACATAATATTGCGCTTTATCGGCATATCCAATGGTTCGCGCCTCAATGTCTTTTACCAATTTTACAGCGGCGGCATCATGTGTTTGTTTTTTTAATTTTTCAAAATCAAGCAGTGCGTTTGGATGAATACCAATAGCTGAAGCAATAATAAATTCTTCTCGCGCGAGTCCCACTCCACTATTAGGAATAAATGATTTCTCAAACGCGGTATCGGGAGTGGCAATATTCATCATAATATGCACCTTCGGCTTTTTAAGTTTCCCAATGTTGTGTTCTTTCTTCGTAAACTTCAGATCCCCTTCCAAAATAAGACCGTCGCTCCCCGTGGTGTCAATGGTAATATAATCTCCCGTTTTTATTTTTTGTGTTGCATTCACACACCCCACCACGCATGCAATTCCCAATTCGCGAGAAATAATTGCCGCGTGCGACGTACGCCCTCCTTTGTCAGTCACAATACCCGAGGCAATTTTCATAATCGGTTCCCAATCAGGATCGGTCATGTCGGTCACGAGTATTTCTCCTTTTTTGAATTGATAAATATCTTTAATATCCAAAATAACTCGTGCGCTTCCCGATACCATTGCGCTCCCCACTGAGGCTCCCGTGGTGATTGTTTTTCCCTCTTGCGTACGCTTGAATTCCACAAAACGAGAAAAATCTTTTCCTGCTTGTACGGTTTCAGGACGCGCCTGCACAATATATAATTTTCCTGTTTCTCCATCCTTTGCCCATTCAATATCCATCGGCGTCCATTTTTTATGGACCGTAGAGTAATGTTCCTCAATAAGTGCCCCCCATTTTGCAAGGGTCATAATTTCTTTATCAGTAACCACAAATGTATTGCGATCCTTTTCATCCACAGGGACAATTTTAGTTGGCGTTGTTCCTGTCGCATAGATCATCTTCTGTTCTTTCTTTCCTAATTTTTTGCTGATAATAGGAGTTACTTTTTTATTTGCGAGGAGTGGTTTATATATAATGTATTCATCGGGAATAACTTCTCCCTGCACAATCATTTCCCCTAGTCCCCAGGTAGCGTTAATATTCACCACATCTTTAAAACCCGATTCGGTATCCACCGTAAACATAATACCCGATACCCCTAAATCTGAACGTACCATTTTCTGTACCCCCACCGAGAGCGCAATATCAGTATGATCAAATCCTTTGTCGTGACGATATGAAATAGCGCGATCGGTAAATAGAGATGCAATACATTTTTGTACCGCGATCATCAAATGATCTGCGCCGCGAATATTGAGAAACGTTTCTTGTTGCCCTGCAAAAGAAGCCCCAGGCAAATCCTCTGCGGTTGCCGATGAACGCACTGCCACATCCACATTCCGCTTATATTGCCTTTCCATTGCTTTATATGAGGCGCGGATTTCTTTTTCTAAATCTGCGGGCATCTGGGCAGAAATAATTGCTTCACGAATCAATTTTCCTACGTGTTGCAGTTGTTTCAGGTCTTTAGTGCGCAATCCTTTAAGAGTTTGTTCTATAAAATCTTTCAACACCACATCTTTCACTCTCCCCTCGGTAATAAAATGTCTGTAGGCACTTGCGGTTACCACAAATCCATCAGGAATACGAACCCCCTTTGGTTCTAAATGTTTAAACATTTCTCCAAGTGATGCGTTTTTCCCCCCGACTTCTGGAATATCATTGATCGTGATATCACGAATCAATTTAATAAATGGTTTTTTGGATTGCATAGTGTTCCTATTCTATCATATTTTCCCTTTTGAGAATATAAAAAGCTGCGGTCTACGACCGCAGCATATAACAATATCTAATACTCATCCCGCTTGATGAGATGAATATCTTCTCCGGAGATAAAATCTCCCACAAAAACAGAGGCTGCATTATTTTCTACCGGGCAAATCTTCACTTCCAGTTTTGAACTGACTAGCCTAACACAAATATAGTGCAGCTTGTTATAATTATCATAAGACCGAAATGTCCAATATCTCCCCTTAGTTTTAAGAAACTTTCCCAAATAATAGAGAAACAAGCACGTCGAAGGGATCGACATGTGTTCTCTTCTCTTTCTTTCTTCGGAAAATAACACGATCCGTTCCTCTCCAAAATCAACAAGATAATAACCTTTCCAAACTTTATTTCCGTCTTCGAAAATATCTAAAAGTTTCTGATTTTGACATACTTTAGAATTATTTAGAAAATCAAAACTTCTATCTCCCTCTTTTAGAAGGTCATCTTTTATTTCAGAGAAGGTTAATCCTTGAGAAGCAGCAATCTCAATCAAGAAAATGTTTCTTCCCTCTTTCTCATTCTGCTCTTTCGCCCAAACAAGTGTTTCTCTAAAGTATGGAATGGGGCTGTAATTTAAACCCTTTAAATTTTCTGGAGAATAAGGCATTCTACAAAGGACACGATCCGCGCCCAAAATTTCTTTGGCAACTTCCACCGTTTGATAAAACGGCAGATTAAGAGTTTTCCTCAATTCATTCCGGGAAATTTTACCCCCATCTCCCATTGCAAAACTTCTTACGAGGTCAGAGACAAATCCGGACCCGAACAGCTTCTGTAATTTCTCCCTTTCATCAGACAAGGGGTTAAATAGCTCAAGTAACTTTTGAACTTGGTTAAAGGTTCCTGGGTTGCTTTCCATAGCAAGTCCTCCTTAATTTAGTTATAAATGTTCGTTTATGCGGGGGTTTTGTATATACGTCACAGACCGTCCACATATTTATACACTACCACATTTTCACAAAAAAGCAATATAATAAAACATTCTCACATTCTTGCTTGCCCACCGAAATTTTAATGAAGGAGGGAGAATGTGAGAATGTTTTGTGATAAATTTTTATTAAAACTCTAGTTTCTAATTCCTAACCCCTCATCCCTGTCCCCTGATCCCTCACGACTAGTTCCTAGTTACTCGTTACTCGTTACTTCCCCCTATGTTTCGGCGTCACCCAAAAATCCAATCGTAACTTTCCTGAGATAGCGAGGCGCGTTTGTGCATCAATCGCAGGAAACGCTCCGAATACCGTCAACGTAATAGGCATCAAAAGCCACGAGATGAAATAATAAAAATAGTGATACCAACGGAACCCTTCTGGACGAGGAGGAAGTAAAAACAAACTCATGGCCGCTGTGGTCACAATACCAAACGACGCGCCCGTCAAAATCCACTGTGTAATGTTGGGTAAATTATACGCAAGCAAGGTAATACGAAATCCTTGTCCTCCCATAAAAATCGGGAGCCATCCCAGCGCAAAAATCATAATGGAATTGGTTGCCCATGAATGAAATCCTTCTAAAATATTAAACTTCCAGAATAATTTTTGACGAAGAGGAATTTTTTTATTTTCTTTGAAAGCTGAAAAGAGATACGCAATATTTTCGGATCCCCACGCCCAGCGACGTTGTTGTTTATATAAATTCAACATGGTTCCCCAAAATGATTTCGCTAAATTCGCATCCATAGATACCGGATAAAAAAGTGGAACCGTGCGCCAATCACCATCGTAGCGGACCAAACATTGGAAAAAGACGCGAGAATCCTCCGACACAATATCTTTATGCCAAAATCCAATATCAATCAACGCTTGATATGGCATGGAATGGGATGAAAACGTGACCAATTTTTCTGGTGTGGATTGCTGCATTAAATGCCAAAACGTTCCTGAAAAACCTATAATACGAGAGAGGGCGGGCACCTCAAACACATTGTTCAAAAAGAATGGCACGGGTTGATAGCTTGAACGAAGCGGTTTTTCGGTGGTGAGAAAGGTATACGCAAGCACGCCAAAATAATCTGGATAAATTTGTGTGTCCACATCAAATACTGAGGCAATAATACGCTCATAGGGTAACTGACGAGGATCTATAATTTGCTTTCTCATCTCTTCAGCCATCCATGATTCATTAGAGCTCTTCCCTGGTTTTTCTCCGGGGAGATTTGCGGGGTGAGTGGTGATAATTAATGCTCCAAAAGAATCTTTAAATTCCTCATATATTTTCTTCCCAGTTTCTTGCGCGCGCTCCCCCGTTTTTTCTTCTAATCCGAGCGCCACTAAAAACGTATCTTTGGGATAATTTGATTGTAATAATCTATGAAATGTTTCTCGCACCACTTCATACTCCTCACTATACATAGGGAGAAGAATTACATGATACAAAGATTTCCATGAAGTTTTTGTTTTTTCTTCTTGGTTTAATTTTTCTAACCAATTTGTTGCAAGATTCCTCTTCAACTTTTTATAACTGCTCCGTAAATAAACGGCAAAATATACCGTTTTTAAAAACCAATACACATCAAACAAAATAATAAAAATAGCCACTCCCGCAGGAACGACAAAAGACAATACAATCATTAAAACGAATGTGCCCCACACGAAGAGCGCGGGGACTATTTCCATCCACCGATAATATCCTGATTCTTTGTTTATCATAGCAATCGTACGTACTATCGTATGGCAGAACCACCGCAAAAGTCAACTTGACGCGTGCTCTATACTATCATCCAAAAAATAAAACAGAGATAATTTAATATCTCTGTTTTATTATCATATGGTTATAGAAGAATTATGAGCTGTGTATATGAAGCATTTTAATAGCGCGTGTTACTTTATAGAGCGAATATATAAGAAGCGCAAAGCTCGTCAAACTCACAACGGTGCCTCCTATGTAGAGAAGTGTGATAGAGACGCCTCCCACAATCATACCCAGAAGAGGCCCCACTAAAAATCCCCCACATGCCCAACATCCCGCGCTCAAAACTCCTCCGATAAGAGCAAGTATGCCGCGAATCCCTGATCCCGTGATAGCCCGCATGGTCTTTGCGTGCCGCATATAAAACACACTCAACGAAACAGTAATCCCCCAAAGCAGCGCAATCCCTGTACTCGTCACCACTGCCATCCATCCTCCCACGGTATACGTCCCCCAGATAAGAATGTGAATAACTGCAGGAATCGTTTGTAGAACATGAGACGAGGAAAGAAGCGACATCACAAGAGAAGCATGAATAGAGAATGAAATAATTCCATATCCTACTATCGCGCCCCCGAGCGCACATACGAAATACGCTGGTCGCTTCAGCACATAAATAATGCTCTGCATACAATTCTTAAAGATAAAATTATTTTTCTGTAAGTGCGGTATCAATGATAGAGGTCACCCCTGTAACATCCTGTGCTCCATTAATAACAAATGTTTTTCCATTTTGCGCCACAACGACACTGTGAGGAGTTCCCTGTACACCAATCTTTACTCCATCTTGTTGTTGTTTCTGAATTTTATCTGCAAAATTATTATTTGCTACACAGGCATTAAAATCTTTTGTATTCAATCCCACAAATGACGCAATGTTTGGTAATTCTTTTGGATCAAGCCCATCGTTGGAAGTCGTTACTGAGAAAATACGAGATACAAATTTCCAGAATGCTTCATTGCCTCCTAATTTTCCTGCACACTCCAAAGCCTGTGCCTCAGGAAGAGCTTTTTTATGAATATTGGTGAGAGGAAAATGTCTGTATACAATAGCAAGTTTTCCATCTTTTCCATATGTATCCATAACCGTATTTAATGTTGCATCAAATCTCTTACAGAACGGACACTCAAGATCAGTAAACAAAACTAATTTCACAGGCGCTTGCGGATTTCCCCAAACATAGTCATCCGATTTTACCGAAAGAATTTGTTTTGTTTCTTCTGCACTTGCGGTTCCGCCTGCTTGTGGCGCCGCTGCTGCATTATTATTGTTATTTACCGCTTGTCCTCCCGTGGTCCCCAATGGCTGCACAATACTTCCTGCGTAGAGAACACAAACCCCCACAATAATTGCTCCCAAAATAATTGAGGCACTTACCATTAAGGTGTCCTTGTGTTGTCCTTTTTCTAATGACCGTTCTGCCTTCACGACATCGTGTTGTGTGTGTTGTTCCATATACTATATAAAAATTACTTATGAGTGTTTATAATAGCACACCTAGATTTTTTTGGATACGCAAATACTCTTGTGCGGAGAGTATTTGTTTTTATGGAATATTAATTTTGTGGGGCTCCTATGGGTGTCTCAACAGAGGCTTGATCAAGTTTCTTGAGTAGTTTTTTATACACAAATACCGTAGCCATAAATATGATTGCTCCTGCGGGGATAGAACCAATTCCCAAGAGAATAAATCCCACCAGATACACCAACATACTTACAATCCAAAACAAAAGAAGTTTCCATTTATTTCCATAGGTGAGAAGGGCACTTGTTTTGAGAGCTTCTTTTGCGCTCATGTTTTTATCAATAACCAACCAGGAATAAAACTGATATTTCAGTGCCCACACAAATCCAGGAATAATAACGAGAATAAATCCCACACCCACAATGAGCATATACAGTATAGTCGTCCACAGATAGGTTCCCATTCTATTTCCTTTAAAAATAAAGAGCTCCTTGATTGAGGTCGGTTCTTCACGATCAAGTTTCAGCGCAATACGCGTAGCACCAATAATAAAGAAGACTTGTATCAATGTCCCCACAATATCAATAAGAGCGGCTGTCCAAGGGAGACCTTGTTTGGTTAAATATTGAGAAAGTGTTGAAAACAGGAAACTCAAACCAAACACAAATATAAACACCTCTACTAACAACCAAAAATTCTTTGTAAGCATATTCCATCCATAAGAAAATGCTTCTCGTATAGAAAATGTATTCATATATATAGTATACATAAAAACAAAACAAGAGAAAAGAAGGGGAAAAACAGATATCTTGCCGAAACCCTCTCCGATTCAAATCCCAACCCACCGGGATTTCTTTTCCTCCGTCACTCACAACGTGCATACGCACAGGTTCGTTCCTCCCTGCATGCGCAGGCATGCCCCAAAGCCCGAGTTTCAAGAAATGCAAAGCCCTGTCTGCCGACAGGCAGGAGTTTGCCTTTTTTAAATATTTACTAAATTCTAATCCACCGGGATTTCTTTTCCCTCGCAACACATCAACGTTCACTTCGTAAACAGGATGTGTTGCTCATCCGAAGCCGGGGTTAGAAAAAATATGAAGCCCTGCCTGCCGGCAGGCAGGAGTTTGCGTTTCTTGAATATTTACTAAATTCTAATCCACCGGGATTTCACATCGCACCTCGCTACGTCTTGCCCCACCGGGATTTCTTTTCACCCGTCGCTTCGCCGTGCTTGCGCACATGCTTCGCTCCTCCTTCAAAGCCGGGACTTTTTAAAATATGCAGCAGTGCATATTTTAAAAATGTCCTTCAAATCCCACTGGTGGGAATTATAAAAACAAAAAACACTCATCGTAGAGCGTTTTTTGTTTTTGTGACCCCACCGGGATTTGAACCCGGGTTACAGGAATGAAAATCCTGTGTCCTGACCAGGCTAGACGATAGGGCCCTATGAATGAGTTGTGAGTGATTAGTCGTGAGTGGAGAGGGTTGAAAGTATGTTTTATTAATTTTTAACACAAAACTCTTCAGAGGCGCTAAAAAGATCATTGCTGATCTAGATTAGCAACTAAATAATATACATTTGAGTTGTAACTTTCGTCTCCATCCACACAATTGAATGGCGTGGATTGCTCCACGCCATTATTTAAGCAAAAAAGATTGTAACAATCAAGCGGCAAGAATAGTAGCGAGTGAGAAGTGAGTAGTTATTAGTGATAAAAATAAAAACCATTCTCCAATTCGCGCGAATTGGAGAATGGTATATGCGTATTATTTTGTTACTAGTTTCTAATTACTAGTTACTAGTCTTTGGATGCTTTGGCACAATAAATAGTGCCACGATATATGCAACTACAAAAGGAAGTAAGCCCGTTGCGAATGCAACGAAAATAAATAAGACACGGATAACTACAGGATCAATTTCAAAATACTCCCCTATTCCTCCAAGTATTCCCGCGATAACTTTATTTTCTTGTGAACGATATAATTTCTTCATATTTTATTTTTTTACTTTGTGTGCTCGGAGTGGGACTCCTTTTCACCCGTCGCTTCGCCGTGCTTTCGTACATGCTTCGCTCCTCCCTGCATGCGCAGGCATGCTTCAAAGCCTGGGTTTTGAAAAATGCAAAGCAGTTTGCTTTTTTCAAATACCCTTCGAGTCCCTACTCAAAAAATGAAACAGAATGTATATAAATATACACTATTTCATTCTGTGCTCGGAGTGGGACTCGAACCCACATGACCTTGCGATCACAACATTTTAAGTGTTGCGCGTATACCATTCCGCCATCCGAGCTACGCCTTGTATTCAAGCATTATTTAATTAGATTTTCAACTCCAAATCTCCCCTTTAAACATTCTCACATTCTTGAGAATGTGAGAATGTTCTTTTACATATTTTGAGGCCTAGGCCGGGGTTGAATCGCCGCATAGCGGTTTTGTGTCCCTGCGGGACATCTCCCGAAGGGATGACAGACTGTATTTGAGGCCACGGGCGGAGTTGAACCGCCGCATAGAGATTTTGCAGATCTCTGCCTTACCGCTTGGCTACGTGGCCGTATATTTTTTTCTTAATATTTCTTTTTGTTGCCCTGTTTTATAAAACATTTCCATCTTTACGGCTTGCGAACGAGTTTCATATTGAATACTTTCTAACAACTCCCACGGTCTATATCCTTTCGTAGATTTTACCTTTCCAGCATTGTGCAACATTATCCTATTCGAAATATTACTCGTACTCCCTACATATATATCACCGTTTTTGAAACTTTTCAAAAAATAAACGTAATACATATTACTTGGTTTTGTCCCCCTACGGGGGATCTACCGTAGGTATGACAGACTCTTGCGTTACCACTTGTGTCCCTATGGGACATCTGCCGTAGGCATGAGCTACATGGCCAATCAAGACTATTACTGTAACACAAATCATCCCTTCTTTTCAAAGTTTATTCATTCCATAATACGTACTACATACTACATACTACGTATCCCTTCATTTATACAAACACCAAAAACGGAATTTTTTTCACTTTCATTTTTTTAAGCAATGTAAACGCAAGCCCCCCCGCGCGTCTATTGAGTCCCACTAAAACTGCCGCGCGTTTTTCATCGGGAAACACCGCCACAGATACGAGCGCTTGATCGTTTTCTAAATCAATATGAATATTGGTCAGGGTAATAAGCGTGTCCACATCTTCAATCGTACGCACGATTTCCTCAGAAAGAATCCGCTCCATCACACTCTCCATTCGTTTGGTTCTATATAATGTCATGGTTATTCTTCAAACTCTACCACCAAATGATCCCCCACTTGTAACTCCACGGGTGTTTCTACCATCAATCCACACTCTCCCTCTTCTACCCGCTTTGCGTCCATTTTATTGCGTTGCAAGTTCGTGATGCGGCCACGTCCCAACGGCGCATCGGCGCGCGATACCACAAATTTATCTTGTAAGAGCAATCGTCCCTCAGTCACCTTTCCTCCAATAACCCATTTTTTATTTTTATTACTAAACACCGCAAGAATTTCTAAAATACCGGCGACTGGTTTTTCGTTTGCGCGCTCATCCATTTCTTCCAACTTTTCAATGAGGCGATAAATAATATCTGAAGATACAATTTTCACATGCTGCCCTAATGCAAGATTTTCTGCCGGTTTTGCCACTTTCACATTAAAAGCAATAATCGTTGCGTGAGTAGTGCTAGCTAATTTTACATCACCATCAGTCACATCCCCCACTGCCTGAGAAACAATATGTAATTTTAAATTTCTTAATGGGAGCGCAAGCAATACCTGTGAGAGCGCCTCAAGAGATCCGCACGTATCTGCTTTTAAAATAATTTTTACTGAGTCCTCTTCAGGAGCAAGTATCTGTGTTTCTTCTTTTTCTGGAACGAGGGGCGCATCACTCACAAACGTGTCCACTTGTGATCCAATCACAAATTCTTCTCCGGTTTCAGGGAGCGCTTCAAATCCAATAATGCGCGCAGGGCTTGAAGGTTGCAACATCTGTGCGCGGGTTCCCAAAAAGGTCTCTAAGGAACGCACTTTTCCACAGGCGCTCTTCGTGCAAATATTTTCTCCCACACGAACGGTTCCATTTTTAATGATCACCGAGACCACAATTCCTTGCTGACCACTGCGATGCGCTTCTAAGACATATCCTCGTCCTGGAGCCGCGAGATCACACGTGCCAGATTCCATCTCCCACATAAGTAAAATATGATCCAATAATTCATCAACCCCTGTTCCTTGTTTCGCAGAAATTTCTACCCACGCAATATCTCCCCCATATTTTTCAAGCAACACACTATTCCCCATGAGTGATTGTCGGGTGCGTTCTGCATCTGCATTATTTTTGTCAATTTTGTTAATGGCTACCACAAACGGGGTACCACATTTTTTTAAAATATCTATCGCTTCTTTTGTTTGTGGTTTTACTCCATCATCAGCCGCGACCACAAGCACCGCTAAGTCGGCAATATCCGCGCCACGCTGGCGCATGCATGTGAAAGCTTGGTGCCCTGGGGTATCTATAAAGGTTATTTTTTTATCTTTCCATACAATCTCATAGGCTCCTGTTGCCTGCGTGATTCCTCCTGCCTCGCGCTCTGCAACGCGAGTCTTGCGTATATAGTCCAAAAGTGTTGTTTTCCCATGATCAACATGGCCCATAACTACCACCACGGGAGGACGGGTTATCTGCTCAGAAGTCTGATTTTGTGCGGTAGTTTTTGACATGGGTTATATAATATCAGAAAACGCAAAAAGAGCAAGTTTTATGAATAAAAAGACATTCAGCTATAAGTTTTTTAATACTACTTTAAATAATCTATGCTCAAAATAAAAACATCCATACGGATGTTTTTATTTTGAGCACCTAAAACCTACATCACTTAAGATGTTGTTCTGTATGTTTTTACTAGTTTGAGGTTTTTATCTTTTCTCGTAACTGTCTCACCTGTTCTAGAAGCGCTTGTATTTGTTGTTGGATACCATTGAGCATATTCTGTCTTTGTGATTCATCTTGTACCACTGAAGCAGTAACAACTCCCGTTGTTTGACTAATTATCCCCTTTATAGATAGAGTGTCCCCCACTATCAAACCAGAAGTATCAGCGGCTCCTACAAAACGAGTAGATGAAGCTGTTGTTACTGTGATAGGGAGTCCAAATACCGTGATTGAAATACTGGTCCCCGAAATCGAAACGAGCTTTGCTCCTTTTAACTGAGTTTCTCCCGATGCGGATACTTCTATTTGAGCGCCATCAGTTTCCGAGACTGATTTTCGTTCTCGTTCTCGCTCTTGCTCTTGCTCTTGCTCTGACGTTGACGCCAATTTTGATTCATTCTCCCCTTCGGTCATCAATTGAGAGATATTATCTAAACTATTAATGCTTGATGATGCATTTCTTCCCTCATTTTCATTTTGATTCTGATTTTGATTTTCAGCAAACACCTTGTTTACAGAATTCAGCATCATAAAACCAACTAACAACAATCCTCCCACAAATACTATATATTTTTTTGTTCTCATGTTTTTTAAATTTAATAATAAAATTATTTACTATGGTTTCTAGTATAACATTTAATTGCTATATTTAAAATATCTTACTGCTTATATTTCTCCAACTCCTTTTTCGCATTTTTAATAAATTTTCCAAATTGTTTGTCTTTCTCTCTTTTTTCAAGTTCCGTCATTTCATAATATTCCGCCTCCTTTTTTAGATTGATATAGTTTGTATATTTATCTTTATCTAGAGCTCCAGATTTCACCGCAGAAAGCACAGCACACCCCGATTCATGCATATGCGCACAATCCACATATTTACACTTCTCTGCGAGGGTAGTTATTTGATCAAATAAATCATCTATGCCCTCACTCACATCAGTCATGCCCACCTCTCGCATTCCTGGGTTGTCTATCACCATACCTCCGTTTTCCCCGCCTTCGCCGAGGCTTTGGTGGGCAGGTAAAAAATACATCTCTCTGGTGGTGGTTGCGTGCTTTCCCCTATCGGTACTCACGCTCACGTTTTCTGTTTTTATAACATCCTTTCCCAACAACGCATTAATAAGCGAAGACTTCCCCACCCCCGAAGACCCGAGGAAACAATATGTCTTTCCATGAGTTATATATTTCTGCAACGCATCTAGCCCTTCACGAGTCGTGGTGCTCGTTACCATAATATCAATATCTTTAAACCTATTTTTCAACTGAGCTAATTTCGTACTTAATTCTTCTGGAGAAATGAGATCAATTTTATTTATTATGATGACTGGCTGTATGCCGCCATTGGTGGCTATCACAAAATATCTTTCAAAACGATTTAAGTTATAATCTCTCCCCACTGATTCAACAATAAACGCTACATCAATATTGGTTGCAATAATTTGTGTTTCATTCTTATTGTTATATTTTCTTTTGATAACTGTCTTTCTGGGTAAGATACTATGAATGACGGCTTGCTCTGTGTTTAATTCAGTAATGGCAACCCAATCCCCTACGGCAGGATAATCTTCTCGTGAGGTTGCGGTAAACATGTGCTTCCCTGTTATTTTTGCAAGAAATTCACCATTTGTATTTCTCACTTTGTATGCTCCCTTATATTCAACGGTAACCCGCGCAACTGAAAAATTATCTAACTGCAATTTTTTACGGTTAGATTCAAAAAATGAGTCATAGCCTAGGTCTTCAATTTTTGTGAGTGAGGGGGGCATATAATCTATCTAATAGAAGTATATGAAAATTAGGAACTTATTACAAAATTCATCTGGGGGGATGAAATGCCTGAGTCAAAGCCAGACAAGAGTAAAAATAGGCTGGATTATTCAGTAAAATTATCATCCGCCCAGCGCGTGCACAAAGCGGACTCCCTGCTATTATTGTAATAATTTACAGACATCTGCGTATAATCCCTTCAGTTCATGTATCCCCATATCAAGTATCGGCTCATACATAAAAGAATTCAGATGAATATTTTCTGGAGTCATGATATTGACCCTTTCAAGAGTCTTTATTGCTCCCTCATGACTTGAGATAGTTGCAAATTCCTTCTTATATCGGTCAAATAATTTACCCGTTTGCTTGCCAGGTATCGTTGTTTTGTCTCTTACTTGCGCCCACATATATTCTTCCGCTTTCAATCTAATTCCTATTGCTAACACGATCTTGTCTTCCAAGACAACGGTGTCTGGATTGGGAGATGTACTTATTGCCAATATTTGTTCATCTATGATTTGAACGATTTTTTTGGTTTTATCCGGAAAGGTAAACGCAGTCTCAGAAAGAATACTGCGACAAGGAGTTTCTACATCTGCGATGGTGATATCGATGGTCTTTTTAATTACATCGTCTTGATTTTTGTAGTGAAGTACGTGTGTAAGTAGTTTATAGTCATTATTTTTCCCATCTTTAAAGCAAATTAAATTACGCACGAATGGTATGCAAGAAATTAAGTATCTTTCATTGTTGTTTAAGCCACTTCTCCAGCTAGAAAAAGGGTCTGTAACATTTCTATTACCAGCTTTTATGAATTTAATTTCCGTGCTGGTCTTTTCAGCAACAAAAGAATATGATCTTTTGAATTCCTCCGTTAGGATACGTGATTGAACAGTTCTAAAAAAGTCAAAATTGTGTGTCAAAATAATTGAGTAAAAAATCACTTCTTTTGAAAGATCTTTCAGATACTCAACGATTGCATATTTGTTTTTGTAATCGAAAGAGTCAGCTATATCATCAATAATAAACAATGTTTCTTGATTCTTAATTAACCGAGCGCGTATCTCAAAAATAATATTGAGAAGATAGAAAGCCCTCTTTTCACCTTGACTAAGAACGTTCTCTGATAGAAAATCTCTTTCAACAACTTTTTTGTCACCCGTATCACAATCTATAAACTGAATACCTAGCTCAGGTTTGTCTAAACCCAAAACAGAGTCCTTGGTGTTATTTACTTCAATCTCAAACGGTAGACCAACAAACCTGCGTTTAAAAGTCTCTATGGTTGATTTCCATTCAGCGCTTTCGTTATTAGCTTCTGTAATTATCGCTTCAATTTCTTTCTTCTTTTGTGAATAGAGTTCATTGAGTGTTTTAATTTCCTCTTGTATTCTCAATAGGTGGCTCTTCCAGTAATTTTTCTGAAACTTATCATAGTTTAACAGTTCCAAGAGCAGCGATTTATCACTGTCTATAATCTCTCTGAGTGGCTGGATATTTTTGGGTCGTAATGCTTTATCGATTTTATCAAATTGCTTCCGTAGTTCCGGATTATTAACCACTCTATTAATTTGTTCATCAATTAAATTATTGAATTCTTCTGAAGTAGATATTAGTCTTGAATTCTTAAGAGTTATTTTATGCCCAGCTTTAAAAAATGCATCTCCTGATACTGCCTCCGCGATTCCAGATGCTTGCGCTGTTCCAAAAGATCCATCAGACGAGAAGAAGCCGTCAGAACTATTAAGAATTTCAAAATATTTATCGTGATAAATCTGTAAGTTTTCTTTATTCTTTTCTATGAACTTACTAACAACTTCGTTGTCAAAAACATTATTGTATTTGAATTTATACTCTCTATAATTTTCTTTTGAAATAACGCCAAATAACTCTTCTAAAATTTCAAAAAGATTATCTCCGAGATCACTAAAGGTTCTAACGATTTCTTTTTCACAATCTGAACTTGAAGTATTAGACTTTAGTGCATTTACGACACCCTTTTTTGCGTCATCTAATATCTTTAATGCTTTTTCGTACTCCTCTCTAAGTTCGCTTCTTACTAAAAGAGTCGATACTTCATCTGATGTATATTTTGTATCAATAAATGACTTAATTACAAAAATATTTTTTGTATCAATCTTAGTATCATTTTCGTCAGTTATTTTTCTCTCGTAAGGTTCTCGGCTGAATACTTTATCTCTAGACTCTTCACCATTTACATAATTATCAAAAGTTTTTGCAAAGGAGGTCTTCATGACGCCGTTTGGTGCATATACTGCAAATGTTTTGAAGTTCGAAAAATCAAACTCTTGTTCAAGTTTTTTAATTCCGTAACAATGTTCAAGTTTTAAATTTAATTTTTTCATATTTGCTCCATAATTCACTTCGTGGTTTCGTCAGAGTTAGATAGCTCTCCAAATTTAACCGTCATAGTAGGGTTTCCACGAATTAGTTTTTTTATGGTCAAATCTTCCGCCTTATTGTTGGCAAGGCGCAAATTGTTCTCAGACGATAAAAGCTCATCTTTGGTTTTTTGAAGATGGTCGATAGTTTTATCTATTTCTTCAATAGCAGTTTTGAATTTTCGACTTGCCAAATCATAGTTCTTCGCAAACCCTTCTTTAAATTTATTTATATTTTCTTCAAAGTTGGTTATGTCGACATTCTGACTTCGTACGAGAGCAAGCTCCGCTTTATATTTGAGAGAGTTCATCGCCGCATTACGCAAAAGTGTGATGATGGGGATGAAAAATTGAGGTCGAACCACATACATTTTAGGATATTTATGGGAGACATCAACAATACCAGTGTTGTATAGTTCATTTTCAGCTTCTAATAGCGAAACAAGAATGGCATACTCGCATCCCTTTTCAGTTCGATCTTTATCAAGTTCGCGCAAGAAGTCTTCGTTTTTGTGTTTGGTAGCAGTCTCATCTCCTTCATTCTTCATCTCGAACATTATAGAAATAAACTCGTTGCCATTCTGGTCGCTCTCGCGGTAAACATAATCACCCTTACTGCCAGTTTTAGAATTGTTATCCTTTTCAAAATACGCATTTTGAAATCCTGTCGCGCGAAGCTTATTAAACTCTGTTTCGCAGTGTTGTTCGAGAGTTTCGCCAATCATTTTTGTAGAAAGACGCAATTTCATATCTTTACGCAAAGCAATTTCCTCATCCTTATGTCGGATGATATCGTCTTTGGTCTTAAGCTCTGTCACAAATTTCTCCTTAAGAGAAGTTTCGAGTAATTGCTTTTCGGTATCTTTAATTTTTAGTTCGCCCGACAATCTATCCCGCTCCTTTTCAACTTTAGCTACCGCTTCCGTGACGGCCAACTTCTTTTCTGTTTCGGCAGATTCAACCCTTGCTTGCAGCCGTGCAATCTCAGCACCTTTCTCTGCTTTAAGTTCGCTAACTAGAACTTCTTTTTGAACTTTCAGCTCTGCGAGTTCAGCGTCTTTCTTTGCAACTTGAGCTTGCAAGGCATTCTTAGTATTTGCTTCGGCAAGCTTTACGGCGTTTTCTTTGTCTTTTTCCAATAATTCAAGGCGATCATGCAACTCTTTATCAAACTCGCGGTCTCTCACTTGCTTCAAGATGTCAGCAAAACCCGCCTCATCTATCTTGAAAGCTTTTTTACAATGTGGACAAATAATTTCATTCATAAATTTTATTTACCAGACTTTGTTCTATTACACTGCTTGCACAACATCTGACAATTTTCAGCGACAGTTTTTCCACCCTCGTGCCAAGGTTTTATATGATCAGCCTCCATCTTCTCTATACTAAAAGGTTTCTTACATCTCTCACAGACGCCCTTCTGTCTCTCATATGCTTCTCGTTTCATCTTATCTGTGAAAGCGCGAATTGAAAGATATTTTTCTTGTCTCGTTAAAATATATGAATAAATACCAGATTTTTTTGTTACATCTTCATCTTGCATCAACTCTTTGATCTCGGTTTCTAATTTACTGACATTTAATTTTTTATTTTTAAATTCGTTATATAATTCACCCCACTGCACACTGCTCATTTCTCTTCGATAATTTATAAAGGTTTTTCTCACCCACTCAATAACGCCCTGAAAATACTCCCACAATTCATCTGCATTCTTATTATGCTGATGTTTAGCCATATAATCTTCTATTTTGCCACCGTTAATCCACGAAAGTGCGGTTTCTAAATACTCCTGACGAATTGGCGAGCCACTGACTAGCTGACCACCGTCATTTGCCAGAAGATACGCCGCACAGTTTGATTTACTGAATTTTAATTTTGCATCAGAAAGCCATGGCCCAGTATATACTGCGTTACGCAGTTCTTGGTCGGTCAATTTCTCTCCGGCGATATTAATAATTCTAAACCAATCCAACCGCTCTTTATCCGTGCCTTCACAAAAATAAATCATGAGCTCATAGTCCAAAATCTGCTTTTGCTCTTCGTCGGTCAAGTTGTGAAAAAACCGATCACGTAATGAAAAATCTCCATTCACATATTGCCCAATGCTAATAGTGCGTTGTTGACCATCTAAAACTTCAAAATTACCTTCATTAGTTCTAACCCAATACATTACGTTGAGTGGAAAACCATTTTTAATCGTCTCAATGACGGCATCACGTTGATTTCCTTTATAAACAAACTCTCGTTGATATTTTGGACGAATATCTAGTTTGCCATCATAAGCCACCACACCCTCTTCAGCACTATCTTTATATCCAATAATGACCTTGTGTACTGGAATTTTATGCAATTCAATTTTCATAATTCTATTTCTGATTGATTTTCTTATTTTTAATTAGAATACGAGCGTAGGGATCACTACGTCCAGCAATTTTCAATTGTTTTGGCTTTTGATGGCCTTGTTCGACAAACATAAAGAAGTGGGGGTTGATATCTATTACTTCAAATTGTTCAGGGGTGTATTTATCTAGAAAAGTTATTGGTACTCCCATTATACCACTGTAATCCATTGGAATATCTGCGGTTTTATCAATATTTATAGCGTCATAATTGTCATATATCGGATATTCTTTAGGGGTATATTTTTTATAGAGAACTAATTTTTCATGACGTTCTTCATAATCCATATTTGTGAACCAGCGAATGCCTTTAACACGTATGTATTTATTGCCGCCAGTGTCAACTCTACACCCAACCGCATTCAAAGGATAATCATTTGGTACTCGAAACTCACGATCTCCACTATGAATGCTTGCTCCAAGCCACATCTTATTATCTTTTATGAGTTTAAAACACTCTTTATAAGTAATCGCATTAACATTGCCTATTATTAAGAATTTTTTATTGTATTCCACTAGTTGTGTAAGATATTCGCGAAAAAGAGAGAATGGTGGGTTAGTCACAACAATATCAGCCTCCCTAAGCAACTCAATACACTCTTTGCTACGAAAATCACCCGTGCCAATCATTTTGGTCATGAACTCATTTGGATCAGGCATGCGGTTACCATTTTTATCACCAGAGTATTCTAATTTATATGGTGGCTCTTGCGTGAATAAATTTGCATCTTTGTAGTGTGTGGCAATTAATTTTTTTAGCCCAAGGTGCTCAAAATTCATACTAAAATACTTAACAAAATTGCTTTCTTTGGGGTCATCACAGTTACAAAAAACCACCTTCCCACGAAACTGGCCCTTATAGTGCTTTAGCTCTTTTTCGATATCAGCAAGTTGCGTATAAAATTCGTCTTTCTTCGCACGGCCCGCTTTATGCAGATTTTTATTTGATGGTTTGTCTGCCATATTTTCCAATTAAACCCATTGTACACCGCCGCAGGAGATTATTAAAGCAAGACAAGATGAGGGGGAAACTTTGAATCCCCCAACAGGGGGAGATTCGGTCTCGCCTCTCGTCGTGCCGTCGCACTCCTCGGGCTGACCACCAACTCGCTGTATAGATTGTTTAAGGGGGAGATTCGGCTACAAGTAAATTTTTCTTCCGAAAAATTTCTTGCAGCCCGCCCCTCGTGGCGCTCCTCACCACCTCGTTCGTCGCGCAACACTGCGGTCTTCGAATCCCCCACGTGAATGAAGCAGTTCATTCACTCTCTCCGCAAACAAAATACCCCTTACGGGGTACTTGTTTGCGGGGATACTCGTGTTAGGACTTTTCACCGACAAGTCCTGTAAGGTTATTTTTAATAATTTTATTATATCAAATCGACGCATCTCGTGCGACCTTAAAAAGTGACAAAAGTGACACAGGTTCAACTACAAAAGTTACACCTAGATGTAACTTTTGTTTTATAATCCCCACTTAGTATAAGTTTCCGCTGTGTAATAATTAAGAGTTGTTTTAGGATGATTGTTCATATCAAACTGAGAAATAGCATCAGCAATAGGTTCTTTTTTGAATGGAACATGAATAATACCCACGGTTTTATTTTTTATTGCCCTAGTTAATTCAGATGGCCATAAGTGAGAAAGTTCAGATGGAGCCATAATTTTATTATATCCAGTATAAGCAACAATAATTGGTATATTACAAGTTTCAACAGCATATTCAATTTCAAAAGGAACCCAATCCGTGTCATTTTTTGTTGTTGAACCTAATATCAACAATAAATTCTTGGAATTATTCATTCGCCAATTTTAATCTTGGACGTAAACTTGAAACAGTGTTCCAATTAACTTTCTGATCATGGCATAATCTACCAGCTACAATTCCCGGGTGAATTTTTAGACTCTCTGCAAACTCTATTATACTACCTTTGGAAATAATTGGATTGCTCTTTATGAATTGGGAGTAATTCTTAGGTGTAATGAGTTCATCACTGGCAAATTTATCTGCTTCGTCTTCTTTATCCTTTGCTAGAATTAACTCTTTCTTATCAAATTCAATAAATTTTTCTTTCTCTCCATGCAACACTAAGTGACCGATTTCGTGATATAAATTAAACCAGAATATGTCTGCCCATGAATAATAGAGACTCAATTGTATAACAGGTTTATTATTAATCCAACGCACTGCCCCGCTCACACCTGATCCTGGAAAATGTGATATATATATCAACGCAATGCCAGCTTCGTTCAATCGTTTAACCACTTCAATCGAATATTCTTCTGGTTTTTTAGTTGATAATAATTTTAGATTACTAAGAAGATCTTTTAATTTAGTTTCGGAATATTCAGGAAGTATTTGTTTTTTAGCCTCGAGCTCTCCGCATCTTAACCAGGCGGCGATCGACTCACTTTTTATGCTTGCTTCATCTTTTTTCCGAAACGCTATTCCTTCAGTTGTTGGGATGTAGGAAAGAGAGTTTACCCCAAAAAATCTCCAAAGGTTTTCTACTCTTTTTTCTTTGTTGGTCGTTTGTTCAACATATCCACGCTTGACTAATTCACTATATGGGAATGTTGGTAAAATTGTTATTTCTTCTTTAATCAAAGACAGTCTTTCAATTCGTGCTCTTGTCTCTTGGTATTTTTTTTCTAGATTAATCCAAAATGAGGCTGAACCACCGAGCGCATTCTCTAGAAGAAGAGATGTTTCAACAGTTATTGAAGCTTCACCGTTAATAATTTGGCTGAGATGCTTTTCCGTAATACCCATTCGATCACAGAGACTTTTCTGAGTCATTCCTTCGCGAACAAGCTCTTCTAGAATTATGCGACCTGGGTGTATTGCTTTATTAGGTAAGTAGCTCATATTAATGATAGTCCTTAAATATTTCTATGATTGAAATATTCTTAATTGTTTTATAATTATCTATTCTATAATCTGCATCCCCCTCATGATTCGGTTTAAATATTATCCTGTTTATTTTATCTACATCCACCGCGAAATATCCTTTGTATGCTCCTTTTAGAGGGTGGGGTCGATAGCTTGGTGGAACATCTGCTAACGTATTTGCAGCATTCAATACATCTAAAGCCATTAGAATTGCAGATGCAGAATCAACACCCTTTTTCTTATTATATCGACTACAAAGCATATCGTAATCGTTCACAAGTTTTTCGTGTTTTGGATTATCAAATTCTATTTTCATAATACTATAAGTTCATAGCAAAAGTCAATATTTTTCTTTACCAATTTGGTAAATGAAAATTACCATTCTAATGTATAAGAAGCAAGGGAAATTTGATTGTACAGAGGTTATCGGTATATGGACTGAAAAATAATTTGAGTAGCTCAGAGCTTCAAAGTATTTTAAAATTTTGTAAGGACCGAGCGAGATTAATTATACATCGCTTTAGAATAAGATACTACTATGTTCAAACCTGAGAGGACTTCTTATCTAAATCATAAAAATGATTAGAAATTTAGCTCCCTCTTGTATAAGGTGTAAATTTAATAGGGATACGTTATCGAAGGCATTCTCTTATTTTTTCTCTGGCTTCTAGTAAATTTTTTTATGTAGTCCGCTTTCGAAGTCTACTTCAATAAATTTTTCCTGAGAATACTTTTTTAGATTTCTCAGGTTTTTTTCTTTGAAATATCTTACGATAGCTGTAATCATTTGATCGCAACTTTGATAATCACTGTTATGAATGATCGCTTTCTTCATCCCGCTAAAATATGATTCTATCGTATTGAGATATTGTGCTTTTGATGGCAATGGTAAGATTATAATTTTTGGCTCCTGTAATGTATTGTGAGACTTTATAAAATCATGTAGAGATTTGGAATCGTGCCATGATGCAGAATCCCATGTAACATATACCTGTTTTTTATGATGAGCGTAGCGAACAATTATTTTTAGAATTTCGATAACTGCTTCGGAATTCTTTTGGTTAATAAACTTCCAAAGAATAATTTTCTTCGTTGCCTCATATGCCCCTATAAAGGTGATACTACCTTTCTTAGAAGGATATTGAGGATACGTTTTAACTTCTCCGGGTGCATGAATAGATTTTCCACCATATGGCTTTACAGCCCAGGGACCCGCTTCGTCTATAAAGAATAATGAATCGGCATCACTCAATGACAATTTAACATCTTTTATTGCCGTTACTTTTTCTTGATACTGAGGATCTTCACTCGTAAGAACTTTTCGTGCTTTCTTAAATGTATATCCCATTTCTTTAATAGCACGAGAAATTGTATGAGATCCTATCTGTTCCTTGTGTTCTTTTTGATACGCTTCAGCTAGTGCGATCAAACTCCATGATGATCTATTGATGTCGTAATGATTCGGTGGGTAATGAATTATTTTTGCTATTCTGTTTTTTCGTTCTTCCATTAGTTTCTGAAACGACTCTCTGCTCCGTTTAACATTTAGGAATTTCATTCCTTCGTTTTCGAATCGGCTCTTCCATCGATAAATTGTTTTTGCGTTTCGTTTACTCTTACTCACTATTTCAATGAGCGGTTCATTACGTAAGAGCATTTCAATAACAATCGCTCGTTGGGAAACATTCCTATGAATACTGCTTTTGAGATCATGCAACGTTTGCAGTTCATCTTCATTGAGTCTTCTATGAACTTTTAGCGCATTATTTGTTCCACGAAAACTTTTAATGGAATCGAGAAAATGCGATACGGTTTTTAACAATTCTTTTTTCGATGAGTCTATTGATTTGGCATCACTAAGATTATTTACAATTTCGAGAATGGATTCGATCGGATGTTTCAAATCAATTCGATGTTGGATTTCTAAATACTCAACATCATCTATTTTCTTTTTGTGAATTTTGTTCTGATTATATGCTGGCATTAATCCTTTTATGCCATTCTTCTGAAAAGAAAGTTTTTTTCGGTAGAGCGTTGCGAGTGAAATTCCATTGGAGTCACAGAATGATTTATACAGTCCAACCACTTCTTTCTTATGCAGTCTTTTTTGACTAAGTTTTTCTAATTTGAGAAGTGTTGTTCTCCATAATAACGCGGGTATTTTTTTGGATTCAGGTTCATCTTTGATGATGCTCATTTCTTTGAGAAGTTTTTGTCTTTCTATTATAGATAACATATCAAGCATTTTTGTTGTTCCTTCATTTTTTGCAACTTAATTGTTGAGTTATGAAAAAACAATTAGTATACAACTCGGAAATGATAAGTAGATGATCCATTCTTGAGCATAAAGGGTAAATTCATTTTATTAACTTGGTGGTTGCCCGATGGTTCATCATAGGAAGAGTTAATCAATGTATGGGAGTTGTAAATACCGAAGGCGAAGTCTTTCTTAAATACATATTTTATATTTAATAATACTGATAGATTCTAGACATATCCTCTGAATTAATTTTATCCGCATATGTACCATATTATTGCAAAGTATGATATAATAGATAATAATATTCATATATGTCATTTCTAAAAAATCGCAAAGGTTTTTCGTTGGCCGAACTTATTATCTATTTGGGTATTCTTGGAATATCCACAGGTATCCTCGGTGGAATGTTAAATACCATTACTACAACTCAAGTTTCTGAATTCAATCAGAACGAGGTATCAGGGCAATTAAACTTTGCTATACAAACAATCCAACGGTATATACGTGGTGCAAGTATTATACAAGGTGACTCAGGTGTTCCAAGTTCTACGCTTGTATTACAGATGCCTATTGCCGCACAAAATCCAACTACTCTCTATTTACAGAATAATCGTATCTACGTCACACAAGGAACAAGTGGTACCCCGCAAGTAATCACCAATGATAAAGTATCTATTGATAATTTAGAATTCCGTCGTTTTGCACAACCTGCTTCAAAAGATGTGGTGCAAATTGATATCGCCATCTCACAACAATCAAATGGCGGACAACGCATTGCTCGTTCATTACGATCAGCGATTACTCGCGTGAATGCCGCGGCTTTTGATAGCGATCTTATTCCCAACACCGATGGATCATATAACATAGGAACATATCCTTCAGCGCGATGGAAAGATGGGTCGTTTTCTGGACAAGTTTCTGCGGGTTCACTTTGTTTTGCTTCGGATTGTCGAACCTCATGGGCAAATATTGCAGGAGTCAGCGGAAGCGGAAGTGCAAACTATCTTGCAAAATGGGATACCGCAAGCACTATTAAAGCCTCTACCCTTCTGTATGATGATGGAACTAGCCTAGGTATCGGTGCTATCAATCCTGGATATAAGCTTGATGTACAAGGTGGACAGATTAGATCG
>JAKAIF010000007.1 GCA_021814445.1 bacterium
GATCAAAGACGCTGCTACTTTGGAGAAACTTCATATGGTTACTACGGTTGTAGTGGATAAAACAGGAACTATTACCGCAGGAAAACCGAGCGTTGTCTCGGTGAGGAATTTTTCACAGAAGACAGATAAAGAACTCATTACGATTCTTGCTTCATTAGAACATGGATCAGAACATCCTATAGCACATGCGATTCTTTCATATGCTCAGTCAAAAGAAATAGCCACATCTTCTACGGAAAAATTTGAAGCTATAAAAGGTAAGGGTGTACGTGGAGAAATTTCTGGAACCATATATTATGCCGGCAACACGGAATTATTAAAAGACCTTAAACTTTCTTTTAATGTTTCTCTTATAGAAAAGGAGACTACAGAAGGAAAAACTCCCATTATTCTTTCTACTCAAGAAACGGTGTTGGGTATTGTTATGGTTGCTGATGAAGTAAAGGCGGAAGCAAAAAACGCAATCGCACAACTGCATGCTCTGGGTGTGCAGGTAATAATGCTCACCGGAGATAATAAAAATACGGCCCACTATATTGCGCAAGAGGTACACATTGATGAAGTTGTTGCCGAGGTATTACCAGAAGATAAATTACACAAGATTAAAGAATTACAATCTCATGGGAAAGTTGTTGCTATGGCAGGAGACGGCGTAAATGACGCTCCCGCGCTTGCCGCTGCTGATGTGGGTATTGCCATGGGAACCGGTACTGATGTGGCGATTGAATCAGCGGGAATTACGTTATTGCATGGAGACATTTCTAAGTTAGTAAAAGCTGTTCGTCTCTCAAAAATAACCATGCGAGGCATAAAACAGAATCTCTTCTGGGCATTCTTTTATAATGTGATTGGTATTCCGCTTGCCGGAGGGCTATTCTATCCGTTTTTCGGATGGTTGTTGAGTCCCGTGTTTGCGGGAGCCGCAATGGCGTTTTCTAGTGTTTCAGTGGTTTCAAACTCACTTCGTTTAAAAACAAAAAAATTATAATTACGGTATATTTATTTTTATGAAAACCTATTCATTTCATATTCACGGTATGCATTGCTCCTCATGTGTGGTGCTTATAGAAAGCGAGCTCAAACAGGTGTCAGGCATACAAAGCGTGAAGGCAAATCTTTCAAAACAAACTCTTGAGGTAGTGGGTGACTTTGGCGAAAAATCTGATATGGATATCGCTCAGGAATTAAGTGTATATGTGAAGGACCGAGGATATATGTTTTCTACCGATAGGCAAAAACAAACAACCGTGTGGTCTGATTTCAAAATTGCTCTTCCTATTGCGTTGGTGTTTCTTTTTGTCTTTGTTCTATTACAGAAATTAGGAATCGTGAACCTGATTACTACAGGAACCGTGGGATATGGCACCGCAGTTTTTATTGGCATCATTGCATCACTTTCTACCTGTATGGCGGTGGTGGGAGGGTTGGTGCTTTCTATGTCTGCAAATTTTGCAAAAGAGGGTGAAAAAACGAAACCGCAAGCTTTGTTTCATATAGGACGTCTTATTTCATTTTTTGTGTTGGGGGGTGTTATTGGAGCGTTAGGATCTGCGTTTCAATTAAATACAGTAGGTACATTTATTCTGAGTTTGATTGTGGGACTTGTTATGTTTCTGCTTGGACTTAATTTACTGGACGTTTTTTCATGGACAAAACGGGTACAACCTACTCTTCCCAAACACATTTCTCAACGTGCGCTTGAAATAAAAAAAATAAATCGTATTCTCACTCCGCTTCTTTTAGGAATTGCGACATTCTTTTTTCCGTGTGGATTCACTCAGTCTATGCAACTCTATGCGCTTTCTACGGGGAATTTCTGGAGCGGGGCTCTTACTATGTTTTTCTTCGCGTTGGGAACATTGCCAGTTCTTGCGGTGTTAAGTTTCACTTCTGCGCGTATTCATAACAAGGTAATATCTGGCATATTCTTTAAATCCGCTGGGTTGGTGGTAATTTTCTTTGCATTGTTTAATATTATAAATAGTCTTGTGGCGATAGGACTTATTCCACCACTATTTAATTTTTAAGTATATGAAATTTATTATTATTGCAACGCTTATCGCGGCCGCTATTATCGGAGGAACCATACTCCTTATTCAGAAGAGTCCTACGTCTTCTGCTCAAGCGCCATCGGATGCTCTATCTGTGGTTGATGGAAAACAAATTATCCCCATAACTGCAAAAGGGGGATATACTCCTCGCGCAACAACGGCACGTGCCGATATACCAACTATTATACGAGTGGTCACACGGGGAACTTTTGATTGTTCCTCTGCACTGACGATTCCAAGTATTGGCTATAGAAAAAATTTGCCCGCATCTGGGGTGACTGATATTGAGATCCCTCCTCAAAAAGTGGGGACCACACTTCGGGGATTGTGTAGTATGGGTATGTACACGTTCTCTATTGATTTTCAGTAGTACTTACGGGTTATTCGATGGTATTATTTTATTCAACTTGATATATAGAATTTACTAGATCAAAAAGCCAAAGTTTTTGACGATCGTCAAAAACTTTGGCTTGTGTGTTTTGGTGTGTCTTTATATATAATTTTATATACAGTCCGGTTCCATTTCAAGAGAAATTTTGAATTTTTCAAAAACTTTTTGAGTGATGCTATTTTTCGCAAACATAATATCGTGATAGGTCGCTCCTCCTGTGTTGGTGAGGATGAGTGCATTTTTCTCATAGATGCCGACGGGTCCAATAGTGGTTCCTTTTAGTCCACATTGTTCAATGAGCCATCCTGCGGGGATTTTTACCTGTGTTGCATTAATGGGAAAAAGTTTTATGAAGGGGTAGTTTTTTTGTAATTCTTTTGCTTGGGTTTGAGTGATGATTGGATTTTTAAAAAATGATCCCACGTTAGGAAGTATATCTGGATCAGGAAGTTTTTGACTGCGAATAAAGAGTATCGCCTCACGAATCTGAGAAAGCGTGGGATTGGAAATAAATTGTTTTTTAAAATAATCTTGTACGTCAGGATATGCGGGGATGTGGGGTAATTCTTTTTTTAGTCTAAGTACTATCGCGGTAACAATGTATCGTCCGCGTTCTTCTTTAAATATGCTCGATCGGTAGGTCATGTGACATATTGAAATGGGGAGTATTACTTGTGCGTGATGCGCGATATCATATGCGTGTACTTCTATGAGCACATCTCGTATTTCTTGTCCGTATGCGCCGATATTTTGTATGGGTGCCGCCCCTGCAGTTCCAGGAATTCCTGAGAGAGCTTCTGTGCCGGATATGTTATTTTGTATTGCCCATTGTACCACCTCATCCCATTTTGTTCCTGCTCCTATTTCTATATCTACGGTTGTGTCTTCTGTTGTGCATATATGGATATAAGACTCTTTCATATGGAGCACTAACTGTTCAATTGGATCTTTTGTAAAAATAGTATTTGAACCTCCTCCGAGTATGTGAAGGGGAATATTTTTTTTATGCGCAACTGCAATAAGCTCTGGTATATCACGGGGAGTTTCTACTATCGCAAAATACCGCGCGATATTTTTTGTGTGGAAGGTGTTGTAGGATTGCAGAGAGACGTTTTTTTGGATATCCACCATGACAAAATTATATCATATGTGATATACTACTAATAGTAACTAGTAATAAATGAAGAAAATCTCGTGGAATTACTAACTCTAGTTACTAGTTATTAGTTACTAATTACTACATGGTATGACAGAACAACAAAAAATAGGATTATTTATTAAATCTATTCGTGAGGCGCGCGGCATGACCCAGGGGGAATTTGCAAAGTCGTTACATACATCGCAAAGCGCGGTAGCACGCATGGAAGGGGGGAATCAAAATTTTACAACTCAGGTGCTTGAAAAAATAAGTCATGTTTTGGGGCGGCGCATTCTTGCTATGTCTGATTCTATTGATTTTCAAATTGAAGGAGGAAGAAAATTGCATGGGAACATTACTACCAACGCCTCAAAGAATGGTGCATTGGGTGTTTTATCGGCGGCACTTTTAAATAGAGGAAAAACAACACTCCACGGTATTCCACATATAGAAGAAGTGAATCGTTTTGTGGAAGTGCTTGAGAGTATTGGGTTTCAGGTTGAATGGATCGCACAAAATAGTGTAATAATAACGCCTCCTAAAAAGATACACATGAAAGGATTAAATGGAGCCTCTGCGGGAAAGATTCGGTCTGTGCTTATGTTGATAGGAGGGCTTATCCATCATGAAAAACTTTTCCATTTTCCTCATGCGGGTGGATGTAAAATGGGGCAACGCACTATTGCGGCACATCGCTATGGGTTGGAAGATTTAGGAGTAAAAATTATTACTCATGAGAATGAGTATGAAATTCGGGTTGGAAAATTACATGGTGCTGATATCACATTATATGAAGCGAGCGATACTGCAACCGAGAATCTTCTTATCGCCGCGGCGCGTATTCCTGCAAAAACAACAATCTCATTTGCAACTCCAAACTACCAAGTGCAAGATGTGTGTTTCTTTCTAGAAAAAATGGGGGTGCGTATTGAGGGAATTGGAACTTCAAGCCTGACTATTCATGGCGTTGCAGATATCAACATGTCTGTGGAATATCATAACAGCGAGGATCCGATTGAGTCTATGATGTTTTTGAGCGCGGCGGTTACGACTCACTCGCAATTAACCGTGACTCGATGTCCGGTGGATTTTATTAAGTTGGAATTATTGAAATTAGAAAAGATGGGATTGAAATATAAATTTCATACCCCGTATTTTGCAAAGAATGGAAGAACAAAACTTGTTGATGTTACGGTATATCCTTCAAAGTTGCGCGCGCCTGCGGACAAAATTCATGCACAACCATATCCGGGTATTAATACTGATAACCTTCCGTTTTTTGTTCCCATTGCAACACAGGCGATAGGTACCACATTAATTCATGATTGGATGTGGGAGAATCGCGCTATTTATTTTGCGGAATTAAATAAATTAGGTGCAAAGGTGACACTTGCAGATCCCCACCGCGCGTTTATTCAAGGGCCCACGCCGTTGAAGGCGGCGCAGGTGGTGTGTCCTCCCGCGCTTCGTCCGGCGATGATTATTCTTATTGCGATGCTCGCGGCAAAGGGAACATCTGTTTTACGCAATGTGTATTCTATTAATAGGGGGTACGAAGAGATTGCGCATCGTTTAAATACCATTGGAGCAAAAATTACAGTTTTAAGTGGTATATAAAATAGTGAGTAGGGTTATGATTTTTTGTTGATTTTTTTATTATTTTTGCTATGCTCCCTACGTTAAGTGGCGTGGTTATTATGGAAGGTTGGCTGAGCGGTCGAAAGCGCCGCACTTGAAATGCGGTAGATCCGAAAGGGTCTCAGAGGTTCGAATCCTCTACCTTCCGCAAAAAAATTCCCCGTAAGGGGAATTTTATTCTACTTTTGCAATCACCAGTCCGACAATATGGTGTGGGTGATATGTGCGGAGGATTTTTGTTGCTTCTCGTAGGGTGGCTCCTGAGGTAGACACATCATCTACTAAGATAATATTTTTTCCCTGGATGTTTTTGGGGTCCACGCTACTGAAGCAATCTTGTATATTTTTATATCGTCCCAAAGATCCTTTTTGTTTTGTTTGAGAAGGAGTGTTGCGTATTCGTTGTAGTGTCTGCATACACGGTATCTGAAAATAGTTGGCTACTGTCTGCGCCAGTATGCGTGATTGATTGAATCCTCGTGCTTGTTCTTTCTTGGGATGGAGGGGTATATATGAAATTATATAGGATTCTATGTGGGGAATTATTTTTTGCGCATGCACAATAAGAATTGCTGAGAGTATGGTTTGTATATTTTCTAGTTTTTTGTATTTAAAATACTGTATGAGTTGAGGAATGGGTTCATGATAATAGCATGAGGCGGCAAGCGTATAGGGAGTTCTGTGACACAATTCTTTTCCTGCTTGTCTTTTCCCACACGCGGGGCATGTGGGGGCGGTTTGAATGGTAATTTTATCAAAGCAGTCTGAACACAGATATGTGCGCTGATCTTTTATTGGCACAGAGCAGGAAACACAGATGGGAGGGAAGAGGATATCTAGCGCATAATAATATATCTTGTTTCCAAACGGAACTATTCTTTTTGTGAGAATGTTCATATTTTGCATAGTATTGAGCGCTCAATTTCTAATATCTAATTTCCAATATCTAACAGATACGGTATTAGAGAATTATTTAGAAATTGGTAATTAGATATTTGTTATTATTTCATATGCTCCTCTATATTAAAATAAAAAAATACGTTATACTATAGATAAGTATAGAGGGATAAGTAGTACGTATTAAGGAATGAAATTGACTTCGCGGATTTTTGTGAAGAGTTATTTATCTCTATGCTTAATACTTAATACTAACTTCTTAATACTTATTACCCATGTTTTTTGATGTTCTTAAGAAAAAATTTTTCAAACCAAGTTCATTTTTAGGGTGTGATATTGGAACCACGTCTATTAAAATTGCAGAACTCACCCGATCAGGTGATCATGTTTCACTTAAAAACTATGCGCTTTTAGAAAGCTTTGGACATTTTGAACGAGCGAATAATGTGATTCAAGCAAATGATCTCAAGCTCTCTGAGGAGGAAACGTCTCACATGCTTGCAACGCTTATCAAGCAGGGTAAATTTTCTACGACCAATGCTATTGCTTCAGTGCCCACGTTTTCATCATTCATTACAGTGCTTGAAATTCCTTCTATGAACGATGAGGAGACTGCAAAAGCGATGTCATACCAAATTCGGCAACACATTCCGCTTCCTCTTTCTGAGATTGCGGTTGATTGGATTCGCGTGGGACAAAAAGAAGACGAAAATGGATTTATTAAACAATATATTCTTTTAATTGCTATTCCCAATGAAGTTATAGAACGCTACCGTCGTATTTTTAAACATGCGGGACTTTCTCTTCATGCGCTTGAAGTAGAGCCGCTTGCGTATACACGTTCTATTGTGGGCTCAGATGCAACGCCCACACTTATTGTGGATATTGGCGCGCGGTGCACAAACATTACAGCCGTTGATCAGGGATTTGTAAAATTAAATGCGCAGATTGATTATGCGGGGGACACACTTACGAACGCGATTGCTCGAGGATTGGGCGTGGGGCTTCGCCGCGCTGAAGAACTTAAAAAACAAAAAGGACTTGTGGGAGGTCGTGGAGAATATGAGTTATCCACATTGGAAATTCCGTTTATTGATGTTATACTACATGAAGTAGAGAAGGCGCGCGCTGAATGTGAGCGGCTACACAGTACAAAAATTGAGCGGTGTCTTCTTATTGGAGGAGGATCAAATCTTATGGGTATTGAAGCGTATGCAGAAAAAAAACTTGCGCTTCCCACAATGCCTGGAAATGGATTATTATTCGCTCCTGCGCCCCAGCATCTTGCTGTGGTTGAACGAGAGTTGCAAACTCGGTTTGCGCTTGCGATTGGGCTTGCAATAAAGGGATTTATGTAATATACGCCTAAAATTATTTTGTTTCATTTTATATTTTCATGTTGAACTATACTCCTAATGTTTCTGCGGGATCATCAAAATCAACGGGTTCAGCGGGAGCTCCGTGGCGACTTCTTATTATTTCGGGAGTGCTTTTCTTGTTGTGTGTCATTATTTATGCGGGAATGGATTTTGGGTATACCCCATATCTTAATAGTGAAATTCAGAAAGTAGATGCAAGTACTGCAGATCTTTCTAAAGACGTCAAGAACGGGCAACAAAAAGACATGGTGCGTCTGTATTCACAGTTATATAACATAAATAATTTATATTCTGCTCACATCTATCCTTCACGCATATTTACGTTTTTAGAAAAACGTATTGTGCCCACGGTGCGTATCACTACGTTAGATGTGGATGTGCCAAAGCTCGTTTTGAAATTTGATGCAATTGCTCCTGATTTTGATACGGTTGTATTGCAAGTTGCAACGATACAGAGTGATGAACATGTTGCGCAAGCTGTTCTTGCTTCTTCAAAGAAACAAGATCCAAAAGAAGGAGGGGGATTTGCATTTTCAGTCCGCATGGAAGTAAAAGCGGGATGGCTCTCCACAAGCGTTCTTGCAACCAGTACTAAAACTCAATAATTTATATGAATCCACTTAACAAACGTATCTTATTTATTATTCTTGCATTCCTCTTTCTTGTTGCAGCCGCTTTTACGTATTCATCATTTATTAAGCCTGCGTATACTGCTATTGATACTTTGCGTTCCGAATTGTTTACCAAGCGAGAGCTTCTCGTTAAGTATCAAGGATCAACGGATCAGTTAAAAACTATGGTTCAGGCTGGTCAAGATATAAATCAAGTACGTGATATTGCAAGCCGGGTACTTCCTACTTCAATTGATGTGAGTCAAGTTGCTGCTCAACTTTCTGGATTTGCTCGTTTGAATAGAGTGACGATTTTAGAAACTGCAAGCCAAGTGCAACCCGCGCGTACACCACTATACAAAGCATTGCAGGGGGTTGGAGTAGTAGATACAACCGTAAAAGCACAAGGAGGATATAATGATATAAAACTTATGTTTGGACAGCTGGAAAGTAATTTGCTTGTTCTTGATCCGAATAAAATTCATATTGAACGCAACACCACCGAAGGAGGAGATCCACAAAAATTAAATGTGTCGTTTGTGGTCACGAGTTATTATCAACTTCCATAAATATGGCTATTGTTATTCAAGAAGATAAAAAGAAAAACGGGGGATGGTTTGGGTTTGGTTTGTTGTTTCTTGTTCTTATTATTGTGGGACTTGCGGCATACTATCTTTTCTTTGTGCAACCAGCGTTGATAGATAACACCATCGGATCCACCGGGCAATTACAAGCTATTGATGATTTGAAATCTATACAATTCAGTTCAGTAAAAATACTAGAACAATTCACGAAAGGAGGAAAACAATTTATTCCTATTCCTTCAACACCAAACACTCAAGGGAACGCAACGCCGTTTGGAGTGCAGTAGAAGTGATTAGGGTATAGGGGTTAGTAGTTAGTAATTAGAGAAACAGCCAGAGGGCTGTTTTTGTTTTTCATGCAAAGGTACTGTATACTGTAGATACATGTTTTGCGAATAGTGAATTAGTAACTAGTAATTTTTTACAATGGAAAATAAAGTTCTTATTGATGCATTGGTACGCGCTTCTGCGCTTGAAGAAGAACAAGGACGAAAACTTTTACAAGAGGCTTCGTTTGCGAATAGAAGCGCTGAAGATCTTCTTACCGAACGTCGTCTTGTTCCTGAAGAGACCTTATTAAAGGTAAAGAGTGAATTATTGAAAGTACCGTATCGTATTGTTGATCCCGCAACCATTTCTGATGAGTTATTTAAACTTGTTCCTGAGGAAACGGTACGTAATTTTCGCGTGGTGCCTCTCGCGTGGCAGAATGATATGTTGGTGGTGGGTATGATTTCTCCTGATGATACCAAAGCTCAGGACGCGCTTCGATTTATTGCAAAACAACAAAAAGTAAATTTAGGAGTGTATCTTGTTTCTCTTTCCCTCTGGGAAGCGATCTTGCGGAGATATTCTCCGTTTCGCAGTGAAGTTGAAGCTGCGGTGCGCGCCATTTCATCTCTCAATACAAAGAAATTTTCTTCGGATCTTCGCGCAGTTCAAATTGAGGCGGGAGCGAAGGGTATTGATGATGCTCCTATTATTAAAATTGTCGCCTCTACGCTTAAGGAGGCAGTGTGGGAAAAAAGTTCCGATATTCACATTGAACCACAACGCAATAGGTTGCGTATTCGGTTTCGATTAGATGGAGATCTGAAGGAGGTTGCTTCTATGCCGATTGAATTACATCAACCCATCATATCGCGTATTAAAGTGCTCTCCAATTTAAAAATTGATGAAACACGCATTCCACAAGATGGTCGTTTTCGCGCGGTGCTTATGGGGCGTGATATAGATTTTCGTGTGGCTACGTTTCCGACTCCTGCAGGAGAAAAAGTTGCTATTCGTGTGCTTGATCCACTAGTGGGATTAAAGGGATTGGAAGATTTGGGTCTTTTGGGCGCAAACGAACGCCTTATTAGAGCTGCGATTGATAAACCGTATGGTATGGTTCTCATTACAGGACCCACGGGATCAGGAAAGAGCACCACTCTGTATGCATTGATGCAAATTCTTAATAAAGATGATATTAACATTGTGAGTTTGGAAGACCCTGTGGAATATTATATGGATGGACTGAACCAATCACAGGTGCATCCAGAAATTGGATATGACTTTGCTTCAGGACTTCGACAAATATTACGTCAAGATCCAGACGTTATTATGGTGGGAGAAATTCGTGATAATGAGACTGCGGGACTTGCGGTCCATGCTGCGCTTACAGGACACATTGTGCTTTCTACACTGCATACGAATAATGCAGTGGGAGTTATTCCTCGTCTTATTGATATGGGTGTTGAATCGTTCCTTATTCCTGCGGCTTTGAACGTAATGATTGGGCAACGGTTGGTTCCTCGTTTGTGCCAGGCATGTCTTACTAAAAAAGCGCCCAGCGCTGAGATATCAGAGATCATAAAAACTGAGCTTGCGTCACTCTCTGATGAAAATAAAAAGGCAATTCCTTCGGGAGAATTTATGGTGTATACCAGTAGCGGGTGCGACGTTTGTAAGGGAAAGGGTATTGCAGGACGTATTGCGTTGTTTGAGGTATTAGAGATGACAAAAGAACTTTCTCATATTATGGAGGCAAAGGGGGGAGAATCTGAGTTGGTGAAGGAATCACAACGTCAAAAAATGCTCACCTTGCGTCAAGATGGTATTTTGAAGGCATTGCGCGGGCAGGTATCTATTGAAACCGTATTACGAGAGACGGAATAATACCGTGCATTATAATTGTGAGAAAAAATAAAATAAGGTATACTGTAGGTATAGGGACGAGTGTATAGGGATGAGGAGATAGTATAAAATATATTCTCTGCTTGTCACTTATCACTCACTACTCATTACTCACCACTTCTTTTTATGGATTACGAAAAAAAATTGCAAGAACTTTTATTAACGTGCGCGCGTCAAAACGCATCTGACTTACATATTGCCGTGGGACGATATCCCACGCTTCGTATTGATGGAGCGTTGGCTCCTTTAACGAGTGATCATATTCTTACTCCGCAAGATACGCAGGGGCTCATTATGGCGCTTCTCAATCCCGAACAGCAACAACGTATTGTGGCACAACGCGAAATTGACTTTTCATATAGCTTTGAAGATAAAGCTCGGTTTCGTGTGAATGTATATTATCAGAGAGGATTTCTTGCGGCGGCGTTGCGGTTAATTCCTGCTCAAGTACGCACGATTGAAGATCTTGGTCTTCCTCCCGTCTTGCATGATTTTACGAAATTATCTCAGGGATTTATTTTAGTCACGGGTCCTGCGGGTCATGGAAAATCAACAACGCTTGCGGCTCTGCTTGATGAAATCAATCATACGCGAACTGATCACATTGTGACCGTTGAAGATCCGGTGGAATATACCTTTGTGCAAGATAGAAGTATTGTTTCACAACGTGAAGTGGGGAGTGATACGGCCGCTTTTTCTAATGCGCTGAAATCAGTATTGCGACAAGATCCTGACGTGCTTATGATTGGAGAAATGCGCGATGCTGAATCTATTGCCACAGCGTTGACGGCGGCTGAAACGGGACACTTGGTATTTTCTACTCTGCACACAAACTCTGCGGCGCAAACCATAGATCGTATTATTGATAGTTTTCCTTCGGCACAACAAAATCAGATTGCTTCTCAGCTTGCGGCAACTATTGTGGGTATTGTGTCACAACGATTGATTCCTCGTATTGATGGGGGACGTGCGCCTGCGTGTGAAGTTATGATTGCAAATTCTGCGGTGAGAAATTTGATTCGTGAACGGAAAACGTATCAGATTGATTTGGTTATTAGCACCAGCACGCAAGAAGGAATGATTACACTCAATCGTTCACTTGCTGATTTGGTGTCTCGTCGCGAAATTAGTTTGGAACAAGCTCAAATTTATTCTCCCAATCCATCAGAATTACGTATTTTATTAGATAGATAGTTTATGAAATTTAAATATCAAGCGCGCAATAAAAATGGAGAGTTACAGGTGGGTATGGTGGAAGCCTCCAATCGTGATACCGCGGTGCAGATATTATCTCACCACGAGCTTTTTGTGCTTTCTATTGAATCAGCAGAGAGTTCTGGATTGCGGGGCACGGTTTTTAATTTTATTAACAGAGTAAAGCGCAAAGATATTATGGTGTTTGCGCGACAACTTGCCACGCTTGTGCAGTCCGAGGTTCCGTTGGGGGATGCGTTGAATTTATTACAACGACAAGTGACCAACCCTGTTTTAAAAGAAGTGACTATTCAGTTGTATCAAGATATTCAAGCGGGACTTTCTTTTTCTCAAGCGCTTGATAAACATCGCGATGTTTTTTCTGATTTCTTTATTAGCATGGTTCATTCAGCAGAGGTGACAGGGCGTCTTGAACAGGCTCTTATTTTCTTAGCCGATTACTTAGAAAAAGAAGCTCAATGGCAAGGGAAAATTACGAGCGCGCTTATTTATCCGGTTATCTTGTTGATATTATTTGTGATTGTGGGAGGTATTATGGTCGCGGTGGTGTTTCCTAAAATAGAGGCAACATTTGTGGAATCGGGTGTTCAGATGCCCGTGTTTAGTCGCGTGGTATTTTCATTGGGAGGATTTCTTGCGCAATGGTGGTGGATTCTTCTTTTGGGTATTTTTGGAGCCGTATTTATTGCCATGGATTATTTTCGTAGCGAAGAAGGAAAAACAGTATTGGGAGAAATAACTCTGCGGCTTCCTATTTTTGGAAAATTATTTAGAAAAATTTATATTACTCGCTTCTCGCAGTCATTTGCGGTATTAATTCAAGGAGGTATTCCGATTACACAAGCTATTGAAATTGCGGGAGATACTATTAGTAATGTTGCATACAAAGAAGCGTTTCGTTCTATTGCGGATGGGGTACGTGAAGGAGCTTTATTTTCTCAACTAGTTCTCGCAAATCCAAAATTGTTTCCTGATATGGTAGGACAAATGGCAGCCATAGGAGAAACCACCGGACGACTTGATGTGATTATGTTAAAAATTGCAGACTTTTATGGTCGTGAAGCAGACAGTATGTTGAGCAATCTTTCTGAGTTATTGCAACCACTCCTTGTTGCTATTATGGGAGTTTTGATTGCTACGCTTTTTGCTTCAATCTTGAGTCCTATTTACAATCTTGCGCAATCGTTTACAATGTAGAGTAAGAAATCTGTTTAATAGACATTCATTTAATAATTTTTATAAATAATACAATGCGTATGGATATACATTCCAAAAATGGTTTTACACTCGTCGAAATTATGATTGTGGTTGGTATTATTGCCATTCTTTCTGGTATGTTTTTAGTAGGGGCGGGAAAGTTTCGTGATTCTGCGAATGACGCACGTCGTAAATCTGATTTGCAAAAGATAGCCGCCCTTCAGGAGTTGTGTGCTACAAAACAAAATGGAACCTATGCTTCTGATGAAGCAGCTCTCGTGACGTGTTTAGGGGGTAGCTCAAGTATTCCAAAAGAACCAGTCGCGGGTCATACGGGATATAGCATAAGTTCAAATGGAGCTTCTGCAACATTGTCTGATAATAGTATCTATTCTATTACTTGGTAGTTTATGATCTTATTATTGTTATTTGTACTTGGTCTTGTACTGGGGAGCTTTTTGAATGTACTTATTCTTCGGTACGATCCAGAAAAAAAATTTACTTTTCACACTGTGAGAGGACGCTCTCACTGTGTTTCATGTCATACTCAATTGCGATGGTATGAGTTGATTCCTGTACTCAGTTTTGTGGTGCAAAAAGCAAAGTGTCGTTCATGCTCTGCAAAATTATCATGGCAATATCCTCTGATAGAATTGGGTTTGGGCCTTATTGCGGTTGGTCTTTATGCTCTCTTCTTTCATATTTTCCCCTTTGTTTCTCCAATTTGGCTTTTTAGTTTTGTTATTCCCTTTTGGTTGTTGGTGAGCATGATATTGTTATTTGCGTTTGTGGTTGATATGCGGCACTTTATTATTCCTAATGGCACTAATTTATTATTGGGATGTATGGGGATTATATGGACGGCATTCTTGATGTATGCGGGGTTTGAGAGTGATCTTGCAAAAGGTTCTTTCCTTTTGCATTTTGCGCCGCTTATTGAACCGTGGAATTCTATATTGCTGAATCATCTCACGGGTATGTTGGGCGCGGGAGTTTTCTTTTTGCTTATTGTGCTCATGACGCGGGGCCGTGGAATGGGAGTGGGGGATATAAAATTAATTGCTGCGCTTGGACTTTTGTTTGGTTGGCCAGATATTTTATTGGTGGTTATTTGCTCTTTTATCCTAGGAACAATCCTTGTTTTTCCTCTGCTCCTCGCGCGACGTAAAAAGGGATCCGACCAGATTCCTTTTGGTCCTTTTATTATCTTAGCGAGTTTTCTTATTTTGTTTTGGGGCGCTGGTCTTTTGGGGGTATATTTTGATATAATACAAAGAATAGGAAGCTTCTAACTTCTTGTTCTTCATGATTTCTATACAACAGACTTATCATAAAATAATTTCTTTATTTCCAACTCGTTTGGTGGGTGGTTTTACGCTTGTTGAAATGATGATTGTAGTTGGCCTTATTGGTATTTTTACTGCCATGGGAGTGAGCACGGGGTCTAATACGAATGATAGTGTGTTGTTTTTCAAAGATCAGGCAAAAATATTTCAAGCTATCTATCAAGCGCGAGAATATGCCATGGCAACACGAGGAGGTGCGTGTGGGTACGGGGTTCGTATTATGAATAATACTGTTTCTATTGTTTCAGTTCCTCCTGATGCAAGTACAGGATCTTGTCCTACTTCACCTACCGTGTTTACTGTTGAATCCCTTGTTCCTGATCTCAGCGTAGATGTTGTAGGAGATTTTACCCTTGTATTTCTTGCTCCATTTGGCACTCAATATCCTTCTAACCCTCCACCAGGAACTAATTGTTTTACTATTATTAGTAATAAACACCTTTCTTCATCTTTGGTGAAAATAAATTCTATTGGAACCCCTCAAATAGTATCACCCCCATGCCCATAATATTCTTTACACGTAGATCTCAGCGTAAGACGTTTGTGCAATATAAGAACGGGCAGATTTTAGTTGAAGTTATGTTGGCAATTTCTATTTCGGTTATTAGTCTTTTAGGATTTTTTGGTTTATTACAAACTTCATTTAAGTTATCTCGTCTTACTTCTGAAAATTATGTTGCGTCACATTTAGCGGTAGAGGGTATTGAAATTGTCGCGAATATTGTGCAGAGAAATTATGTGGAAATGGAGGGGGAATTAAATCCTACCTTTGCGTTCAATACAGACATCGGATCGGGTGATTTTGAAATTGATTACAACACGACCCAGATAAATAATAATGTTTCAGCCACATCTCCCCTTAGTCGGCCCATTCAGTTAGATGGAGCTACGTTTTATAGGGTGGTTTATATTGATTCAAGTGGATCTCAGATACATGCCACCTCTTCTGTGTATACAAGTCCTCAAGGAGGAAATCCCATTTCAACTGTTACAGATACATTTCTTAATTGGTGGTATAAGCCGCCCGCTTCAACGCTATGATTCATATACCTACTACATTTGTAAAAGATAGATCGGGAGTTACGCTTGCTGAAATGATGGTGGCGTTTGGTGTATTTGGTATTTTTATTTCCATTGCGATGGGGGGATTTATGCAATCATTACGTAATCAACGGGTGGCGCTAGTGCTTATGGAGGCAAATGACGCAGGGAGTATTATCTTTGAGAATATTGCTCGTCAGTTAAGAACCGCAAGTCCAAGTGGTATTACGGGAGGATCATGTATTGGTTTTACTCCTCATGAAGGTACTCAAGAATTACCTCATGTGAATTATTGTCCTACGGACACTGTTATTAGTACAGCTATTAAAGTTGCTTCTTTCAATGCGGACGTTATTTCAAGTCTTACCCAAGGGGCTCCTCCGCGCGTGATGATGACTATTACTATGGAAATATCCGATGCAAGTATTAGTTCTGGTCCTATACGTAAAACACTCCAGACCACCATTAGTCCTCGTATTTATTATAATCTCAACAGCATTACGCCCCATCGTCAAAATGATACTTCATTGCCGGCTTGGTTTTAATATATATTCCTACATGAAAAAACGAAGCTATATACAAAAAAATAATGGACAAGCCTTACTTACCGCGGTAGCGGTGATTGGTTCAATTATGTTGAGCATTATTACGATTGCAGGGTATTTATCAGTGAAACGTATTCAAGTGTCTCGTTCAATTGTGAATTCAAGTGCGGCTATTATGCAAGCTGATGCGGGTGTGGAACGAGCAATAAATAAAATTATTAATGAGGAATATTTTTTAAGAGATCCTTTTCCTACTACGTTGGATGAGGGGGGTGTGAATATAAAGAGAATCCCCGCGCTTTCTTCTTGTGGAGGTGGTCCTGGTTATAAAATAATATCTCGGGCGACAGAACAAGGGAGCACGCGTGCTATTGAGCTGAGTTTGTGTGAGTAATTATGTATGGACAATCCAAAAGATAGAATTGAAAAGTTGAGAAAACTCATCGCGTATCATCGCGCGCTCTATTATACATTTGATGCTCCAGAAATTACCGATGCGGTTTTTGATGCGCTTATTCATGAGCTTGAGGCTTTGGAAAAAAAATATCCTCAGTATGCGACGCATGCTTCTCCTACGCAACGTGTGGGAGCACAGCCGCTTGATGTGTTTGTAAAAGCTGAACATGAATTTCCCATGTTCTCTTTTGCTGATGCATTTTCTCAAGAAGAAATACAGGCATGGGTAGAGCGGGCTGAAAAATATCTTCATACAAAAATTCAAGGAGAGGGGACCCAAACCTCTTCTGCATCGTTTTATTGCGAGCTCAAAATTGATGGACTTGCTATTGATTTGGTATATAACCATGGACTTTTAACACAGGCAATTACTCGGGGCGATGGACACGTAGGAGAAGATGTCACTCAAAATATTCGTACCATAGGAGATATTCCTCAGAAATTAGAAGCGTTTGGTACGTGGCCTATTCCCGATCACGTGGTTATTCGTGGAGAAGTTTTCATTTCAAAAAAAGAGTTAGCGCGTATCAATACAGAACAACTTGCAGAAGAAAAAAAACCATATGTCAATACTCGCAATCTCGCCGCAGGATCACTACGACAGCTTGATCCCGCCATTACTGCCTCTCGAAAATTAATGTCATTTCAATATGATATCGTGAGTCCTCTTCCCAGTTCTATCACGACTCATGAACAGATACATCAAGTGCTTGCTTCGTGGGGATGCACTATTAATCCTCATAATACTACAGCGCATACTCTTGAGGATATCTATGCTATGCAATCTACATGGGAGAAAAAGCGTGAAAAATTATCATATGAAATAGATGGTATTGTTGTCTTATTAAATAATAATGCATTATTTACTCGCGCGGGGGTGGTGGGACGTGCGCCGCGAGGAGCTATTGCATATAAATTTGTCCCTTATGAGGCTACCACTATGGTGCGTGAGGTTCGTATACAAGTGGGACGCACAGGTGTGCTTACTCCGGTGGCGGTGTTACAGCCAGTATTTGTGGGGGGAGTTACGATATCTCATGCCACACTTCATAATTTTGATGAAATTGAGCGGCTCGGAATTCGTATCGGAGACACGGTTGTGGTGACTCGTTCGGGAGACGTGATTCCTAAAATTACAAAAGTATTAGTGGCCCTACGAACAGGAAAAGAGAAAAAAATCTCCATCCCCACTCTGTGTCCTATTGATGGATCACCTGTTTCGCGGGACGGAGTATTTATAAAGTGTACGAATAAAAAATGCGGCGCGCGTAATAGAAATCAAATTATTCACTTTGTCTCTCGTGCGGCGTTTGATATTCGTGGGCTAGGAAAAAAAATTGTTGATCGATTTTTAGATGAGGGGCTTATTGGAGACGTGGGTGATATATTTTCTTTAGAGGCGGCAGATATTATGGTATTGGAACGGTTTGGAGAAAAATCAGCTCAAAATCTGATGCAGGAAGTTGAGGAATCAAAATCTATATCCATAAGTCGTTTTCTGTATGCGCTTGGTATTTCTCAAATAGGAGAAGAAACGGCACGTGTGCTTGCACAGAGGATTGAAAAAGATATTCACCATACTAAAATTTCTATTTCTGATGTTGTGCGACAGGGAAATTTGTATACCGTAGAGATGTTGCAGGAGCTTTCCGATGTGGGTCCTAAGGTAGCAGAGAGTATTTATGAATGGTTTCATGATGCGCACAATCAATCTATACTTAAAAAACTTGAGGATGCGGGTGTTATACTTGAGAGATCAAAAAAATCTCAAGGGGGTATATTTTCTGGGAGAACGTTTTGTCTTACGGGAACGCTTGCAACTATGTCGCGACCTCACGCAAAAGAATTATTAGAAAAAGAAGGAGGGGTTTTTCATTCTACTATTACCAAACAGGTCTCGGTGGTTATTGTGGGAGCAGATGCGGGATCAAAATTAAAGAAGGCTCAAGATTTAGGAATTGAAATTTGGGATGAAGAAAGATTCCTTAAAGAACTTCATCACAAAGAGTAATCGTTTTGAATTTTAACGTGGTTCTGATATGATACCTATATGTCTTATATAGATGATAAGGTATTAAGCCACTTATTTAAACTCGCGCGCATAGACGAAGAACAAGATCCTGTACGGCGTGAAAAACTTATTTCTGATCTCTCTAAAATTTTAGATCATTTTTCGCAACTGCAAGAGGTAGACACCGAGGGTGTTTTGCCTTTGGCGGGAGGGACATATGAATCTAATGTATGGAGAGCAGATGTCTCCGAAGAACGACTTGACGCTGACGTATCCACCCCACCAGAATTGCAAGCGCAATTTCCAGAAAGGGAGCATTCTCATTTAAAGGTTCCTCCAATATTTTGATGGTCGTTCTATGGAATATATAAAATATATAATTGAATATGCCCAGTAATACAACAACGATATTTGGCTTTTAGCCAAAACTTGAAAAGATAAATCGTTGCATTATAAGAGGCTACAAAAATATTAGTAATATTATTAATAGCAGTGACTATAAAAAGTCGTTGTTGATATACTGGGTATGATCTGGGATTCTATAAAAACTATTTCTGAATATCATGCTGGATTGCGAGAAAAAAAATTCTCCGTTGTTGAAGCAATCACAGAGCTCTATGCGTACATAGAAAAACGCGATACCGATGTGCGCGCATTTTTGCAATTACAAAAAGAAGGGGCCCTTAAGACAGCTCAGAGTATTGATGCTCGTATTCAAGCTGGTGAATCTATTGGGGGATTAGAGGGGGTTCCCATTGCTATCAAGGATAATATTTTAGTACATGGTTTTTCTGCCACAGCGAGCTCTCATTTATTGGAGCCATATACAGCCTCGTATGATGCGACGGTCATACAAAAGCTTAAGAAAGCTGGGGCTATTCTTATTGGAAAAACAAACCTTGATGAATTTGCGATGGGATCTTCAACAGAAAATTCTGCATTTGGTGCCACAAGAAATCCCCATGACATTACGAAAGTTCCCGGCGGCTCTTCTGGAGGATCAGCCGCTGCGGTAGGTGCTCATATGGCTTTGGGTGCGTTGGGAAGTGATACGGGAGGATCTATTCGTCAGCCAGCCGCATTATGTGGGGTTGTCGGATTAAAGCCAACCTACGGAGCCGTTTCTCGATATGGAGTTATATCTCTTGCGTCCAGTTTAGATCAAGTGGGTCCCTTTGCGCGTACTGTTGCAGATGCTGCTCATATTTTTCAAGTGATTGCGGGTGCAGATGTTCACGATGCCACTTCTCACGCGCATGATGTGTCTTCTATAACCCAATTCAATCAATCGCAAGCTCGTTCGCGCACTATTGGTGTTGTGGATGAATATCTACATGAGCAAGGAATGTCTCCTGAGGTTTCTACTGCGATGCAAAAGGCATTACAACGTTTTGAAGACGCGGGATACACTATTAAACACATCTCTCTTCCTCATGTAAAATATGCACTTTCTTGCTACTACATTATTCTCCCTGCTGAGGCGAGTTCAAATCTTGCGCGATATGATGGGTTGCGATATGCGTCACAAACCACAAACCACAAACCACAAACCAAAAATCTATTACAAACATATCTAGACACAAGAGGAAAAGGATTTGGTGATGAAGTGCGCCGACGTATTCTCTTAGGGACCTTTGTTCTTTCTTCTGGATATTACGATGCCTACTATGCGAAAGCGCAGAAAGTTCGCCGTTTAATTCAAAGCGATTTTCTGAAAGCATTTAAAGATGTTGATGTTATCTTTGCTCCTACGGCTCCTTCACCTGCTTTTTCTTTTGGAGAGAAAACACAAGATCCTTTAACTATGTATCTAGAGGACATGTTTACTATTCCTGTGAACCTCGCGGGGTTGCCAGCTATTTCTATTCCTGTTGATTCTGCTTATGACCGAAATCATATGCCTGTAGGATTCCAATTGATCGGAAAACCATGGGGAGAATATGATATACTCAATATAGGGCATGATTATGAAATAAATTTAAGAAATTAATTTCTTAAATTTATTTCAGTATTAAGAATTAAGTAGTACGTATTATGGAAAGAGAAAAGATCAAGTCATTTACCGATCTTATAGCCTGGAAAGAGAGTCATGTGCTAGTACTTATGATATATACTGCTACTGAGAAGTTTCCTAAGGAAGAGATATTTGGATTGACAAACCAAATAAGAAGAGCCGCTGTTTCAATTACTTCAAATATCGCAGAAGGTTTTAGTAGGGTGGGAGTTGATGATAAAAAGAAGTTTTATGCTATTGCCCTTGGATCTCTCACCGAAGTACAAAATCAAATCCTTATAGGAAGAGATCTTCACTATATTCCTTCTAATGAGTTTTCGAAAATAGCACAACAAACTGTTACAGTGAGTAAATTAATAAATGGTCTACGAAAGATAAAACATACTTAATACTTACTACTTAATACTTAATACTATTTATTTATGATTTCTTGGTTTCTTGATTCAATGTGGTTATTTAAAGCGATTTCATTTATTGTCTCGGCAGTATTTTGTGTTCTTACCATACGGCTTATGATTCGTATGCAATATTTTGAAGCGGCAACAAAATATGGTTTTAATTTCCTTCGTAAAGCATCTTCAACGAATCAGGTTATGGAAAAATTCTGGAAACAGGTTTTAAAACATGTCACCTCAAATAACCCAGAAGAATGGAAAAAGGCGGTTCTTGATGCGGATAAAATATTTGATGAATCATTGCGCACATTAGGAAGCAAAGGTAAAACCATAGAGGAGCGTATTACATCTGCGGATACAAGCGTTACTGGATCTCTTGATGAATTAATTTCTCTTCGTCAGGAAATTCTTCATGTAATACAACAAGAGCAAGGTTTTATCACCAGAGAAAAAACAAAAGAAATTTTACGCGCATATCGGAGTGTGTTACGACAGATGGGGATGCTGTAACTGGATAATGAGTAACAAGGGGGTAGGCCATAGGGGATAGTAGAAAACAATTTCTAATTCTTCCTGCCTGCTGATAGACAGGAATTTCTAATTTCTAAAATTATCCATTCGCCAATTCGCGCGAATTGGCGAATGGATGTTCTGTTTATTTATGAGGTAAAGGAGTTCTTTATCTGTAAGTTGATTTTTTGTAAAAAATAGATACACTGTTTACACACCATAAAGATGCGGGTGTAGCTCAGCTGGTTAGAGCGTCCGCCTGTCACGCGGAAGGTCGCCGGTTCAAGTCCGGTCGCCCGCGCATTATAAAAAAACTCCTTTGAGGAGTTTTTTTATTGTATATCTTGTATAGTAATTATTTTATCTCTAAACGTATATGTTTCTCCCACTCGTTTTCCTTCTAATAACGAGAATAGGGGTGATTGAGGAGAAATAATAAAGATGTGATGTGCGGTGTCTTCTTTTTCTATAATTTCTCCCTCGCCCGCAGGTAATAAAAAGTAATTCTTTTTATTGTTCTGTGTATCTTGTGTGATAACAAGAGCTCCAATCTCTCCGTGATTGTAGTGAGGTAAGATGCGAGGCACAAAATCTGTAATTGTTTTTATAGATTGTGAGAGATGAGCTCTTCGTTCTACGAGTTCATTCATGCGGTATCCTGCTTCTCGTTTTGTGGTGTCGTGTTGTGATTGCATGGCCCCTGGCGCTTGTATTGCTTCTTCCTGCGTTGAGATAATGAACGCATCAAGATCTTTAATACTTTGTGAAAGCTGTTTCGTTAATTGTTGTAATAATTCTTGTTTCATTTTTTTGTATAGTATGGGTGTATATACAGTGCCACCATTCTTCGTTTCCATCCGGTAATAAATTTCTCTTTTATGATTTTTCTCTTTAGAGGTTCTCCTTTTCTACTTGCTGGCTCGTTGTAGTATACAAGTCCATCTCTATATCCTGTTACCACAATAAGGTGCCCCCCATTCTGTGGATCAAAATCTTTGTGAATTGAGGCAATAATAGGTCCTTCTTCAAGAAATGAAACGAGTTTCAGAAACGCTTCTTCTATAGAATCTTTGCTCCAATCATATGCTTTTGCTTGAAATTTGTGTAATTGCGCGAGACGAACGAGTCCTTGATGAATCCACCCCACCGGCTCTTTAAATGCATTCAGTTTTAAACCTTGTGCTAAGAGTACATTGAGGTCCACTCTTTTTTTATAAAATGAGAGAATCATGCCGACAGAAACTATGCCACATGATTTATCTTTCCATGCGTGATGATGTATGGCGATATATTGTGATCGTGGGGGCACGGCATATACAGGACGTTCCTCTGTATATCTTCGTACCGCAACTGTTTTATATGCGATATCTTTTTGTAACTCACTAAGAGATTCTATAACAACTCCACCTGCTGATTTACGTGCGTTTATGATTTTGCCATTTCCTATGTATAACCCTACATGTCCGATGCAGAGATGTCTTTCGGCGAACACTTCATCAAAATAATACCCTCTATCGCTTGCCATAAAAATAACATCTCCTTTTTTATATACAATCTTTTTGTGTTTTTTGGGAAGTAGTAAGACCCCCTGTGGTTCTGCTGCTTGTAAAATACTACTTCGGGGAAGGGTTGTTCCTACATGTTTGAAAATATGTTGTATAAAACTTGAGCAATCAAATAAGGCTTTTGTTTGAGCAGAAGCCCCTCGTTCATAGGGTATACCTTTGTAGCTTTGAGCGTAGGTAATAAGTTTTTTTATTTGTGTTTGAGTAAGCTTCATCTGTTATATTCTTGCAGATAAATGATATACTATCAATATGAAAGCAACCGGTATTATACTTGTTATTGTGGTGGCGCTTGGAGTTGGTGCGTATTTTCTTCTACAGGATAATAATTCTTTTCGTGTTTCTTTTTTTGGTGCGGGGGCGTCAGAGGGAGCGCATACAAGTACATCATCTCAACCATATGCTTCAAGCACAGAATCAATTGTAACAAGTGCTCAAAGAATAGGGGAAAATGTTCTTTCTACGTTACGTGATGCAGGTGTATGGGTTGGCGCAAAGAGCGCGGAGATATTTACGTCTGCGCGTGATGCTATTCAATCAGCAGTCACTGATACTGCAAAAGATACTGCACAAAAGGCGCTCACCTCTGTTGGAAGCACATTGGGTATTTCATCTTCTTCTGAAAATACTTCTTTATCTATTAGTTATATTATCCACAAGAATACTTCCACTTCTTTTGTATTGCGGGATACGTCATATAAAAAAGATCAAGAGATAGCTTCGTATCGTATTGACTGGGGAGATGGAACTCTTGATGCTCAAGATGGGGTGGTTGTACAGAGTACGTCTACTTTTTCTCATTCCTGGCAGAACACAGGGGATTATATGGTTTCATTTCGTATTGTGCGCGCAGATAAGGAGAGCGTATATGTGACTGATGTTACGGTAAAATAATATTTGTTTATTAAAACAAGCCCTTTTATGGGCTGTTTTAATTTTGTTGCGGGAGTCGGAATTTTACATCGTCGCTTCCGCTCCTCTTTAGAAACCCTCGGTTTCTAACATCCTACGGATTGTTTTCCTACACGGGGAACTATCGTTCCCCGACCCCTTCCAATTGCAATTCCGTCATCCCCAAAATATAAAGCCCCCTTTCGGGGGTTCATATTTTGTTGCGGGAGTCGGAATTGCACCGACGGTCTCAAGGTTATGGGCCTTGCGAGATACTACTTCTCCATCCCGCGATATATTTAGAGCAATAAAAATCGCCCTATGTGTAGCAAAAGTATTCTACATCATCCTTAGTTTTCTTGCAAGGTCTTCTTTTGTACCGCGTGCTACGAAGCTTTAGCGAAGTAGTACCGAGGGTGAGATTTGGCTACAAGTAAATTTTTCTTCCAAAAAATTTCTCGCAGCCCGCCCCTCGCGATGCTCCTCGCCACCTCGCTCGTCGCATAACGCTGCGGTCTTCAAATCTCACACGAACACAAAGTAGTTTGTGTTCTCCTTGTACAATATAAAAAGCACCATAAAGATGCTTTTTGTCTTGTACCGAGGGTGAGATTTGAACTCACTACCTGGCGCTTATGAAACGCCCGCTCTAACCAAATGAGCTACCTCGGCATAGGTGAGAATGAAAAGAGTATAAGATATCTCTATGGTTTTCGCAAGATTTGTCTTAAAATAAAGATGATGTAATTTTTGGAAATACTTCTTTTTCAAAAATAGACATATCTTTTTTTGATATGCGCTTGAGCACAAATTCGTTTGCTTTTTTGCGGACGATTTCTTGAACAGGACGAATGCCGATTTTGCAGCGATAAAACTCTTGAGATCCGCACTGTTGCATGATAGATTCTATTCCTTTGTGTCCTGCGGAGCGTTGATTGTATGAAATTTTATATGAACCAATTGTCTGGTCACTGTCGTCGTGTATAATGAGCGCTGATGAGAGGGGCGCTTTGAAGAACGAGAGTGCTTCATGAAGGGCCTTTCCTGACTCATTCATAAAAAGGAGCGGTTCTACACATATATAGGTGTGCCCATGGGTGTCTTGTAGTTTTCTATATGAGAAGCTTTTTTTTGGTGATTGTGTATCGGAAATGGTCCAGTTTTCGGGGGCGTGAGTAGAGATATACGCCAACAAAAGCTTTCCTATGTTGTGATAAGTATGTTCATACTCATCGGTTGGATTTCCCAGTCCCATGATTATTTTTATCTGTGTGGGGTTGATTTTTTGATTCATTTGCTTTTTTGTATGATTGTCTTTAATATTATCACAATATCTTGAGCGGCGAAACTCTATTCTGTAACGCTGCTTTATATAGGTAGGTATTATATTCTATGAAAAAAGTATTCTATACCATTTGGGAGATTGTGGAGGTTTTTCTTATCGCCATTATTGCCGTTGCCGCTATTAAATATTTTCTCATTCAGCCATTCATTGTGAATGGCGCGAGCATGGAACCCGCATTTGTTGACGGTGATTATTTATTAGTGGACGAAGTAAGTTATCGTCTTTCTGATCCTGCGCGAGGAGATGTGGTTGTTTTTAAAGCTCCTACGAATAAATCTATTTATTACATTAAACGAGTCATCGGTCTTCCTGGAGAAAAAGTAGATATTACCGAAAACAAGGTTATGATTACAAACACACAACATCCTCAGGGGTTTGAATTGCAGGAACCGTATCTCGAAAGCGCGTTGCGCCAGAATCCTTTTGGAAATATTGTGATTACTTTAAAAGATAATGAATATTTTGTGATGGGAGATAATAGATCAAATAGTTTAGATTCACGACGATGGGGTCCGCTTGATAGAGCTGATATGGTGGGTGTAGTGCGTACGCGCCTATGGCCACTTTCTCATATATCGTTTTTTAGCAAGATTGGGTATGCGCAATAAAAAAATGAGTGATAAGCGTCTAGTGATAAGTGCATAGTTATTATAGAATAGAGTCTTGTGCCTCGCCCTTGATATACTTAATACATACTACTTAATACTTAATACTTAATACATAAATTTTATGCCTATAAAAATTCCTTACGCGAAGAAAAAGGTAGAAAAAAAACCAACCGGTGGAAAGAAAATTCCATTTCAATCTCCTAAGGGAATGCACGATCGTTTGCCCGCTGATTTTGTGTATATAGATAAAATAGAAAAAGCAATTAAAAAGGTATCTTTGTTTTATGGGTTTGATCACATTGAAACGCCGCTTCTTGAAGATATTCGCCTGTTTGAACGTGGTACTGGATTAACAAGCGAGATTGTGCAAAAACAAATGTTCGCGGTAAAAACAAAAGGAGATGGAGTGCTTGCGCTTCGTCCAGAGATGACTCCGGGTGTGGTACGCGCGTATGTGGAGAATGGATTATTGTATGTGGCAAATCCTGGTAAGTTTTTTTACTATAGTCCCGTGTTTCGTTACGAACAGCCACAGCATGGACGATTTAGACAATTCTATCAGATTGGATTTGAGGTTCTTAATTCTGATGACGCTGCATATGATGCGCAAATTATTCTTGCCTCTCTTAAGATTTTTGAAGATGTAAAACTGAAGAATGTAACCGTAAAATTAAATACCATTGGATGCAAGAACTGTCGCAATACCTATGTGAAAAAATTAAAAGAATACTATAAAAATAAAGTAGGGAGTATGTGTCATGATTGCGCGAAGCGATACTCTGAAAATCCATTGCGCTTATTAGATTGCAAACAAGAAAAATGCCAGCCATTTAAAGCAGAGGCTCCTCAAACGTTAGATTTTATTTGTACTGCTTGTAAGGCACACTTTAAATCTGTTTTAGAATTTCTTGATGGGGGACAAGTACCGTATCTTATTGATGCAACCTTAGTGCGTGGATTGGATTATTATTCTCGTACCGTTTTTGAATTCTTTGCAGAAGGAGTTGATTTTGCTATTGGGGGAGGGGGTCGTTATGACTATTTATCAGAGACATTGGGTGGTCCCAAGATGCCTGCGGTAGGATCGGCGTGCGGTGTTGAGCGTATGGTTGAGGCTATGAAGTTGCAACAAGTTCATATTGCTCCCAAGCAGTTGTATAAAGCATTTCTGATTTATATGGGAGATCAAGCAAAAAAACAGGGCATGCTGTTGCTTGATGAGTTCTATAAAGCAGGTATTCCCGTGAAAGAATCATTTGCGAAAGAATCATTAAAGTCACAATTGCGTCTTGCTGATAAAGAAAAAGTTGATTATGCGCTTATTTTGGGACAGCGAGAAGTTTTTGAAGAAGTTATTTTACTTCGCGATATGAAGAGTGGTACGCAAGAAACGGTTCCTTTGAAAAAAATTGTGGCGGAATTGAAGAAGAGAGTATGATTTGAGGAATATCTAATTTCTAATTTCCAATTTCTATTGTCTATGGATTGCTTGTTTTGTTCAATTATTAAAAAAGAAAAACCTTCATATACTATTTATGAAGATGATAGCGTGGTTGCGTTTTTAGATATTTTTCCTCATGCTCCCGCTCATACCGTTGTTGTCCCGCGACGACATATGCCAACTATTTTGGATATGCAGGAATCTGAACTTCAACCATTTTGGTCTGGGGTGGAACGTGTGTTACATCTTCTCAAAAAATATATAGAATCAGATAACGCGACTCTACGCACACCCGAAGGCTCTTCTGTGGGGTTTACAATTGGTATTAACCATGGTAAGGTGAGCGGACAAGAAATTGAACATCTTCATATACATTTAATGCCTCGAT
>JAKAIF010000008.1 GCA_021814445.1 bacterium
GTTACACACTCTTTAAAGGATGGCTACCTCTAAGCCAACCTCCTACCTGTCTCCGGCAAATCACAACCTTTCACACTGAGCATAGATTTTGGGACCTTAGATGATGATCTGGGCTCTTCCCCTCGCGACCACGGAGCTTAGCCCCCGTAGTCTGACTGCCTAGGCGAATACGCAGAGTATTCGGAGTTTGACAGAGAAGGCGAGATTTCTCCCTTTACTTCTCTACCAGTTGCTCTACCCCTCTACGTTTGTTCCTAGACGCTAGTCCTAAAACTATTTCGGAGAGAACCAGCTATTACCAGGTTCGATTAGCTTTTCACTCCTTACCACAAGTCATCCAAAGATTTTGCACAATCAACTGGTTCGGACCTCCTTCTCGATTTCTCGAGAGTTCATCCTGCTCATGGTAAGCTCACCTGGCTTCGGGTCTTATGCACACCGCCCCTGTTCAAAAGAACAGACGCCCTTTTAAGACTTGCTTTCGCTTTGCCTCCGCGCCGTAGCGCTTAGACAAGCGATGCACATAAACTCGTTGGCTCATTCTTCAATAGGCACACGGTCGCCCCCTCATACCGAAGTATGTGTAACGGGCTTCCGTTCCTTGTAGACATATGGTTTCAGGTTCTATTTCATCGGCCTCGCCGGCCTGCTTTTCACCTTTCCCTCACGGTACTTGTTCACTATCGATCACAAAATGTATTTAGCCTTTCCCGATAGTACGGGATGATTCCTCCGAGGTTATCTTTCCTCGAAGTACTCAAGATTACATACTAAAAAGTTATTTTGCTTTCGCATACGGGACGATCGCCCACTATGGTTTGACGTTCCAGTCAATTCTGCTAGCAAAATAATTTGTAACTTTTCCACTCTTCGTTCATCGCATAATACTCTAGAGAGCACTATGCGAAAAACAAAAAAGCGTATATATCTTACAACCCTCAAAAATTTTCTTGCGAAAATTTTCAAGTTTGGGCTCTTCCCTGTTCGCTCGCCGCTAGTAAGGGAATTACGTTGTTCTCTTTTCCTCCGCTTATTGAGATGTTTCACTTCAGCGGGTTCGCTCTTTAACATCTTATGTGTTAAAGCGATTCCGGTTTACGGAACCAGGTTTCCCCATTCGGACACCTCCGGATCAAAGGTCACTACACACCTCCCCGAAGCTTTTCGCAGTTACGTTACGTCCTTCATCGCCATTTTGTGTCAAGGCATCCACCATACGCCCTTGTGTAGCGCTCATTTTTTACCTGTACGCTACATACAGGGTTGTATCTCTACAACATTGCTTTGTGAAAATACGTCGCTTTTCAAAAAAGTTTTGAAAACGATGTACCTTTATTGTTGATGTTATTTTCCTTAAAACATTCCTTTTAAATGCTTTAAGGTGATAATGGTATGATATCAACTTTTTCCTGTCCTGCAGTCAAAAGTTATATGTTTGTGAAGTACGCGATGTTCAGAATGCTGAGTGGATTTAACCCTTCAATACATTCAGGGTGTTTCTTTTTTAAAGAAACAAAAATCCGCTCAAAGCGGACTCCTCAGCGCGACAAAGGCCACGAGAAGTTAGTCCGTTGCGTTTCTTTGCGTTACTATCATGTAGAGGAGTGTATATAAAAATAAAAGTGTTGTCAAGCGGCGCAATAGCACATACGGGGATAACGTGGGGATAAGAAAAAGGGGTGATATTAAGGAGTATGTAGTACGTATAAGGAATAAAAAACCGCCGTTTGCAATTACGTTTTCACATTTTGCAAACGGACGGAAAATTAATTGAGACATCAACACCGAGAATGTTTGAATTTTGTTATAGTGACAAGGTTCTTATTTTTAGTGAGCTTATCGGCAATTCTTTTTGGAACTATTTCAAATTCAATTCTGTCATCATTCCTTTCAAAGTTTTTTCCACAATGAGCACAATACTTATCAGATAACCAAAAGTGTATTAAGCCAGAGATAAAAATTAAGAAGAGGAGTAGAGTGAAAGATGCTGAAAAAACATATTTTACCATAGGACTGAATTCTGAGGATCCAGGAAGCAAGAAGAGGAAAAAATATATTACCGGAATTGAACAGAAAAAAACGTAAACTCCCCCGTCTGCTAAGATCTTATTCCTTTTACTTGAATAGAAAAGGTTGAGCAGTAAGAGCGAGAGAATTATTACTAAGAAAATACCAGGGATGAACAAAAACGATAAGTCCGCCGGTCTGTTGTTTGTGGAGATTGAATAACAACTCCAAAAATATGCATTCATTTTAACCTCCTCGGGTTGTTGTTTTTAATTCTATTTAGTTGATTACTACCACTCTTAAACAAAACGAGATGGGCGCAGCTCAAAACCAGTAGCAATCAACTAAATATTTCTCAAATATCTGCCTAAAGTTTAACATATTATGCCCCATTTTGTCAATATACAACCAGACTAGCCCCATTCTCCAATTCGCGCGAATTGGAGAATGTCACAATAAATCCTTTCATTCAACGATTGACGTCAATCGTTGAATGAAACCACCACAAATTTATAATTCCTTTTCACAAGATGCCATCTTGTCTTTTTCCTGCTGCAACTTGAAATCTGACGGGATATAGATCATTTTTTTAGCTGGAGATAGAAAAATATTAACATAATTTAAATCACCATAGAGCCATGGAGAGAAACATGGATGTGGAGAATGATCTATGTGCGTTTTTATAAAAACAAATTTATTACCATCAAAGCCAACCCCACGAAACTCCACATCATCAGCAAGCGGTTCCTCCCACACAACGTCTGTGTAAGACGGAATATCAGGATGCTCATCCTGTAGATAATTTTTATCTTTTTGGGTATTAAGTGTAGCAATCATTCCCTGGGTTCCGCTTCTGCTGGTATAATAAAACATTCTCGGGTTTTGGGGGTCTTGAAAAATACTTCTCACACTCCAAAAACGTAATAGATCTAGTGATGCTTTTGTTTTTAGTTGTTGAGCGACAGACTGGGAAACTTCTCCAGAATTTAGAGGGGCAACCAGAAGAGCGGTCACTTCATCTGTGTTTATTTCAATAAGTTTCTCCTCAAAAAATCTAAACCATCTCGTAGAGTAAGCACCATCTTCGGTTAAATTATTTCTATCCATGAAATCCACGCTAATAATTCTATTATCAATATTCACCTTTCGTATTGTTATACGATCTCCCAATTCTATTGAAGTCACATATTTAAAATTATCTTTGTTTTTTGAGAAGACAACAAGGTGAGAAAAATATCCACTCCCCCCACTATATGAACCAATAATCACCGTGGCATAACCGACTCCGTCATCAAGGAGATTTCCATATGCATATGAAGTAGTTGCAGTATCAAGAAAAAGAGTAAAGTTGGTATTTGGAGTTTCATCTCCTCCCAATTTTCCTTCAAAAAATTTTCCCTCAGCCTTCCCATTTGAGAGGGTTATTACGGTATTTGTATCCACTGCGAAATTTGGGATCTGAATATTAAATAAAGAGGAGAGAGTGAATGGCGTTTCTATATTACTTTCTGATAAAACTTCTTGTCCGATTCTCTGTTGCTCCTTATTGGAGAAAAAATATGGGATTGATACAAATACAAGAAGTCCGACCATAAGAATTATAAACAGAGCCGCCACAAAAATAATAAGTTTTTTATTCATAAAAAGTTAAGATAAGTATATCACGGCAACTTCTTGCGTGCATTAAGATTAAATAATTTTATCCTCCCCCTTGCCACCCCTTAATTCCAGTGCTGCTTTTGTAAAGAGCACCGCAAGTATTCCAGCCACACATACACCAATCAAAATCACGTGCCACATGGGTATTCCCGAGGTGAGTATCTGCGCCTGCGCTCCATCCCCCATGTTCCACAATCCATTTTGTGACGTTGTGGTGATTGCCCTATTTTCGGTTTCTGATTTTATGTCCTTCGTTGTCCGCGCCTCCGGCGCGGTTATTATATTTTGTATTTCTCCCTTCGTTGGCGTGGTGGTGATTTGTAGCTCGCCACTCGCGCTCACCCGCGCAAGCGCTTGATCATCTTTTACAACCGTATTATATGAAACCCTATCAACTGAATTTCCACCCACATCAAAAAGAGATAGTGTTTCTTTGTCGTTATTTAAAGAAATTTTTGTTTCCGTGTTTCCAAATACCACGCACGATTGCGGTGCCACAGAAATGTTTTGTATGGTAAAACTTTTTGCGCTTGCATCTTGCAACTTCCATCCTGTAAGAGGCTGCGGTTGTGTTCCATTATTACAGATCTCCATCCATTCATTTCCTGTATCTTTCCCCGAGGGATTTGGTAATAATTCTGAAATATAAATACCCATACCTACAGTATATAACCACGAAAATAAAAAAGAACCCGTGTCACCACGGGCCCCTATTAATTAAGACAGAAGAACTTTTATTTACTCTTGTGAGGTGCTCTGCCAAACACCTCACGCGCGAACCCTATTGAATCCATGGGCTGAACCGTTATAAAAATTCCTCTTTGTTTTTCTTTTATAATTCGCTTCACCACTATAGCAAACGTCGCGCGATTGATTGCTATTGATGACGATGTCACCGTCGCCATATTCACATCAAGATCTTTGTTTGAGGAAAAACCAAATACCATTCTTTCCTCAACGGTCATTATTTCCTTTTCGAATGGTATTTTTCTTGGCTGAATTCTTAATTGTGGCTCCTCGGTTTTCGGAGTCCATAAATAATATAATCCCCGGTTCGTTGACGAAACTATCCGCTCAAGATTGATCCTAGAATCAATCTCTATGGGAAAATTTTTGTCTTTCCTTTTTTCTATCAACGTCTGAACGTTGATATGGGCTGGAAAAAGCATTAGAGACAAAGGGCCCGAAGTGGACACGTCGGGGTTAGAAATTTCAACCTGAGAAAAGTCTACATTTATACCATAATATTTCTCCCAAAAATCTGTCCACCGCTCTTTCTTCTCTTTAAATGGATCGGCTGATTCCTCTTGCTTATTTTTAAGCATGTCCCCCAAGGCATCTTCCTGTTCTGAAATTGCCTTTGCGACAACAACTTTTCCCAGTTGCTTTTCTTCCTTCTTGTCCTTATCTTCCACTTTTATTTTTCCTTATATTTGTTTTATAAATTTCCTAACCCTATTAGAGCATAATTATAATTATTTGTAAAGTCCTTCTCTGTTGTAGCCCATACCATATCTTATATACTTATATGTATGAACAAAACACGTATTATCATTGGTCTCGTGTGTGTGGTTATTGTGGTTCTGTTGATTGTGGTATTTACCTCATCATCAACAACCCCAACCACCAACACCTCAACGGTCGCATCAACAACTCAAACATTGGGAGGCGCACTCTATGAAGGGGTATCACAAAATCCGGCACAAAACATGCCAGAAACAAATCCTCTTTCAAGTAAGAATGTAAACCCATTCCAAAAGGCGCCCAAAAATCCCTTTGAATAATTAATTTTAAAAATATGAAAAAATATTTATATATCTGGAGTGGTGTGGTGGGGCTTCTGATGTTTGGATTTTTGTTCGCGTTTACCAACGCCGCTCCTGCAAACATCACCTATCCCATTTCAGAATTGGGGAATTGTCCCAACCAACAAGCCTGTAAAACATATTGTGATGACGGTGCTCATATAGATGCCTGTCTTACCTATGCGCAACAACACCAATTACTTTCTTCACAAGAAATACAAGATGCTCGTGAGTATCAAGATGTCCTTAAGGGCAAGGGACCCGGAGCCTGTACTGATCAAAAATCATGCCGCGCGTACTGCGATGATATTACCCATATTCAGGAATGTATCGCGTTCGCAGGCGAACACAAGCTCATTCCTGAAAAAGAATTGGCCCGCGCGCAACAAGTCGCAAAAGCGCTTTCAAATGGCGCGCAACTTCCCGGCGGATGCACGAGTGCGCAAAGCTGTGATGCCTACTGTGCAAACCCCAAAAATGTTTCTTCATGTCTCGCATTTGCAGAGACTGCGGGCTTAATGGATAAAGAAGAAATAGATCAAGCCAGAAAAATGATTCCCCTGGTTGAACAAGGAAAGACCCCGGGGAAGTGCCCCGATAAAGAATCATGCGAAGCATATTGTGAAGAGGCTGCTCATTTCACTGAATGTGTCACATTTGCAGAATCTTCGGGCATGATAACAAAAGAAGAAGCAGACCTCGCACGCAAGACGGGAGGAAAAGGACCAGGTGGATGCACCTCTCAACAAACATGTGATACCTATTGTAATGAAGGAGATCATCAAGAAGAGTGCCTTGCGTTTGCAGAAAAACACGGCCTCATTCCTGAACAAGATTTGAAAGATATGAAAGAAGGCATGGCACAACTTCGCGCAAATGCCGATCAACTTCCTGAAGCCGCTCTTGCTTGTTTACAAGAAAAATTGGGAGTAGATGTTGTTGAAAAAATGAAAGCAGGAACCCTCACCCCTGGAAAACAAATGGGGCAACAAATTAAATCGTGTATTGAGGATTCTTTGGGAGATATAAAAGAAAAAACCAAGAAAGCGTTGGAACAGGCAACACCAGAAGTTCTCACGTGCTTAAAAGAAAAATTATCAGCAGATGATTTTACTAAACTACAACAGGGAGAACTTACTTCCCCCAAAGCGGGTGGTATTATGAAATCATGTTTTGCAAAATTACAAGAAGAGGGCGCTAGGAAAATGAAAGAAGGACTTGCTTCTCTTACTCCAGAAATGAAAGCGTGTGTAAAACAAAAAGTGGGAGATGCAAAATTCCAAAAACTTGAACAAGGAGAACTCTCTCAAGAGGACGCAAATCTAAAAGATGTTTTTGAAGGATGTGCAGAACAAGGCATGCAAGCCATTGAAAAACAAATGGAAGCAAAACTAGAACAAGCTCCCGAAGCTATCCGTGGCTGTATAAAAAGTAAAATAGAACAAATCAAAGAACGTGCAAAAACGGATCCTAGTTTGCGCAGTGAAGCGGCGGTACAACCGTATATTCAAGAATGTATCAAACAAATGCCTATTCCTTCTGGTCCTGAGGAAGGGGCGTCTCCCAAAATGATGCCCCCACAAGGAATCCCCTCGGGAGTAGGAGCCCCCGCAGGTATGGATGAGAAATCGGCATGTGCAAATTTTGCCTCGGTGCCTTCGTGCTCATATGTCCCTCCACAATTTAAAGACTTGTGTGAGAAATGTAAGGGAGAATAAGTGAGTAATATCAAATTTCCAATTACCAATATCCAAAATAAAAATCATCCCAACATATCGGGATGATTTTTATGTTTATTGACATGGTTGTTATAATCTTGATAAGGTTTGGACACCACTAGACATCCGCAGACCGTACCTATGGCAGTCCCGAGTCGTAAATATAACGACTCACAACGCCGATGTTTAGTGGTTTTTTTATTTCCCTGGCGACTAATAACTCACCACTGTATACTCACTAAAACAGTTCCTCTTTTTTAATATTGAGATGTCTATATGTTGCTGGAGTTGCTACGCGCCCCGATGCGGTGCGTGCAATAAGACCATTTTTTAATAAATATGGTTCATATACATCCTCAATCGTTCCTTTATCTTCTCCAATCGCCGCGGCAAGCGTGGAAAGTCCTACGGGTCCTCCATTAAATTTTTCCACCAACACTTTCAATAATCTACGATCGTGATCTTCTAATCCCAACTCATCAATTTCAAACATATCCAATGCTGTTTGCGCAACCGCTACATCAATTTTTTCTTTATCTTCAATCTGCATCACATCGCGTACCCGACGCAACAATCTATTTGCGGTACGTGGAGTAAATCGTGATGCACGAGCAATAAGAACAACCGCTTCTGGATCTATATGTAGCTTCATCAGCTTTGCCGAGCGTTCAATAATATGCCCGATATCTTCCTGTGAATAATAATCAATACGAAACGTGGCGCCAAACCGCGAACGAAGTGGTCCTGATAAAAGATTCACCCGCGTGGTAGCGGCAATTAACGTGAAGGGAGGGAGATCAATAGAAATCATACGCGCCGCAGGTCCTTTTCCAATCACGAGGTGTAATACCCGAGACTCCATCGCAGGATACAACATCTCTTCAATCATGCGATTGAGTCTGTGAATTTCATCTATAAACAACACATCTCCCTCTTCCAATCCCGAAAGAATGGTCGCAAGGTCAGCTGCCTTTTCAATAGAAGGCCCCGAAGTAATGCGAAGGTGTGATCCTAATTCTTTTGCAATCAACATGGCGAGTGTTGTTTTTCCCAATCCCGCTTGTCCGTATAATAAAATGTGATCAATAACCTCGCTGCGTTTTTGCGCGGCGTGAATAATGGTCTGAAGATTGTTTTTTATTTTATCTTGTCCCACATAATCTTTAAACGTCGTGGGGCGCACTAACTGATCTAAAGAAACATCTTCTCTTAAAATATCGGGTTGTGTTTGTAATTTTTTATTTAATGTCATACGAATACCATAAAATTCTGTTGCTGGGGCCCTGCCCCGTAGTGAAACGTTGTTATAAGCGAAGTTCCCTGCCTGCCGTTAGGTAGGTACTATCGGGCCCGCCCAGTAGTGAACTTTCAATGCACCCTATTGCGTAGCAAATGAAAGTTCTACTATCTGGGGTTGACATAAAAAAATCGTTATGTATTATGTATCACTGTAGCACAAAAACACCCTTTTCTCAAAGAATGTTTTTGTGGGCGGGCACTTGCTAAAAATGCCAAAAACGGCCATTTTTATTACTGTTCTAGGGGTTCTTGACTTTTATAACTTAATATGTTAGTATATTAGCAGATCATAACATCTGTTAATTATCTAATTCTGTGGACAATCTTTTATGACTTTTCTACGCTCAGGACGTATCGGTTCCGGCTGAAACCATCCTCTGAATATTCATTATTGTCCTTCCAGTTGGCAAGGGCTTCATCCACACAGTTGTCCACGGAATTAGATAATTAACTTTTTTAAAATAAATTTTCTCGGAGGAGAAGATGGGATTATCAACTTTTATAATCAATACAATCTTCTATTTATTTATTGCGCTGATTGTTTCAATAATCACTCTGCACGATAAAAAGAATGGGTGGAAAACATGCGCAACAAAATCCATCCCAAACTTGGTTGTTTACGGAATGCTGATACTATCAAATAGCAATCCAGCCTTCCAAGTATATTCTGCCACATTCCTCATCGGGACAACACTTATATTTATGGGGATTTTATATAACAAAGATGTTATAGGAAAGACTTCCAAAATAGCAATAAGGAATACTTAGGTTATTCTCCTCTTCCCGGCTCGACCGGGATTTTTTATTTCTATTTTTTCTCTACAAAATATTTTTCCAATCTTTCACGGTGTGTCTTTATCACATTCCGTTCTCCCACTCTATCCACAATCTTTTCTAATATTTCCATACGCACCCGCTCTGAATATAACTTCACTGGTCCTCCCGGAGGACACCCTTCCCGATGCCACTGTTCGTGGATTTTTTTAACATGAGGACAGGAGATGGGAACTGTTACAAGTAATACATCGTCAACTTGTGTATGAATTCCCTTCTTAAGAGCTCTGTCTATTTTATTTTGCTTCATCTTTAAATCCTCCTCTTTCCATCTCAGAGTAAACTGAATTCCAAATACCGACTCATCCCCTAATGTTCTCTTGTCCTCCTCTACTTGTACTCCACGATGGTATTCGTGCACCTTTACAATAAAATCTATTTTCTCATCCATATCCTGCACCACGTTTACTTCTTCAACTTCAATCCCTAATTCAGGTATATCAAATTGTATTTGTTTTAATAAATGAATTGCATCCTGTTCAAATTGTTTACCCGCCTGTACTTCTGTTCCCTGTTCTTGCGCATCTAGTTGTTCTAAAGATTTTCTAAATTTTTCATAGCGTGCAACGTCGCCTCTCTTTTCGCTCATTTCTTTTTCTTGAAGAGCAACCTGTCTATTGTACAACTGGTTCATTTTTGTTTTTGCGCGCGCGAGTACATATTGTTTTGCAGTAGGTGCGGGAGTGGTGTCTAGTGAGAAGGTATATTCACATCCTAATGAAATATCGGCGATCATATCCCCCAGCGTTGCCGTTCCTAATTTTCCATCGCAATTCACAAAGAAGGAATCGTGTTTTGCGTCATAAAGAGCATCACGATTTATCGTACCTCGCCCGCGTAAAATCCCCTTTCCTTCAGTAATAATATGAAGTTCTTCTTGCAACTCATCTGCAATTTGCTCTTTAAATGCTTTTAATACCTCAATCTCCCGCCGTTCCTCGGTAACTTTCTTTTGTCCCTCACTCTCCTCGGGAACCCCTTCTTTTATATTAAAATCTCCCTCTTTCATATGCATAGTAAAGATATTTTATTATATAGGACAGTATATAATAAAAAACACAGAAAATAATAGCCCATCACCCACTCCACCATTTTCATCTTAGCTCTCAGGTTTTTCGCGATCGCGAAAAACCTGAGAGGGGAAACAAATAGAAATAAAATAAAAAAACTAATCAAATATAAAGATTTCCATATTTTTTCACGATCGTGAAAAAATATGTAGAAGAAAAAATGGAAACACAAAAAATCAGTAGCACAAAAAAGGACCACGAGGTGTGTGTTCTTTTTATTCTATTTGTTTTGATCTTTTCCCCTTACTTCCACACAATTTTTCCTGTGCTATCTTCTACCTCCGCAAACGTGGTCATTCCTTTCATGATTTTTAAGATACCATCATCCTGCATGGATATAAACCCGCCATCTTTCACTTTTTGATCAATCTCTCGTTGTCCCGCTTCTTTTCCGATAAGCTCCTGCAGTTCACTATTAATCACCAGCAATTCATAGACTCCCACACGACCGTGGTATCCAGAATTATTGCAGTATTCACATCCCACAGGTTCGTAGAGTGAAATTGTTTCATATGCTTTTTTATCAACTCGTTCTGGAAGACGCGCTATAAAATTTTTAAGATGTTCTTGCGTTTCGGCATCTGGTTCTATTTTCTTTTTACATTTCTCACATAATCGTCGCACTAATCGTTGCGCAATAAGCAAATTAAGAGCCGGTGCTAAACTGTTTGCCTTTACTCCTAAGTCCAATAAACGAGGAATACCTCCCGTTGCCTCATTTGCGTGCACGGTAGAAAATACGAGGTGTCCGGTGAGTGCCGCCTGCACTGCAATTTCTGCGGTTTCTTTGTCTCTAATTTCTCCCACCAGAATAATATCGGGGTCTTGGCGCATCAGCGATCGCAACCCAGAAGCAAAAGTATATTCTCCTTTATCGCTTACTTGTGTTTGTTCAATACCATCCAAATGATATTCAATAGGATCTTCAATGGTGATAATTTTTACTTCGGGACTTAATCGGTGTCGCAAAAACGCATAGAGTGTGGTTGTTTTTCCTGATCCAGTGGGACCGGTATTAAGCGCCATACCATTGGGGCGCGCGAGCTGTTCTTCAATAATAACCAAATCATCTTCACGCAATCCTAGATCTTTTAAATCAAGCGAGATAGCTCCTGCATCCAAAATACGCATCACCGCCACTTCTCCAAATTCTGAAGGAGCCACCGCGACACGTACTTCAATATTGGGCTTATCTTTAAGCGTTATGGTAAAACGACCGTCTTGCGCTTCATCACGAATGTTTAACTTTAAATTGGAAAGCAATTTAATACGAGAAATAATAGAGCGATACACGTCGCGAGGCAACGTGTCGGTCACATCTTGCAATAATCCATCCACACGATACCGAATACGCGCTTCATTTTCTTTTGGTTCAATGTGAATATCAGATGCGCGGTTTGCCACTGCTCCTAACAAGATCACATCCATCACGCTTGAAAGTTTTCCTAGTCCTAGGTGAGCCGTAATTGCTTCTTTGGTTTTTATAATAGAATCAAGTTTATCTATGGTAATTGAGGTGTCGCCTTCATTTTCTGAAACGTTTACTGATCCAGAAATAACATCGTGCGTCACCGATACAAACCGATACTGATCTAATATGCGTGCTAATGAAGAAAGAGAAACCACATACAACGTGACTCCATACCCACTCTCTTCTAATTTTTTAATTGTTTCTTTCGTCTTTGAATACTTTGTATCGTACGCGATGACCGCAATTTTTTTATCGCGCGCCGCAATAATAGCGCAGTGCCCCTCGCGCGCCGTCTGTTCATCTAATAACGCCAATGCCTCAAGATTGAGAGAGATGCGTTCTGGTTCAAGATATGGAGAGCCCAGTGTTTGCGCGCGACGTTGTGCATCGCGTTCTTCCGCCTCCCGTTTCATTTGAGCTAACTGTAATTGCAACTTGTCATCTGGCATACCCAGTATATCAACAACGATATGCGCGTAGCGCATTCACTGATTGATTTTTAATAATATTTGTTTATCACCATGACTAATACCCGATCATACAATATCCATATTCTTAATCGTTGTTGTATTACTGGGCACATAGATACAGTATAGAGGATAAAAGAGAAAGGATAAAGGGACATCTAGCTGTTACTAGCCCAAAAATAGCGTCAAATACAGCGTTTGACAACTGCACTTATAAAGAGTATAATATAGTCAGTAAATCAAAGGAGACAAAAAGTGAAAAAGAAACTAAACATCTTGTTTTTGGCGCTTGTAATGAGCGTTTCGTTTGTTGGTTGTTCAGCCTCATCAAGCATGGGAACGTATGAAAACACACTTACCATCGTAAACGCGACAACAAAACTAGACGATGGAAAAGTAACCATCTTATCTAATGGTTATGAGGAGGGGACTATATATAATACCCCTAAGCATAATCGTTTCACCCTTAACCTGTTTAGTGGGTTTTTCAGTAACGTATATATCGGAAGACAATTTTCAATCTTAGCGATTGGATCCATAAAAGGAAGGACGGTCGCAGCCGAAAGACCATTCTACGCCGGAACAATGCAAATGAACCATGAAGCATGGATATTAACCGATCAAATGTTTCAACCTTTTGTTGGATTTTAGTTTTCTGATTGCCGAGATCTTACACATCTCGGCAATCAGACCCTTTTTGAGATCATAACGTGTTTGTGATTTCAAAATTGGTACAATTTTGTATCTATTTCGTACCTTATAACTAAATACTAATAAAAATAGGGCGAGAGGCCCAAGGAGAATGTCGTGAAGACAAAATTAAGAACAAAACGTGAATACCACGCTTTTGATGTAGCTGTGATGACATTTGTTATAGCTCTAGACCGCCTCATATTTACGAAAGGGAAGGGATTCTGGAGAAATATATGGACACCTCAAACCATACGGGGAGGTGGATTCGACATTTCACTAAAAGAAAATATTCCAGCTATGGAAAACGAGTATTTTCTAATAATCACCCCCGTTTCTTGGAAAAATAAAAACTCATATATTTTTCTGCGGGTTATGTCTATGGGGAAGACGTGGTATATAGTAGAAGGATCTGTCAATCTTGAAGGATTCAAAAAAGACATCCCGAGCGACATACATGGCTTTCCTTTCTCCTGTGAAGAAGTTATGGCGTGTATGTATGATATGAAAATAGTTTCATGCGATGGCTCATTCTCTCATTTCTTTAATTTATAGCACGCCACACATTCTTAAATGAAAACATAATTTTTCAGGTAGTAGTTCCAATATTTGTCTTTTGGAATCACTGCCTGATTTTTTTATTTTATTTCTATACTGCGTTCATTTTCACTCTCTCCATACTCAAATTTCACTCGTACCGCATTTGGAAATTTCATTCCCTTTATATTTCCTGGCCACTCAATTAATACCACTGTGTGTGGTCTTTTTTTTATTTCATCAAACCCTAATGCTTCCAAATCTCTTTTTGATCGTAAACGATATGCATCCATATGCCAGATATCAGAGACTAGATTGTGCACATCTTTCTCCTTCTTCTCTCCCCTTTCCCCTTTCCCCCTTCCCCTTGTGTCATATCTCTTCATTATCGTAAACGTCGGACTCGCCGCTTTTGGCTTTATTCCAAAATATTCCAGAAACCCCATGGTAAAGGTTGTTTTCCCCGCCCCTAAATCCCCCTCTAATAAAATAAAGCGTGGTCCTTTGTGTAAAGATTCTCTCTGCATAATTTGCTGTGCAACAGAGGTTCCTATTTGTTTAGTTATTTTTGAAGAAAAACTAATTATTTTAATCATGGGTGAATAAATCTTATTCTCGTTTTTTTCCGTTTTAAAATTATTATATTAAAAATTTAATAGAAATTAGAAATTAAGAATTAGAAATTTTTAATCTCATTTCAGAACCACGAAGAAAGCACCAACACGGCTACGGTGCACCCAATATATAACCCCACGTTTTTATATATATAGTCTCGGGTAATTGTTTGCGTGCGTCCAATGGCAATACTATCATCACCCACCACAAAGAACACCAAAAAAAGGGCGGCGACATCAAGCGAGCTTATCGGAAGCAACGCCATGCCCCAAAGATATTGGACTGACAAAAATACAAACAGCATGTATATGAGCGCATCTTCTTGTTCCCATTGATGCGCGAGGAAGCGATTTCTATCACGCACAAAGAGATACACCCCTCCCCATACAAAGAGCGTAGAGAAGAAAGAAAATCCATTAAAAGCTCCTGATGTCCACCACGCGACACTCATACCAATAGAGAGATAATAAAATAACTGTAGCGCTACTTCATGACGAGAAAATCTATAATTAATTGAACCTAGAAACAATACAAATAATACCGCAATACAGCATGCGGCGGCATATAAAAGAATCCCCCCTTCTATACCCCGCAGAATCCACACGGACACGAGAGAAAACAAAAGAAAAGAAATACCCATGTTTCCTCGTCCTTTTACTTGAGTGAAATAGATGTAGAGTGAATATAGTATCCACGCAATCGTACCCCACGCGCTCACGCGAGAGGCAAGTCCGAGAGCCACAAATCCAACCCCACTAAGAAACAGTGATGGTATGGGGGGCTTTAAAAGAAATTTTAACTTTTTTGCGATCATTGATTTCTCGCTTAATAAGCTTATCTGCTAGTTTATCAAGAATTTGCTTCTGAATCACGCGCTTAATGGGTCGCGCGCCAAATAACGGGTCGTATCCTTCTTGCGCAATAAATTTTTTCACCCCGTTATCAACCTCAATACGGAATCCCTTTGCTGCCATTTTCTCCAACACCATATGCTCCATTTGTATTTCTACAATACGCGTAATGTCTTTAAACGAAAGTGGATTGAAAATAATAATCTCATCTAACCGATTCAAGAACTCGGGACGGAAATTTTCTTTCAAAGAATCCATCACCTTTTCACGAATCACTTCGGTGCGTTCCTTCTTTTGTTCTGCATCACTTTGTCCGCTTTCAAATCCGATGGGCGTTGATTGATTCATAAAGAATTCACTCCCCATGTTTGAAGTCAGAATAATAATGGTATTTTTAAAGTTGGTTGTTTTTCCTTTGGAGTCCGTGAGCCGACCATTGTCTAAGACCTGTAATAAAATATTAAATACTTCAGGATGCGCTTTCTCAATTTCATCAAATAAAATCAAACTATACGGACGATGACGAATGGTTTCGGTAAGATATCCGCCTTCTTCGTGTCCCACATATCCCGGAGGCGAACCAATTAATTTTGACACCGCGTGTTTCTCCATAAATTCAGACATATCCACCCGCACCATCGCTTTCTCATCATTAAACATGAAGTCAGAAAGCGCGCGCGCCAATTCTGTTTTTCCCACTCCGGTGGGACCCAAAAACATAAATGAACCCAACGGTTTATTTTCATCGGAAAGTCCCGCGCGCGCGCGACGTAGTGCCCGTGCCACTTCTTGCACCGCCACATCTTGCCCCACCACCCGTTGTTTTAATATTTCTTCTATTTGCAATAATTTATCAGATTCTGATTCTAACATTTTTGAAACAGGAATCCCCGTCCAGCGCGCCACCACATGCGCAATATCTTCTTCATCAACAGATTCTTTAATAAACGAGTGTGCCGCCCCGCCTTGTTTCTTTGCAAGTTTTCGTTCTAGCGCTTTTAATTCTTTCTCTTTTGCAGGAATTTCTCCATAGAGAATACGCGCTACACGTTCTAGATTTCCTTCTCGCTCCTGCGTATCTGCCTCTCGTCTTAATTCTTCAATACCTCGTTGCAATACACTCACGCCTTCAAAAGAATCTTTTTCTGTTTTCCATGCGGTATAGAGTGAATCACTTTCTTTTTTTAATTGCGTAATCCGTTTTTCTATTGCGCTTAAACGTGTTTTGCTCTTTGTATTTTTTTCTCCTGTTAGAGCTGATTTTTCAATTTCAAGACTCATGAGTTCTCGTCTCATTTTTTCCACGTCAGTGGGCATACTATCTGATTCTAGTTTGCGCGCCGCGGCCGCCTCGTCAATAAGATCAATGGCTTTATCGGGAAGAAATCTGTCGGTGAGATACCGCGCCGATAAATGCACCGCCGATACAATCGCCTCATCCGTAATACGAATCCCATGATGCAGCTCATATTTTTCTTTGAGTCCGCGCAAAATAGATACACTATCATCCACGCTTGGCTCTTCAACCATAATGGGTTGAAAGCGTCGCTCAAGCGCCGCATCTTTTTCAATATGTTTTTGATATTCTTTTATGGTGGTGGCCCCAATCGCGCGCAATTCTCCACGCGCTAAAGCGGGTTTTAATAAATTAGATGCATCCACCGCTCCCTCAGCCGCTCCCGCTCCCACGATCATGTGAATCTCATCAATAAAAAGAATGAGTTTTCCCGCAGATGATTGAATCTCTTTCATAAATGCTTTTAAACGATCTTCAAAATCTCCACGAAATTTTGTGCCAGCAATCAGCGAACCTAAATCCAACATGATAATTTCTTTTCCTTTCAAACTTTCAGGGACTTCATTGTGTACAATACGTTGCGCCAATCCTTCCACAATAGCTGTTTTTCCAACCCCTGGTTCTCCAATAAGCACAGGGTTGTTTTTGGTGCGACGAGAAAGTACTTGAATCAAGCGGCGCAATTCATCATCACGACCAATAACGGGATCCAACTTCCCTTCCCGCGCTTTTTGGGTGAGATTAATAGAATATTTTTCTAATACCTGAAATTTATTTTCTGGGGTTTCGTCAGTAACACGCGATGAGCCACGCACTTCATCAAAAACACGCGCTAATATTTCTTTGGTGAATCCAAATTTATTTAAGAGAGCTGAGGCTGAAGAGGTAGATTCCACAATACCTGCCAATAAATGCTCACACGAAATAAATTCATCTTTTTTTGCAAGCGCAATTTTACCCGCTCGGTCTAACACATAGATAAGCTCTTGCGATAAATACAATTGTCCTACTTGCTGTGTTTGTGAAAAAGTTTTTGGTTGCTTGTTTAGGTCTTTCTCTATTTCCGCATCTAGCATATCAAAATCAACCCCTGCTTTTATGAGCATGGGTTGTATTAATGACTGCCGATCGGTAATAAGCGCCGCGAGCACATGAATTGCTCGCAATTCTCCACTGTTTTTTTCTGAGGCAATTTCTTGCGCAGTCTGAAGAGCTTCCTGCGCTTTGATGGTAAAACGATTGAAATTTGGCATATGGTTGAAGGCTGCGTTACTGATAATCTACGCTTAGTATACGAGTTTTTTTATGTTCCGCAATATTGACAAGACATGTGCGTGTCAAGAGATTCCACTAATAATTTCTTATAATATCTACACTTTTGGATATTGGATATGAAGAGTTGTTCTTTATTGTCTTCTTTCCTCTAGTTTTATGGATAGTGTGAGCTTTTCATCTCCTCGTTGTATTTCAAGTGATACGGTGTCGCCTGGATTTCTTTGCGTGATAAGAGAAGCAAGTGATGTATCTTTATTTATTTTCTTCCCATCAAAGGAAACAATAACGTCTCCTTCGTGAATACCCGCCTTTGCTGCAGGAGAATTTGGCTCAACTGCGAGAGAGTCGGCGTCTCCTTTTACTAATGCTCCTTCGGTTACCGATACGCTATATTTTTTTGCAATATCTTCTGTGAGTGTCACATAGCGCACTCCCAAATATGCCGCTTTTATGGTACCCCCTTGGATAACCGATTCAATAGATTTACGAATTGCATTCACTGGAATAGCAAATCCAATACTTTGTGCTCCTGAAACCATGGCGGTATTCATACCAATGACGTTTCCGCCAATATCAAGCAGAGGACCCCCTGAATTTCCTGGGTTTATCGCGGCATCAATCTGAATCACATTATCAATGGTTTCTGCTCCTGTGCCATTGCCATCTGAAGCAGTTACCTGACGAGAAAGTCCCGAAACGACTCCTACAGATACGGTGTTGCGAAATTCACCTAACGCATTTCCAATCGCAATCGCGGTTTGACCTAATTTTATTTTATCTGAATTTCCTAAACGAAGCGTGGGAAAATGTGATCCACTAATTTTTACAATTGCCACATCTAATGAAGGATGCCGTGCCACAACTGTTGCTTTATATTTTTTTCCATCGTTGGTAAACACGGTGTAATCAGCTTTTGTATCGCTGACCACGTGCTTATTAGTCACCACATACCCATCAGATGAGACAAAAAATCCAGATCCCCCTCCCACATCTTTTTTCTCAGTTCCTTTTTGGCACGGTTGAGAAAATTGTCCAAATCCTCCTCCAAAAAATTGTTGGAATTCTTCGGGAAGATTGCTGAATGGATTGTTCGTAGATGGACATTGTTCAATAATAGGAACGTCTTTTGAAATAACAATTGAAACAACGGCGGGATTTGCCTGTTCCACAACCCCCGTAACTGCACGATCGTGTGCATCAAGCGCCGTTCCCTCATCAATTGGTTGCGGCATACCCCCTTCTCCATTTTTTTGTGGAGAAATATTTTGTAAGAAGTTTTCATACCAACGCGAACCCACTCCCGCGCGCGCAGAAGGAATAAAATACCATAGCGCACAACCCACTAAAAATACTATACCGACAACTCCTAATATGATGCGTAGGCGACGATTATGAGACGTACTATATTCGTGGTTTTCCATAAAAATATACGTTACTTATATTATGGTATATACGAAAAAGAGCTTTGAAAGTTTCAAAAAACAAACGAACTTTTTTAGCGAGTGCTCCTTTTCTCTATTATTATAATTTTGTCTATAAGATGGTCAATATCTTTCTGTGTTGTTTGGTTTCCAAAACTAACGCGGACACTTTCCTGCGCAGACACCGCCGAAGCTCCTAAGGCCTGAAATATTCGTGAGGGGGCCACGTTTTGTTGCGAGCACGCCGCCCCACTAGAAACAGCAATCCCCTCAAGATCCAGCGCAATATCAGGACGTAATACCCCCGGAACACGAAACGACACCACGTGGGGGCTTATAAATTCATCAGCACCATAAAAAGATACTCCAGGAATACGCGTACTCAATTCTTTTTTTGTATATGTGTACAAATGAGAAAGATTTTTAAACCGATCCTCTTGTTCTTCTACGGCGTACAAAAGGGCGCGCGCTCCCCCAACAATTCTATCTACCGACTCAGTTCCTGACCACCAGCCGTTCTCTTGCCCGCCTCCATGGATAATGGGTTCTAGAAGTGGCTCCTCGGGTAGTATTAAAATTCCCAGTCCCGTCGGTCCATATATTTTATGTGTTGATATGGTTATATAATCAGCATTTTTTATTTCCTGCGTCGCGAGATGTCCCATACCTTGCACGGCATCGGTATGAAAAAATGGATACGCGCTCTCATGCGTGGCGCGATAGGCACGAATAACTTCTGTTATTTCTTGTATGGGTTGTGTGAGTCCTGTTTCATTGTTCACCCATTGTATAGAAATAAGCGCGGTGCGAGGTGAAATCTTTTCTTCTAATTCTTTGAGGGAGATTCTTCCTTGTGCATCTATAGAAAGAATGGTAAGCACAATTTCTTTTTCTCGCTCAAGTCGTCGCGCGGTTTCGTATATGGACGCATGCTCCAACGGAGAAATAATAATTTCTGGTGTGATGTGCGCATACAATTTTTTAAACCGCTGGATCACACCCTGAAGCACGAGGTTGTTCGCGGTCGTTGCTGAAGGAGTAAATACTATTTGCTCTTCTTTGCGTTCAAAAATATGTGCCACAGTGCGTCGTGATTCATCTATGGCACCGCGCGTACGCTGACCCTCTGCATGTATGCTATTGGGGTTCCCTGCTACCCCATACCATGGTTCCATTGCTGCGCGCACGCGCGGATCAAGCGGTGTTGTGGCGGCATAGTCTAAATAAATACGATTCATGTGGTAAGTATACGGTGGAATATATAAAGTGAAAAGTACTTTACATAAAAATACTTTTATGTCATATTAGACACAGCAGTTCAATATATAAAAATGGGAGGAATACCATGTTGACAGATTCTGATATTGTAAAAGAAATAAGAACCAGAACAACTCTTGATCCTGAGAGTTTTTCAGAAGAGACCGTCTCTTTTATAACCCGCATTATAAAAGAAACCGATGAAATTGGGGCCGATACACTTAGAGATTTAATATTCATGTTAAATTCTCTAAAGGTAAGCCTTTCTATAAAAAAGTTTATCGCTAAACTCTTCAGGATGAGCGCCCTACATACCTGCGTACGAGTACCTATCCCCAAGGAGATAACACCGGAAAATATTTATCGGCGGGAGATTGATAAAATCAACGATTTTCTTTTCGGCAAAAAGTGCTCTTTGGTACTCAGTGTATATCATCATACTGAAGATGAGTACACAGAAATCTGGGTAGCCCAAATAGGGCCACGCACATGTCCTCTTTATGATTAATAATTTTTTTATGCACTTTAAAAATCTCCTACCGCTTGGTAGGAGATTTTTTGTTAAAACAATCTTTGGTACATCAATCGCTCGTGCCAATCAAACACTACTTTTTCTGGAGTGGAGCTATTGCGTGTGGGCACTAATAAATATCCCTGTTTTTTTCCGAGATCATACAATTCTTTGGTCACCTTCACATCATTCAAACAATATTTTTTTAATTCATCCAATTTTCCTTCTCCGTAGAGAATCGGCGCATCCATACCGTGTCCCGTTTTTCCGTATCCTAAATTCTCTTTTGCAAGCAAGTCTAAACTAATACGTTTTCCCATATTGAGCTCTATCTCATCCAAAATGTCTAACCGAGGAATCGCAAATAAATCAAAATCGTAGTGCTTTGCCATAACTGGTAAATCAAACCGAGTAATAGAAAATCCAACCACCAACCCCGTGTTCTTCATGAGCTCCCCCAATTCATCCAACTGATGCTCATCATACGCAATATACTTATCTTGGTTATAGGAATAAACTCCCACCACTGAGATATTAAGCCCCGTGAAGTTATCTCGTCCTACATCTGCAAAAGTGTTTTTGGTTTCTATGTCTATAACGACGGTATCTTTATTCATCCAGGTAGTAGAACTGCAAGTTTCATTCTGATATATCAGAATGATCCGCGCTCTTTAGTATTTAATAATAATTGTGATGTGTTATGAATATTACCCAATAGACCACAGTAGTAAAAGCGAATCTCCTTGCAGTTTCACTACCTGGCATGTCCAGTATATCACCCAGCTTGTTGCCATCTTAATTGAGTACGTTTCTCTTGTCAAAAAATAACGCGCACGATTTGAATAAAGACGGTGTTTGGTGTTTAATGTATATACTATTCCACTATTTCTATGGCAAAATCAAAAAACAAACGAGGAGAAAAAGAAACAAAATCAACCAAAAAAGAATTTGAATCTTCATTTATAGGAAAAAGAAATCTTGCCGACGAAACTATCCACACGATTTGGGCGCTTGTATGTGTTGCGATTGCGATTTTACTTACCCTTGCAGGGTTTCATCAAGCGGGCGTTGCAGGGGAATCCGTTTTTTCTCTTCTTGAAACACTTTTTGGATGGGGATATTTATTGCTCCCTATCACCTTTGTAGGTGTTGCGGCAAATTTACTCATTCATAAAGAAAACAGGCTTATTTATGCCCCCACGCTCTGGGGTTCACTCCTTTTCTTTTTTGCGGGACTCGGATTTATTGATGTGATGTCAGACGGATCGGGTGGTGTTTTGGGAGGCATTATTGGATATATAAAAATGTGGGTGGGAGATGTTGCGGCAAGTGTGATTTTATTAATTGCCGCCGTTATCGGAATTGTAATTGCGTTTGATCATCCTATAAAATTAGATTTCTCTCGCAAAGAAAGATCTCTTGAAGATAAAAAGGGCTCACAACCCGAACCCATCATAACTGGAGAACAAGAAGTACCTGACACAAAAAAGAAAAAAGAAATTTCTGAGGAAAAAGAAGGAGAAAAAACAGCTTCGGTAAAAGAATCTTTTGGTAATATCCCCGTCCCCACAAAAACAAAAGGAGTGGTTGCAAAGATTGCCGATTATAAAGCTCCTCCGTTGGAATTATTAAAGACTGCTGTAGAAAAACCAAGCGCGGGAGACTTGCATGCGAACGCGAATATTATTAAACGCACACTAGAGAGTTTTGGTATCGCGGTTGATATGGGAGAAATAAATATTGGACCAAAAGTCACTCGATTTACTTTGCGTCCCGCGGAAGGAGTAAAACTTTCTCGCATTACCGCCTTAAACCAAGACCTCGCGCTTGCGCTTTCGGCTCATCCAATTCGTATTGAAGCGCCTATCCCGGGTAAACCGTATGTGGGTATTGAAGTACCTAACAAAACCGCTGCCGTTGTTCGTTTGGGAAACTTAATTTCATATCCCGATTTTACTACTTCGGGCGCATTGGGATTTTGCATTGGACGTGATGTGACGGGAGATCCTATTTTTTCCAATATTGAAAAGATGCCCCACTTACTCATCGCAGGAGCAACGGGTTCTGGAAAATCTATTATGTTGCACTCAGTGCTTGTTTCTCTTCTCTATAAGAACTCCCCCCAGATGATGAAACTAATTCTTATAGACCCCAAGCGTGTTGAGCTTACCTCATATAATGGACTCCCCCACCTGATTGCTCCCGTGGTGATTCAAGGAAAAAAAGCGTTAGGAGTGTTTCGATGGGCAATTAATGAAATGGATCATCGCTATGAAACGCTTATGAAAGCAGGCGCGCGTGATATTCAAAGCTACAACAAAAAGAATCCAGAAGAACCACTTCCCTTTATTGTGATTGTGGTTGATGAAATGGCAGACTTAATGGCCTCTTATGGACGCGATGTGGAAAATGCCATTGTGCGTTTGGCGCAAATGGCGCGTGCTACTGGTATCCATCTTATTCTCTCAACCCAAAGACCATCAGTTGAAGTTATCACGGGGCTTATTAAAGCAAACATTACCTCACGTATTGCTTTGCAGGTGGCAAGTCAAATAGACTCCCGTACTATTTTAGATACTGCGGGGGCAGAAAAATTATTAGGAGGAGGAGATTTGCTCTATGTGTCCGCCCAGCTTTCTAAACCAAAACGTATTCAAGGGGCATTTATTTCTGAAGAAGAAATTAAAGCAGTGACTGATTATATAAAAGAGAACAACCAAGATCTTATCGTAGATGAAGACACCGGACTCACCTTTGATGCAGGAGAAAAAGAAGGAGAAGAATCATCACCCACTACCTCAAATGAGAATAGAGAATTTGAACGCGGGAAAAGTCCTTTTGATTTCTTTGAAGACACCGAAGATGAAGATGATATGCTTGAAGAAGCAATTGAAGTGGTGAAAGAAGCGCAAAAAGCATCGGCTTCATTATTACAACGTCGTTTGAAAGTAGGGTATGCGCGCGCCGCGCGACTTTTGGATATTATGGAAGATAAACAACTCATCGGCCCTGGCGATGGCGCAAAACCGAGAGAAGTATATATTAGTAAAGAAGCAGAATAGTCTTTACTGATAATATCTAATACCCCCACTTCGCCAGAGCTGCAACGAGGCGAGCAATATCCAATTTCCAAAAAACCTCATTTTTATGGGGTCTTTAGTAGTAAATAAGCCATATTTTATGGTATTGACTTTTTTATAAAACGGGTGTATAATATAATTAGAAATTTAAAAGATATTGATTAGTTATTTGTGCTCGACCTTGTCCTCCATAGCCTTGGCGAAGGAGGAGAGTATAAACAACTAATCAATTAACCACAATGAGGATAGCACAATGGAAACACTAAAACTCACACTCATACTTTTACCCCTTTTTATAATGTTGTCTGCGTATTTATTTAATGGAAGAAAAACCAAGAAGGGTATTATCCTTGAGATGGTTTCCGTCCTTCTTTCTCTCTTCATGTTTATTGGGCTGTTAGTTGTCGCATGTCTGAGTCAAGATGTATTCCTCATACTCATATCATGCTTTCTATTGATGATAACGCCTTATCAAATTTCACAACTCATAAGTAAATTGCTCACATAAACAAAACCTATTCCGTGACTCCTTCCTCACCCCCGCTTTGCGGGGTTTTTCTTTGCCAATTTTATTTGAAATTAGAAATTGTCTCCCTGTGGGAGACATGCCTCAGGTATAGAAATTAGAGATTTTCTATACTATACTTAATACTTACTACTAGATACATAATACCTCCCCACCATGTCCCTCACCGAATTAAAAACCCTCAAAGAAACCCTCAAAGATGAAATGAGGGCCCAAGGGGTATCTGTACAAAAGCTTTCAGAGCTCACCGATATTGCTCCCCACCATATTACCGCACTCATGGAGAGCGATTTTGATCACCTTCCTGCGGCTCCCTATGTGCGAGGATATATAGTAAAAATAGCTGAAATACTTGAATTAGATGCCGACGTATTGTGGCGTCGTTATTCTCGTGAAAGCGAAATAAAAAAATCTGGAGAAAAAGATACCCTTCCCAAAAATAGATTCGCTCTCCGTCCTATAAAGAAGAGTTCTCTTGTGATCACCGCGCTTATAGTACTTGTGCTGGTTATTGGGCTCCCTACGATTTCAGATTTCTTTGGCAAACCCTCTCTTGAAGTAACCTCGCCCGCAGGAGACACCGAAATCGTCACCGAAAAATCATATACCGTGAGTGGCACCATACAAAATCCAAAAGATCGCGTGTTTATTAACCAAACAGAAGTCCCCGTCACCAGCGATGGAAAATTCCAAATACAAAAAGAGCTAGACGAGGGCGCAAACACTTTTACCGTGAGCACCAAGCGCTTTTTGGGAGGAGAAACCACCATTACCCGCAATGTATTCTATAAGCCCACAGGGATGAAATTACCCGAATCTGCAACCTCTTCTGCCTCATCCACGCCCCCTCACGCAACATCTTCTAAGGCCTCAACCACCCCTTAATACACCGGAAACGGTGTATTTCTTTCATTCTGTAAATACGGTATACTGATGCGTAATATATTATTTATGTACTGTATATATGGTCCTAAAAAAAGATACTAAAAAAATAGAAGAAAGCGGCGCGCAAGGGAAAAATCATGATCTTGAGAACCTCATTGAGAGCCTTCAGAGTAAATTTGGTGAGGGCGCAATCATGAAACTCGGAGATCAGAAAGCGATGCAAGTAGAAACTATCCCTACGGGATCATTTTCTCTTGATGTTGCTCTCGGGGTAGGCGGACTCCCTAAAGGAAGAATTATTGAAGTGTTCGGACCAGAAATGTCTGGAAAAACTACGCTTGCACTTTCAGTTATTGCGCAATCGCAAAAATTAGGAGGACGGTGCGCGTTTATTGATGCCGAGCACGCGCTTGATCCTGAATATGCAAAACGTATTGGCGTAAAAGTTTCTGAATTACTTATTTCACAACCTAACAGCGGAGAAGAGGCGTTGCAAATTTTAGAGAACCTCGTGCACTCTGGTCTTATTGCTGTAGCGGTTATTGATTCCGTTGCCGCGCTAACTCCACGCGCAGAAATTGAAGGGGAAATCGGCGATCAACAGATTGGACTTCAAGCTCGCCTCATGTCGCAAGCGCTTCGCAAACTTACTTCTATTGCTTCAAAATCAAACACGATTATTATTTTCATCAACCAAATCCGTTCACAGATTGGTGGTATGACCTGGGGCAACCCCGAAACCACTCCGGGAGGAAAAGCATTGAAGTTCTACGCATCGGTGCGTATTGATATTCGCCGTATTGCGCAAATTAAAAAAGGGGAAGAGGTAGTCGGCAACCGTACCAAAGTAAAGGTGGTAAAAAATAAAGTCGCCGCGCCGTTTCGCGGTACTGAATTTGATATTCTCTACGGACAAGGAATTTCCTATGAGAATGATATTATCAATACTGGGCTACAACTCAATGTGGTTAAAAAAACAGGTAACACCCTCTCATTCGGTGATGAAAAATTGGGCGTGGGTATGGATGCCGCTCGTCAAAAATTAGTAGATGATAAAAAATTACTCAAGGACATAGAAAAGAAAATTAGAGACGCGATGAAAGCACAACAAGAAGCAAAATAATAAAAATACCGCCATATGAGGCGGTATTTTTATGCAACACTTGCATTATTGTGTAAAGTGGTGTATAATATCTGTATAAAAACTAGCAGAGGTTTTTAATGGCACACTCACATAATAATGACGACTCTCAATTAAATCTACTCACGGACGATACACTTACCACCGCCATAAAAGAAGAATTGGGTGGTAAGGAGATATTCGGTGAAGAAAAGATCCAAATTGAAAAAGAGATTCAGCGTCAAGATTCGGTGAAAGAAAAAACCAAGGTCTACCTTAGTTGGTATGACAAAAATTAGTTTAGGAATACATATACCTGAACACTGGAGACGCCTCAAGCGCCTCCTTTTTTATCTATTGTACAAAAAATCTATATTTACTACATACTCCATAATACACTATACTACTTCCATGATTGTCATCCTTCACAATATTCGCAGTACCCATAACGTGGGATCCATATTCCGCACCGCAGATGCAGTGGGAGTTCAAAAAATATATCTTTGTGGTATCACACCTGATCCCACAGATCTTTTGGGGCGTCCACGCACAGACATTATAAAGGCATCGCTTGGTGCAGAAAAAACAATTCCCTGGGAACATGTGGGTCATAGCCTGCGTCCACAGGCGACTCTTGCGCTTATAGCAAAATTAAAGAAACAAGGGTACACCATCCTTTCCTTAGAACAACATAAAAAATCAATTTCATTGTTTTCATATAAAAAATCACCTAAGCAAAAAATTGCTCTCGTGGTAGGCAATGAGGTAGATGGCATCCCTCAATCCATTCTTTCTCATTCTGATGCCATTGTAGAAATTCCCATGCATGGCACAAAAGAATCTCTTAATGTTTCGGTGGCGTGTGGCATAGCGGGATATCATCTTATGAATAAAAACAAGGGTAGTAAGAAAAAGAGGATAGTAACCCAAGAATCAGAGAATTAAAACGGGACAAACAAACAAATAGGCCAAAGTTTTTGACGATCGTCAAAAACTTTGGCCTTTTGGCCTTAATTTATTTTTATTATTGTGTTTGTTTTTCTATATACGCACGAATAGCGCTGTACTTTTCAAATCCCTCGGTGGGAATAAGCACCGAAGAATAT
>JAKAIF010000035.1 GCA_021814445.1 bacterium
CGGTCTACTTAACGCGTTAGCTTCGCCACTGAAAGGGTCGATACTTCCAATAGCTAGTAGACATCGTTTAGGGCGTGGACTACAAGGGTATCTAATCCTTTTTGCTCCCCACGCTTTCGCGCCTCAAAGTCAGGAACATCCCAGTACACTGCCTTCGCCTTTGGTATTCCGCACGATATCAACGGATTTCACCCCTACACCGTGCGTTCTATGTACCTCTGATGCCCTCTAGCAAAGCCGTATCTTGTGCAGGTTTACCGTTAAGCGGTAAGATTTAACACAAGACGCACTATGCCTTCTACGCGCCCTTTACGCCCAATAAATCCGGATAACGCTCGAGGTCTCTGTATTACCGCTGCTGCTGGCACAGAGTTAGCAACCTCTTATTCCTATACTAATGTCAAACCACACGAAGTGGTCTTCTTCACATAGAAAAGGAGTTTACAACCCGAAGGCCTTCTTCCTCCACGCGGCGTCGCTCCATCAGGCTTTCGCCCATTGTGGAATATTCTCGACTGCTGCCACCCGTAGGTGTACGAGCCGTGTCTCAGTCTCGTCGTTGGGGATCAGCCTCTCAGCTCCCCTACCGGTCATAGCCTTGGTGGTCCGTTACACCACCAACTAGCTGATCGGGCCTAGGCCACTCTCAAAGCGTCTTACGACTTTTCCCTCTCGGGAGTATGGAGTATTACCCAATCTTTCGACTGGCTATGCTCCACTTCGAGGTATGTACCAAGGTGTTACTAACTCGTTCGCCACTAATCAAAAATCTTCATTGACTTGATGTAATCGCATCTTTGTTAAAACTTGATTCGTTCGACTTGCATGCCTTATCCACGCCGCCAGCGTTCATCCTGAGCTAGGATCAAACTCTCAATATAGATGTATAGCTCCATGGTAGGGAGCGAAGTGCGAATGACCACAATAATAAATTATAATAGTCAATCGATCTTCGCTGAACCGGAATCTATACATTTTTTCGGGACAACCGAAAAAATTCTTAAACTTTTTTACACTTCACTTAAATTCTCAATAGATGTTTACGCTATTCACTTGTAGGGTTCAGGATTGCATTCGTATCCGCCTTCCAGCCAGTGGAGATAAGTATATATAAAGTTATTATAAAGTCAAGCCGAGATAGTAGAGATTCATACGCTTCACAATATGCCACAAAGTGGCACACAAATCTCATTACTCAGTACAGTCCAACAACTCAGAAAACATTGACTTAAACTATGTTTAGTGGTATACCAAAATCAGTAAAGATTTCATATCTTTTAACAAAATTTCATAACAAATTTGAGGTAGAAAATGGGACAAGTAGAAATGTTACAGAAGATAAGAGAGAAGGTTGAATCATATCTAGAAATGCTTAAGAAAATGAAAGCAGAGATACAAGATCACGTAACGGGTCTCGGGGTAAATATAGAAGATATTAAAAAATATGACCCTAACGGATTTTCCACATACGGGGCGTATATTGATAGTCTCTATAAAAATCACGTGACAATTATCACTCCATTAACACCGGTCTATAGTATGTGGGACACCCCAGTAAATACATACGATGTTCTATATGAAAAGTTGAGCGATAAGGATGTTGAAAGTTTATACAAACATCTTTACAAAGAATAAGGATGCAAATCCTCGTTTCATATTTTTAGTAGCGCTTCGGCGCTACTTTTTTATATTTTGCATGTGTGATGAATTCTGCGTTTGTCAGCGTCCAATCCGCGTCTGTCCGCACATGGGGTTGCAAAACAGGCTCAAATGGTGTACAGTACCTGAACTAAAAACTCATAACTAAAAACATACAACGGCATCAAGAGTTTTTCTCTTTTTAGTTTTAAGTCTTTTATTTATATTTTATTTTCGGTTTTTAGTATTAAGTTTATCTATATTATGAAGAAAAATATCCACCCAGAATATCATTCTCAAGCAAAAGTTTCCTGCTCATGCGGAAACGTCTTTTACGTTGGTTCAACCAAGAAAGAAATGGCAGTTGAAATCTGTTATGCCTGCCACCCATTCTTTACCGGTAACGAAAAACTTATTGATACCGCAGGACGTGTAGAAAAATTCAAAGCAAAAGTAGAAAAAGCGGCAAAAACAAGCGTGAAAAGCAAGGCAACCAAAAAAGCAGAAAAAAAAGAAAAAAAGGTAGCAAAAAAGAAATAGCAACAAGAGGGATACGTATTATGTAGTAGGTATTAAGGGAAAATACGGTTTTTTGTTGATGTTGTGTGATAGTATATACTTACTACATACTACTAATCCCTTACTTCTTAATTACTATGGAACAAAATGTAAACAAACTTATTATGGAGGTCCGTGCCGGTGCCGGTGGAGATGAGGCATCCATATTCGCCGGAGATCTCGTGCATATGTATCAACGCTATGCACTGAAACGAGGATGGAAATTTACCGAACTTGATTCAAACCAAACAACCCTTGATGGATACAAAAGTTTTATGGGACGCATTGAAGGGCAAGGTGTTTATAACGCGCTCAAACAAGAATCGGGCGTGCACCGCGTACAACGTATTCCTAAAACAGAAAAAGCGGGACGCGTGCATACCTCAACCGCATCAGTTGCTATTCTTCCTGTGGTAGATGAACGAGAGGTTGCCATTAACCCTTCTGACTTAGAAATATCTTTCTTCCGCGCTTCGGGACCGGGAGGACAAAACGTCAACAAAGTAGAAACGGCGGTGCGTATTGTACACAAACCTACCGGTGTGGTGGTTGCCTCACAAAGCGAACGCTCACAAAATGCAAACAAAGAAAATGCTATGAGTGTTTTACGTTCTCGTATTTTTGAAGCGATGCGCGAACAGCAAGTGGCTTCCATGAGTGCGCTCCGCAAAGAACAAATCGGATCCAACGAACGATCAGAAAAAATCCGTACCTATAACTTCCCCGAAGATAGAATCACTGATCACCGCATTGGAAAAAAATTCCACAACATTCCAAAAATATTTGAAGGAGCTATGGATCCTATCGTAGAAGCATTTGAAAAAGAGAATCAAAAAACCGCATAATGCGGTTTTTTGATGTAAGAAAGAATTAGAAATTAAAAATTGGATATTAATTAGAAATTGAAAATTGGGAATTAGAAGTTATCCCTTGCTCCCCCATCCCAACCTGATAATTTCTTGAGCTAGAATAACAGCGGCATCGGGTGTGGCAAAAGAGGTTGCCGCAGTCGCCATGTATTGATACACCGAGGTATCTGTAATTATTTTTTTAAGCTGAGCAAGAAAAAGTACTGGCGTGAGATTTTCCTCCTCAATAACAACACATGCTCCTTTCTGTGAATACTCAAGTGCATCATACCATTGATGATTATTTGCAGACTCTTTAAGAGGAATAACAATAGAGGGCTTCCCAAATGTCGCAATCTCAAAAAGAAAACTTCCCGAACGAGAGACAATAATATCAGCAGCAATGAATGCATCTTTGAGATTGTCTTTGAAAAAATCAACCACTTTATAACGTTCTTGATAGGGATGTATTTGGTTCTTAAAAATAAGACTAAGTTCTCGCGATACCTCAGAAAAGTTTTTTACTCCTGTTTGATGAAGCACTTGATACTGAGGAACAAGTTCTATTGCAGTATCTAATAAAAATGTATTTAAGCGCTGAGAACCCTGAGACCCCCCCACCACCAAAATAAGAGGAACGCTCGGATCAAATCCAAATATGCGCTTTGCTTGTTCACGAGTCACATCACTAGGCGCAAGTAAAAACGGACGCACGGGATTGCCCACCAGCGCTCCTTTATTTCCTTTTATAAAAGTGAGTGCACGCTCAAACGCAACGCCCACCCGAGACGCAAAAGGAAATGAAAGACGATTTGTTAAGCCAGGAATCGCATCGGATTCATGAACCATAATAGGAATACGAAACACCCATGCCGCAAGTACCACTGGAAATGCTCCTGTACCTCCTTTTGAGAACACCACATCTGGCATCACAAATAATAATTTTAATAACGCCTGTAAAAATGAAAACGGAAATTTCACTGCATCAAGCACATTCAACAAAGAAGCGTAGCGACGCAGCTTCGTGCCCACAATAGAACGAATTACAATTTTTCGTTTTACAAATTCATCACTGTACATACCCGGATCTCCAAAGTAGGAATAAGAAACACGAATGTCAGGATAGGCGTGCATGCCCTTTGTAATTTCATCGGCAACCGCCAATAACGGATAAATATGTCCACCCGTGCCTCCCCCTGTATATGCGATTCTAATATGTTTCTGCATAAAGTAATAATGTAATACTAAAAACTAAAAAAGATTTTAAGTTTAAAGTTTTGAGCTTGAAGTATGTCTTGATATGTTAGCAATGATACCCACCATCGTCAAAGAAACCGCAAGCGCTGTTCCTCCATAACTAATAAACGGCAACGGTACTCCTGTAAACGGTAACACGCCAGAATTTGCCGCAATATGAATCAGCGTTTGAATCATGATAATAGAAGAGAACCCCAACACCACAAGCTTTGCAAAATCATCATGACTATGGAGCATGAGATCAGACGATCGCCAGAAGAACATAAGATACAGTCCAATCACCACGAGAGAACCAATAAAGCCAAATTCTTCCGCAATCACAGAAAAGATTGAATCCCCCATAGGTTCCGGAAGCACACTATATTTACTCGTAGACTTCCCAAACCCCACTCCCCCAATACCACCCGTACCAATCGCAATAAGCGATTGATTCACATGGAAAGAATCCGCTGAGGCATCCTTAAGAGCAAGCGAAGGCGCAATTTGACTCGTAATAGTATTGAGGAATGGAGCAACGCGGTGCAGGCGATATGGCGTGAAGATTGCAAGAGAAAGCACAATCACGACCGCAAGACCCGCGGTAAGAAGAATGTGTTTAAACGAGGCGCCACTAAAGAAAAACATGACCGCTCCCGCGCCAATCACAATGACCGCCATAGTCGTTGCAGGTTGAATAAAAATAAGCACACTCACCACACACGATACAAATAAAAATAAACCATACGAGGCCCACGATTGTTTTAATCGTTTAACTGGTACACTTGAGAACAATGAGGCAAGATACAAAATAAAAGTAATTTTCAAAAGTTCGGATGGTTGAAATGAAAGCGGACCCATCTGTATCCACCGATACGATCCCTTTGCCGCAAATCCAAACGGAGTGAATACCAAAACCATAAGAATAATATTCAGAAGTAAGAGTATGGGAGATAATTTTTTCCATTTACGATAATACATAAAATACCCAATACAAAAACCAAGAATCCCCGGAAGGAGCCCTTTGAGTAATTGGCTTGAGAGAAAGAAAAAGCTATCGTTATATTTTATTTTTGCAAGATCAGAAGAAGCTGACGCGAGAAACAAAAAACCCGCAAGCACCAAAAACAACACCACACCCAATAACACATAGTCAGCACGATGACCCGCAAACATAAATTTGTTTTTCAAAAATTTCATGTACACTAAAATTAACTACTGTGTTTTTCTTAGAATATGTCCGTAAGCTATCTGCGGACGCGCCACAACCACCCCATCCTCCAAAACTTTCTTACCATTTACCCACACCTGAAGAGGCGTGAAATCACGAGACAACAAAACCATGTCAGCGAAAGCCCCACTTTGAATATGCCCCCGTTTTGAAAGTCCTATAACGCGAGCGGGAATGCCGGTGAGCCGCGCAATAGCAGATTCAAGAGAAAGCGATGCGTGAGATGCTTTTTCAAGAAAAAGAGAAAATGTTTGTTTTGCTCGATCAGGAGAAAACTTTACGGAGGTATCAATACTTGGACTATTACTTGCGATAAGCGCGCGGTCAGAAAGAAGCGCTTTATCAATATATGATTGATTTAAATTTTCATAAAAAAGAAATCCGCGAGTGTGCGTTGCCTGCAAAAGAGCAATAATAGCTTTGGGAATGGTGAGTTGTCTATTCTGAGCAAAATCATATAACGACATCCCATTTACAAAATCAAAGATCG
>JAKAIF010000009.1 GCA_021814445.1 bacterium
GATATTGATAAGATTATTATGGATTATTTGGTGGCTGAATATAAGAAAACCGAAGGAGTTGACCTTTCAAAAGATCCACTCGCATTACAACGTCTTAAAGAAGCGGCAGAAAAAGCAAAACATGAACTTTCCACCGCGATGGAAACAGAAGTTAATTTGCCCTATATCAGCTCAGACGCCAATGGTCCAAAACATTTCTTATTAAAACTTTCTCGCGCGAAATTGGAAGAATTGGTTGGTTCGCTGGTTGAAAAATCAATAGCGATTACTACGAACGTCATGAAAGAAGCGGGGCTCACGGTAAACGATATCAACGAAATCGTACTCGTGGGGGGACAAACTCGTATGCCAGCAATTCAGGATGCGGTGAAAAAATTATTTGGAAAAGAACCAAATCGTAGTATTAATCCAGATGAAGTGGTTGCTATTGGAGCTGCGGTGCAAGCGGGAATCTTTCAGGGAGATGTAAAAGACGTATTGTTGCTTGATGTCACCCCATTATCACTCGGTATTGAAACTATGGGAGGAGTATTTACCCCCATTATTGAAAAGAATACCACTGTACCAACTTCAAAATCGCAAGTTTTCTCTACGGCGGCAGATAATCAAACATCGGTAGAAATTCATATTTTGCAGGGAGAACGACCTATGGCAGCAGACAATAAAACCATGGGAAGATTTATTCTTGATGGTATTCCTCCGTCTCCACGCGGTATTCCGCAGATTGAAGTTTCATTTGATATTAATGCAGATGGTATTTTGAGTGTTTCTGCAAAAGATAAGGCGAGTGGAAAAGTGCAATCGGTACGCATTGAGGCGTCAACACAGCTTTCAAAAGATGAAATTGAAAAATTAAAACAAGAAGCGGTCCTGCATGCTGACGAAGATAAAAAGAAAAAGGAATTAATTGAAGCAAAAAATCACGCGGAACAAATTGTCTATCAAGCTCAAAAGAATGTAGATGAGTGGAAAGATAAAATGTCTACCGATATTAAAGAGGGCATCACACAGAAAATAACCGCAACACAAGAAGCGCTCAAAACAGAAGACGTAGAAAAAATTGCTTCAACCACAACAGAGCTTTCAACTGAACTTCAAAAGATTGGACAAACCATGTATACTCAAAAGCAAGGAGAAAATGCTCCCGATCAAGGTTCCGCAGAACCACATGATCACTCACAACCAGAGCAATCATAAATAATGTAGAGCATTTTTTGAGTTATATATGTATAACGATTTTGCCTCTCAATCTTCGCAAGAAATACTACACGAAGAAAAACAAACACGTTCGTACTTTTATATAAAAGCCATTGCGTTGAGCGTTATTACGTTGGGCATGGCATTTTTCACGGGGTCATTTCTTCAGAAAGCATTCGGGCAAGGAATGGCGTCATATTCCACAGCATTGATTCCTTTATTGGTTTCAACGCTTGTCTTTCTCATGTTTTTCTTTTTCGTAACCTTGAGTGTTAATAAAAAATGGTTTGTGTCATTAGTGGGGGCTCTCTCGGGAGTTATTATTACCCTGTGTTTATATCGCGCGGGAGCGTATGAATTACTGATCGTGGGGGGCGCGCTTACACTCCTACTTATTTTTGGAGGATTAGCGGGGCGTAGAGAAGTGGAAGCATCCTTAAAAATTCGTTTCGTAAAAATACTCAATAGTGTTGTTTCGCGTGGTATGTTTGGGTTGGCTCTCTGTGTTGCTTTTTTGGTGTATCAAACATCGGTTTCACAACCGCTGACCGAGAACAACATCCTCTTTCCTCGCTCGGTATTTGAAGGTATGATTCCCGTTGCCTCTCAGGTTATAAAACCAGTATTAGGAGACATTGATTTATCTCTCACACTCAATCAATTAGCCGATAAAGGAATCGCGAGTGCTATTGCGGGGGCTCCCAATAGTGGCGCTATTCAACGGAGTATGACTCCCGAAGTACGTATTTCGTTTGTGCAAAAATATATAGAACAAATACAAGCCACATTTAAGAGTTCGTTCGGTATTACGATTCAGCCAAATCAAAAAATGTCTGAGGCGTTATATTCTGGATTGCTCCTGAAGTTTAATAGTTTGGGAGATGCGACAAAAAGAGGAATTGCGGCATTTTTCTCTGTGGTGTTTCTATTAGGAATCCAAATTATTTCATGGATTCTGAGATTGATTATGATTCCTATTGCGTTTATATTGTATGAGATCGGCATCATTTCAAAGTTCATTACCGTATCGTTTAAGAAAGAAGATAAGGAATCAATAAAGCTCACATAGCTATAGTATGTATTCAATTTCTAACATTCTGGTATTGATTTTGTCATTAGAGAATTAGGAATTAATTAGAAATTGGAAATTGGAAATTAGAAATTATTTTAGACATGGATGATTACTACAAAATACTCGGCGTTTCGCGCGATGCGTCTGATGATGATATTAAGAAAGCATTCCGCAAATTAGCTCATCAACATCATCCCGATAAAAAAGGAGGCGACGAGAAAAAATTTAAAGAGATAAATGAGGCGTATCAAGTGCTTTCCAATAAAGAGAAGCGCGCGCAATATGATCGCTTCGGTAAAAACTACTCACAACAAGGGCAGGGATTTGGCGGTCAAGGATTTGGCGGATTTGAAGGATTTGATTTTTCTCAGTTTAGCGGTGGTCAAGGATTTGGCGGATTTGAGGGCATGGAAGATATTTTAGGTTCATTCTTTGGGGGAGGAAGTTCACGTACTCGTAAAAAGAGAAAAGGAAATGACATTGGAACAAATATTTCTATTTCATTACAAGAAGCATTCCACGGGATCACAAAAGATATTTCATTTAGAACATGGGTAAAATGTTCTCACTGTGAAGGAAAAGGTTATGACGCAAAAGAAGGGGTGGATACGTGTAAAACTTGTAAAGGATCAGGATCTATCACAGAACAACGAAATTCTTTTCTGGGTCCCGTTGCGTTTTCACGGGAGTGTAGCACCTGTCATGGCACAGGAAGTATTCCTAAAAAACCATGTACTCATTGTAAAGGAACAGGACGCGTGGAAGAAACAAAAAAAGTATCAGTAGAAATCCCCGCGGGTATTCAAAATGGCAATACGTTAAAAATGACAGGGCAGGGAGAAGCGGGTGAGAGAGGAATTCCCAATGGTGATTTATTGATTCGTATCTCGGTGGTACATCCACACGGGGTCACGGTAGAAGGGGAGCATATTATTATCAAAAAGGAAGTCCCGTTTTCTGCTATTTTACGTCGGAAACCTATTGAATGGGAACATGTAAGCGGAAAGAAAATAACCATAGAAATTCCGCATAATTTTATTTTAGGAGAGGCGATTGTTATTCCGGGAGAAGGAATGCCGCGCATGAAAACAGGAGCGTTTGGAGGAAAAAAACATGGAGATCTTATTGTGCAGATAGAGGTAAAAACACCAAAGAAAATGTCTGCACGCGCAAAGGAACTAGCAGATGAATTAGCGAAAGAACTTGAAAAAGACTGAAAATAATATTAGTATAAACTCAAGCAATAGAGGCGGTTTTTTATTGCCATATATGCGCCCGTAGCTCAGTTGGTAGAGCAGCTCCCTTTTAAGGAGATGGTCGAAGGTTCAAGTCCTTCCGGGCGCACAAATAAAACAAAAAGCACCTTTATGGTGTTTTTTGTTTTATTGTCCTTGAAGACTTGAACATGGAGGGGGTCGGGGAACGAAAGTTCCCCGTGTAAGAAAACAGTCCGAAGGATGTTAGAAACCGAGGGTTTCTAAAGAGCGAACGAAGTGAGCGACGGTTCAATGTCCTTCCAGATATTTTATTTGTAGACAAGTCCGTGCCTTCCGGGCGCACAAATAAAATGACCAGTTTCTATACTGGTCATTTTTTATACCGCTATTGAACTTTGAGACACAGAATGGTTAAATACAGATATGTCTATAGAAAAATTTTCACAGGAAAATGTCGGTAATATAGGAGAAGTTCCAATGCAGGATGAAAAAAAACCAAAGACAGGAGCAAAAAACATGTGGACAGAATATCTTCAAAAAACGGGAAATCCTGAATTAAAAAATATGTCTGAGGGGGCGGGTATTGAGCTAGACCTTATGAAAGAAACCAATCCGCAGAAGAGAGCAGCGCTCCAAGAAAAACTCTCCAATCTTCAGGAAAAGAATATTCAACTTGCAGCCGAATCTCTTGGGGATATGTTTTTTAGTTCTAATTTTAAAATAGAACTAACGGGGGATATAAAGACAGATTCAGAAAAGTTATTTTCTTTAGCTCAAGCGGAAGACTTTTTATCGCGTTTAGAGAATAACGAAAACCCCAAGCAACTTCTAGAAGAATTTAAAACAAATTTAAATAGAGTGGTTTTGGAAAGTTCTTCTCGAGAAGATGCTCGTAAAATGACATATTCAGCGTTACAGGCTATTCATACTATCGATGATATCTTGGGGGGTAAAAAGAATGAAAAAGAGAACATTTCTGTTCCGGAAACCAATCCAACAGCTCAAGAAACAGAACCTAGAAAGATTGAAATAGCTATAAAGGAAATAGAGCAAGAGATTGATGAATCTCTGTTAAAGTCAGAAGACGCGTATTATCTTGAAGGACTGCGGGAGATCAAAACAATTTTAAAAAAAGGAGTTGGGGCTTTACAAGAGAAGGGGAAAAATGAAGAAGATATATATAATTTTGTTACATACGTAAAGAAATTTGAACTAGACGCATTAAACCACTTATTTAATAATGGTAAGGGTTCTGGTGTAGCCCCTGGCGATGAGTTACTTAAATACTGGCGCGAATCAAGGAATAATCCGTCAGGATTTTAAAATTCAAATATTGCCGAGGAACAGCAGCTTAATAACTATATATGGAAGAGCTCACCATAAAAATACTCTCATATCCATTATCTGACGAATTTCTTAAACAAGAGGTAGAAAAATTGCTTCATGAGAGTTTTAATACATCTCCAAGAGCCAATATTCAAGAAGTAAAAGATGCCCATTATAGCGCTCCTGCAGAGTATATTTTAATATCCAAAAATACTGAATTGGTTGGAATCCAGATGATATTTTTGAGAGAGGCTGTGTTTGAAAATCAGCACATCATAATAGGCGGATTGGGTGGCTTATGTGTAAAAGAAGAATTCAGAGGAAGGGGAATTGCAAGGCAATTACTCTCAATCGCAATGGAAGAAATGAAAAGACTTTCTTGTGATATCTCTATGCTTTTTACCAACGTACACAATCCGCAATATGTGAAATTATATAACACATATGGATTTCAAATTTTAGATAGAGAATATATGTTTATAAATAGAGTGGGGAAAGTTTGCAAAGCCAAGAGCGCCATGATCGCCCCCGTAAACTCAGAAGAAAAATATGAACGCATCTTTCATTCTAGCGGTTCATTGGATATTGGAGCCGGGGAGTGGTAAATTTGATACAATATGACAAAAAACTATTTTCAAGGCACTACAGCAAAACCATATCATCTCTCTATCGGAGCGGTGGTGGTGAATAAAGAAGGGAAGGTGTGTTGCCATTATTTTAAAAGCGTAAAAATTCCAGGAGACCTCACCGCCTTGGATGATTTCTATATTCTCATGAGGGAAACTCCTGAATTAGATGAAACGATAGTGGAAACTCTCAATAGGGGGCTTATGGAAGAGTTTGGCATCACGGGAGAGGTGATAACGTATATAGGATCAATACAAACATCATTTCCACGAAAAGAGATACAAATAGAAAAAACAACCCTCTATTTTTTGGTGAATCCAACGGAGATAGATCACACAAAGAGAAAATCAGACGACGAAGAAAGGGAGAGTGAAATTCAGTGGCACGATATTGATTTCCTGATTTCAAGAATGAAAGAACAGGCACCACGACTACATAGGGATGATACAGATGAATCAAGTATTTTGGAGAATGCGAAAAAGTTCTTAGCTGGTTGACTCTAATAGTTTAGATATGAAATATATTGAATTTAATAAAAAATATAGATTCCCAAAGAGGACCTATCTCTATCTTATTTTTAAGATGGTTTTATCCATTGCTATCGCCGCATGTGTTGGGATCATTCTATGTGGAGTGGACAATATACTTATCCTACTCTTTTTTCTCGCTCCAGCTCTCGTGGTAGTTCTTGTTATTATGGGGGTAAATTATGTGGGGACATCATTTGAAATATATGAAGATAAAATAGTTTTAAACTCTGGTTTTTCCGCAAAAGAATCAAAAACAATACTGTTTTGTGATATCAACAATATAGAAATTATTCCAAACACAACCATGAATATACTCCATATATCTAAGGTAAAAATTTCAACTGCCTCTGTTGATCAACTACAAAAAGAAGGGGTTCCTTCAAGCATTACATTATTTTTCTCTTCTCTGCGTGCTCAGGCACTAAAAGATCTTATAGAAAGTAAAACGAAATAAATAGGTATCGGTGGTAATAAAAAATCACCCGCATCTCTGCGGGTGGGGAAATATATTTTTAAAATAATATACTCTACCTTCTTTGGTGTTCGTCTGTTTCTTCTTCATCTGTCGCCGATTCTTTTCTATCAAGATGATGCAAGTAATTTGTATCATCTTCAATATTTATGAATTCGGCAACAAGGGGAGAGTTATCCGCTTCGGCCATAACTTTTTCTGCTTCCGCGTTCACTTCTTTCTCTATCTCCCCGTAAGTTTCTGTGCGAGGGATGATAATATCACCTATAAAATTGGGGTCGTGGCACATAGTAAAAACGCGACCTTTTACTTCTAAGGTGAGCTTTAGCTCCGGTTTGGGAGCATGAATCTCGTCTTCTATGATAAGTATCGCGCCCTCTAAACTTTCCGGTTCCCCGAATTCATTAAATGCAATGGGACCGAAAACTTCATGCATCTCGCTATCGTCCCAAAGAAAGATAGAGAGATATACCTCATTGTCGTGTGAGCCTAAAGTGAAAATGGCGTTGGGATTTAGTTTGTTAAATAAGCTTGTGTGAGAAATTTTAAGTTGCACTTCTTTGAGTAATGCATCCATATACTACCTCCATATTGGTTATTGATTATTGAATTGTGTAAGAGCTACAGCAACGGTTATAATGACATATATAATAAGATATGTCAAAAATAGCAGTTTGAAAATGAATATGTTCTGGGGTATAGTATTTTTAGTATCTAAAAACAAGCGAGGAGGAAATTTGAAATATAAACACAAGCCAACCCAAAGAGAGTTAAACATCAATAAGAAGAGGCGATCCATTCTTGAAAATAAGTGGAAACATCCAACCCCTCATGCTGATTGTGTGGGAAGAGAGCGAGAACGGCGCGTGTATAGGGTCTTAAGTTCTCTTGTTGAAGGAGAGGATAAGAGTCATGGTATTGTTGGGTATGCGCCATCAGGAAAACTGAGTGATGCCGACCTTGAGGGTATTGATGTGTTTATCTCATATAAAAAAGATAAACATGAGCAAGTAAAAATTCTCAAGATGGGAATTAGCGGTACACGCTTTATGCATCACGATGAAGTGCTCTATCCAGATGTCGTGCATATTCCTGTAGACGCCTCTTACTCTGATGAGGATTTAAAAAACCTCATTATCTCAAAAATAAAAGGAATGAATTAAAGGTATTATTCATGCTTGCGTGGATAATACCTTTTGTTTTTATGAATGAGTGTAGTATACTAAATAAAAATATTTTATGCATAAAAGAATTTTATATTTCTTTGATAAACTTGAAGATAAGATTCGTCATCGGTTGAGTAAAAATCCGCTCATCTATGCGATTATTGGGGGAGTTTCTATTGTGCTCTTCTGGCGTGGTGTGTGGCATCTTGCAGATGACTGGGGAATGTCTTCATGGTCATCATTAATTATCAGCGTTATTATCATGCTTGCCACGGGCACCTTTGTTTCATTCTTCATTGGAGAACAGGTATTGCTATCGGGTTTGCGAGAAGAGAAGCGCATTGATCAAAAAACAGAAGAAGATATTGAACAGGAAGATGCTCAACTAGCGCGCATGCGAACAGAAATAGATGAAATCCGTAATGATGTGCTCTCTATTAAGGAAAACATTCCTTCGCGTAAAAAAGAGGTCAAAATCAAGAGGGGAAAATCAACTCCCATTCAATCATCTCCAAAGAGTGGGTCTGCTGCACAAATAAAAATACGTGTTTTAAAGAAGTAAAACTCTACCCTCATTATGGAACAAGATATTATAAAAAAATTAGAGGAACAAGAAAAGAAAATTGATGCAATTTTTGTGTCAGTGGAACGGACGCGTAAATATTTTCTATGGACGCTTATTATAAGTGTGGTGGTACTAGTTCTTCCGCTTATTGGTATATTGTTTTTGCTTCCTACACTACTCAACACCATCTCACTTCCCACGGGGTTGTAAACTTCTGTACGTAAATAAAAAAGAAGCTAGTCAGGGCTTCTTTTTTTGTCTTTCTTTTGTATACAATCATCATCTTTATCTTTCTAAACTTTCCAATCACAACATTCCGACATTCTCAAGAATGTGAGAATGTTTGTAAGAAGCGGACAATTCTTTTTCCATATGGAGAAAGCGAATGAATAACCGCTCTGCCACTATATTTTTTGTTAAGGAGTCCTGCGTGAACAAGACGTTGTGTATGTTCGGATATGGTTTTTATATTACATTCCAATGTATCTGCTATCTCTTCAAGCGTTATATAATCATTATCTCTAACAACAAATAGAATATCTATTTTTCTATGGTTAGCAACGCCCTTTAAGTGTCGTTCTAGTTGAACACTTGTTTTCATATTTTGTATATATTTCTAAATATATTTATAAAATAAGAAATGTATTTATTCTGAAAATATTTCTGTCTGTTCCCTTGTATCTATTATAAAATAACATTCCGACATTCTCAAGAATGTCGGAATGTTTTGTGTTGTTATTTATGTTTATACCCCCCTTTATATTTAAAACAATCTACAGAATGATCATGTACCATGCCCACAGCCTGCATGTGTGCATAACAAATTGTAGGACCAAAAAAACGAAATCCACGCTTCTTTAAATCAGCAGCCCATACTTCCGCCTCTCGTATAGTGGTGGGGTAGTCTTTCTTTGTTTTGATGTGATGATGAATGGGGACATTCTTTACAAAGCCCCACATATAATTTGAAAAACTTCCAAATTCTTTTTGTATTTCAAGAAATCGTTGCGCATTATTAATGGCCGCAACAATTTTTGCCCTGTTTCTAATAATGCCAGGATTCTGAAGCAAGCGTTCTATGTCTTTATCTGTAAATCGCGCGACCACACGAGGGTTGAAGTTTTTGAATGCCTTTCTATATTCCTCCCTCTTTTTTAGTACGGTGAGCCAACTCAAACCCGCTTGCGCGCTCTCTAGCACCAAAAATTCAAATAAAACCACGTCATCATAAACAGGAACACCCCATTCGGTGTCGTGATAGGCAATATACAGGGGGTTAGTATTGGGAACCCAGGGGCAACGTCGTTTTTCTTTCATAGATGTAGTATACTGTGTCTATATGGAAATTAGAAACGTAAATGAAGAACATAAAGAGAATTTAGGGATCCAAGAAAGGGTGGCACTATTTATTACAAAGGGGGTGGGTACTATGTGGTGCGCATATCTGTTTTCTATTATTGCGCTCATTAGTTTGCCCGATGCGATTGAATCTGGGAGAGCGGCAGTCATCTCGTGGATTGCTCAAACATTTTTACAGTTAGTGCTCCTTTCTATTATTATGGTCGGTCAGAACGTCATGAGTAAGCACGCAGAACTGCGAGCCGATGCCGAATATGAAGTGAATTTAAAAAATGAAGAGGATATAAAAGAAATTAAGCAAGATTTAGCTGAAATAAAGAAGATATTACAAGGAGGAAAATAGGGAGATTTTAATAGTACCTGTGTGTAAAAATAAAGCTCTTAAAAGAGCTTTATTTTTTTGTGGAGCTTCTCGTATTATTCAAAATGAATACTTTGTGCTATCTGATTTACGAGTTCATTCATATCAAAGCGAGCTCGTTCATTTTTGCATGCTGTTCTTTGGGGTTCGTCATAATTATCACATTGTACCAAACGAATACTAAACGTAAAAATATATATATGACCGTTTTTTGGGAATACATACGCGTATTGCGTGTAGACACTTCCTGCCGCTCCTTCGCTCTCTTTCGTTATACAATAGACATTATTTTGGATAATTCCTTTCTCTGTTTTTCCTGCGCGTGTGATTTCAGATCCGGCTTCCGTGCAAGAAAATGAGGTATCAGCACTGAGTTGAATTTGAGGAGGCCAATCCACCGCGTGTATATAGGTGGTGGGGAGATTTTCTGGATACTGAAACGAAATTCGTAGTGAGTCGTTGGCGAGTGTTTTCCAAAGGATTCCATTTGTTTCCAATTGAGTAGTTTGCGGTGGGGTAGATGTTGCTTCTGGGGACGCAGGAGATACTTTTGGATTTGAGTTATTATGGAGCCATAAAAACAGCTGGATTCCCGATAGCAAAACGACAAGAAGAATAATACTGTAAATGATTTTTTTAGATTTCATATATAAAAGAATTAGTATATTTTAAGTTCATTATAGTAGTATATATGCTTTTGGTAACTAAAAACCAGTCACGTGTAGTGACTGGTTTTTAGTGATCTTTGTGTATTATACGCGTTCTACGTTTTTAGCACTTGGTCCCTTTTCGCCTTCAACAACTTCAAAGGTAACTTTATCTCCCTCTTTCAGTTCTTCAAAGGTTACATTCTTTAAATCGTTTGAGTGAAAGAAAAGATCTTTTGTTTCGCCTTCGCGAGTAATAAATCCAAATCCTTTTCCTGCTACGATTGTCTTAATGACTCCATTCATAGTTTTGTTTTTAGTTCTGCTCTATTTTTAGAAATGCGACTATATCTCTATATGTAGAATACAGTATTTATTTTATTTCGTCAAGATTCCCGATGTTGTTAATTAGTCACGGTAATAGTACCCTTCATCATTTTGTGAATGTTGCAATGATACGTTTCAGTGCCAGTTTTTGTAAAAGTGAAACTGAATGATTGCCCCGGGGAAAGGGTGTTTGATTTGAGGAGTGTACCAACATCAGAGGTGATTGTATGGGAAACACTGTCGTTATTGGTCCATGTTACCTGAGTACCTACCTTTATATTTACCGTTGATGGATTGAATGCAAAGTCTTTTATATTTATAGAAATTTTTTCTGACTGAGGAGCCACTGGTGTGGGGGGAATTAAATCAGAAACTGGGGGTGTGCTGGAAACTATGTTGGGGCTAGGAACTAGGGGTGTAGGGGTTGAATTAGAGCTTGTATTAAAGAAAATATAGTAACCTCCGACGAGAATTATTAATATAATGATAACGAAAAGTGTTTTTTTCATATGTATAAAGTTAATAATAATACCTTGTGAAATTGTAGCATGTTTAGTGTATAATAAATATCAAATGAAAATACTAGCAAAATCTCTTATTTTATCTATCGTCGGCGTTTTTATTATTGATTATTTTTCTCATCTGCTCTTTTCAAACCCCATGGAGACGGTGCCGTACTTTTTGGCAAAACTGACTTTGTTTATTATTTTTTCACTTATATTCTTTTCTTTTATGAAACTACATAAAAGTGAGTTTCCTAAGGTATTACTAGGGGGGATTGTGGTTTCCCTGTTGTGGGGTACGTATTACAATATTCTTCCGGCGCTATTTGATTTTTATCCTTTTGGGATTCCTTTAGAAGGCCTCACGTTTCTAGGAATGGGTCTTTTGGGGACTGGACTCGCTTTTGGAACCGTGCACACTGTTGCATTTATAGGAGGGTATTATACAAGTAAGTTGTTTATAAAAGATCCTCAAATCTAAGCAAACAAAAAACACCATAAAGGTGTTTTTTGTTTATAGGCGTGTTATTTCTTTGAAACTTTCTTTGCTGTTTTCTTTGCCGCGGGTGTGGGTGTCAGTTCTTTTGTCTTTTGTTCTGACTCTGCTGGTTTTATGGATGAGAGTGATTTTACAGCTTGAATCAATTGATCCATCTTTATGTTTAATAATTCCAATTGTTTTTTTACTTCGCCCATATTTTCGGGAACAATTCTTGTGGGAGTCTCGGGACGAAGGGCGTTTTTCGGGGTGAATCTCACATCTCCCGCATGAGATCCATCTTCTCGTTTATCTTGAAAACACTCATTGCAATATACTAATTTACCCGGGGTAGGACGAAAGGGGATCTCGCACGCATTCCCACATTGATCACAGATTGCTTCATGGAGTGTGATGGGCTTGCGATTTCCTCCGCCCGAAAACCCTCCACGCCCTCCTTTCTTGAAAAATCCTGGTTTACCGCCACCTCGCTTATTAAATCCGCCACCCTGTTTAAAATTTCCCATATATTTTATTTAATTAATTATTGTGTCTAGAGAATAGAGTGTGTGCCATTTCAGCCCAGAAGTAAAGGGGTTCTCAATTTTTGTATTGTTTTATTATATTATTTTTAAGAGGTGCTTATTTTTTTCCTATATAAATTGTGCGAAGGCGATTGAGGCGAGCACCACCACAAATGCAATTGTTTTCTTTATATGCAGAGGTTCTTTTAAAATAAACACAGAAGCAAGATAAACCAAGAGGGGTTGAATAGAAAAAATAAGAAGAGTGTAAACAATTCCTTGTCTTTGATAACTAAAGGAAAATAATATTCCCGCGATGGTGGTAAGGATATTTGTTACAAGTAAGAGGAGCAACCCTTTTTGGGGTATTCTTTTTATGTGTTTAAAAAATAATGATCCTAATATAAGTGCTACTACTCCGGAACGAACCAATTCAAGCGATATGGGGCTCCAAGTGAGTAACAATGTTTTTGAAATAATAGAATTAAATGGCGAAATGAGGAGGATCCATATAATAAAAGGAATGGTATATTTGGCAATTTTGAAATGGTGATGTTCCCAATGAGACCAAATAACTGCGCCCGATGCAATGAGGGCGGGAACGATCACAAAGTAGTTTCGTTCGTCAATAAAAATAATACTTGATAATATGATTGCGGGGATATTATACAAAAGATCAAAAGTTTGTATCTCACCCAAGGTATCGTTTTGTAGTGCCCTATAAAATATGAGGTTTGTGCCGATGACTATTCCTATAGATATAAGCAATAACCACCACGAATCTTGCAAAAGATTCAAAGACAAAGGGGGATGCGCTACACAAAATATAATCAGCGATATCAGAAAAATGAGCGGAAAACTAACGCCAGTGTATGTTTTAAAATTAACACGACGAATAGAGAGCGCTATTTTATCTATCGTAAAAGACCCCGCTTGTAAAATGGCCGCAAAAATAGGAAGTAAGAAATCCATAGTGTCGTTTTTATGTGTCTATATCATTCAAGTCTACGGATGTTTTATTGCCGTTTTAAGTATTTGCCCGCAATACTAAGGGCAAAAGAGGGGAGAATAATAAAGACGCAAGTCATGAGTAATTTTATAAAGACTTGGTTCGTTGGGGCATTGTCGTTTTGCTCACCAAATAAGACCAAGCAAAGGCCGACAATTCCAAAAGCGACCGATGAATAAATAAAAATGTAGGTAGCTATTTTTTGCATAGGTTTAGTATAACACGATCTAGTTGGTTTTATATAATTCACACATAAAGGGGGATTAAAAGAAATAAAAAAGACTATTCTCGGTCAGCGAGCTTCTTTAAGAATCAAATTTTAATCATGGTATCCGTTTTAAAAAGTATATGAATTTACGGTCAATTCAACAAAAGCAAATGTAAACCAGAATGCTAAAAGCAATAACGCCTCTCTTCTAGAAAGTGTGCGGCCGGTTTTCATGAGATAAAAAAGTAGAAAGGCTGCCAGTACCATAAAAAATCCGGTAGTATATATTATTTTCCGTGGGAAAGAGAAGGGATTTATGAGAGCTAAAATACCAACCACAATAGTAGCGTCGGCAAGTACGGTTCCGAGGATATCTCCAACAGCTAGAGAGTCATCGTGTTTTCTCACAGATTTTAGAGAGAAAATAAATTCAGGTATGGTTGTTCCCAATCCCACAACCAGCATTCCAATAAGGATGGGGCTTACACCAATATCGTATGCAAGTGAAGTCGCCGAGATAACAGTGAAGTGCGCTCCTATAAGCAACAATGTCATACTAAAAAGAAGCATAGCGATAGATTTTAATCTACTGTTTTCATCGGGAACATGATTGGATCTGTCGGTTCCATCTTTTAATGCGAGATAATAGAATACCCCGCCCGTAATTATAAGTGCCAAACCCTCAAGTCGTGAATAACTTCCATTCAAACCCAAAACGAGAGGAACAAGTAAAATGAGAGGATACACAAATCTATTTTTTACAATCTTTCCTTCAATTTTAAGACTTCTGCCAGAAAAAAAGGTAATAATGGCAAAAATTAAGGTAAGGTCAGCAATATTTGACCCAAAAAGCACCCCCAAGCCAAAAGAGGGCATCCCATCAAGGGCGGCGGTGATTGATATAAATGTTTCGGGGAGTATTGAAATAATCGCAACAATAATAAATCCGACAATATATTTTGATAGCTTATAGCTCCGTGCAATGGTGGATGCATATCGAGTTGCCGACGTTGCGCCTTTTACAACCATAAACAAAGCTACGATGAATATAAAAAGATCATTCAACATAAAATTAATTATTATATATAAAAATATTTCCCATTTTTCATTTAAAAGTGTCTATCTTTAGTGGCGCCCTGTCTGATGTATCACGCATCAATTTCTTGATAATATCTCTTTTATTTTTGCCTAACATAAACAAGATTACAGCACTAATTACACCAAAAAAGGAAATAATTTCGAACAGTGTATTAAATCCGAATTTATCAGCAATCAAAGCTCCTATGGCAGCGCTAGAGGCTGTGGCTATACCGACACCAACATCCTCCAATGACCACTCAAACCCGACGATTCTTCTATCAATATGATTAGTAAAGATAATACGCCAAGCAGGAACCGCCATAGAATTAGCAAGACCATTTATGCTTTGTAGAAGATATATATGCCATGGCTCAGAAGATATGGTATAGAAAAGAGGAATAATCGCTATAAGGAAAGTGCCCCCTACCATAAATGAATATTCATCATGCTCACCTTTTATTTTGTCCATGAATCGACTAATGGGAATTACCATAAGGACTCTCATAATCCAGTAGCATGCTACTGCATAACCAATTACCTCAATTTTGTTTTCGATATGATTAAGAATAAAAACTGCAAATATTGGTGCTAGTAAACCAACCGCAAAGAAAAGAAAAAAATCGGAAACAATTAAAAAACTAATGGTTCTATTTATTTTGTTATTCATAGATGTAATAAAAACCGGCTCCTACTTTCTTTGTGAGGGCCGGTTGTGTTTTATTTTTTACAATGGGAAACAACCGGGCTATAAACCGGTCTCAGGCAAAATCTTCTGATTGGAACCCACAGTCTTCATAGCTTTATTATACATGAAACAACAAAAAGATAAATGGTCCAATAAAAAAGACCGTTCTCGGTCAGCTCTCAATTTTTGTTATTATCATTTTAACATCCTATGAGGCACACCACTAGAGCTGGATTTTGAAATATATTTGTTTTCCCCACGTGCTGGTGAATTCCTTCGTTTCAATAATCCGGGGGCTATAGTTTTTTATTATTTTATCTGCATAACCATTCTCAACAAGGGCGTCTCTCGTGATATATGTATATCCGCGCTTCTTTAATTCTGTTTCCAAACACGACATCAATAGAGAAACAAATCCTTTATGTTGGTATTCTTTCATGAGTACCGTATCAACAATACGTACGGATTCTTCATTTTCAGGAACCGCATATGTGAAGCCCACAATAGAGTCGCCATCTTTTAATAACACCAAGTTCATTTTTGAGTCATTAACATCAGATTGCATCATGTCCTTATCAAGCGACTTCTCGCCAAAGATGCTTTGTTCTATTGCATATATTTGATCACCAAGTAGTTCCCAATTTGAAGGGGATGGGGTGATGAATTCTACAGACATCATGTTTTTAGTATATTGTTATACAACTCGTCCATAATAAATAAGCTTCCTGCAATAAAATCTTTATTCTGAGTATAATCATTTTTAGAAAACCATTTTCCATATTGTCCTTCGGAGTTTAGAGTAATTTCTTGTTCAAAATGTTCATCTACTGGTAATGTGAAAACATGTAATTCAGCCGCAGAGAAATAAGTAGTTGCAGGAAGATCATACTTTTTGAAAAGTGAAAAATTATGAGGAATAAAATTCAATTCCTCTTTAATTTCCCTCATAAGCGCTTCTTCTGGTGTTTCAGATTCTTCAATCCCTCCACCAAAGAATCCAAACATGTCTCCACCTCGCGGGTGGTCTTTCTTTCGTTTCTGCATAAATAAATGCACCGAATCATTAATGATTCGGTAGGGGACGAGGACCGATACTTTTCGTTTTTCTTGCATATCAATACTATTTTATTACTAAAGTTTCTCTTTAGTCATGACATTCTTTAATCTGTTCATATGTTCTTTTAAGACATATTGGTTATTGGTAAAAATTTCTTTTTTTGATGGTGTATAATCCATATTTTCAGATCCAGATCCGAGTTCTCTTAAGTCCCCAAGAAGTACTTTTGCGATTCCTGTACTAATTTCAACATCAAAAAATATATTAGGTTCATTTATGATCAGTCCATCTTCTACTGATTTATGCAATAGTTTTTCAACCTCCATTTCTAATTCTTTAATGTTTGAGATATATACTTTCTTATAATTCTCTTCATGGCCACAGAAATCAATAACACGATGAGTGCCTCCTTTGCGAAGATCAGTTACATATTCAACTTTATTCTCGGTATCATATCGCCATGTTGGAAATACTGGATATCCATGTTTTTTCAGAAGTGTATGCCATTTAGGACCCTGCATAAATTCAATGCTATAGCCATTGAACTTTTTTCTTAATAAGTCTAATGAATGATCCCCAGAGGAAAGTGTAACTGAATCAATCTCTGAATGGGGACCACTATAAACATCCTCTTTTTTTGTTATCTTGAATTTTTCTGGATTAAACTCTTTTGACATACATGTATTATACAACGAGTCCCGTCTAATTCAATGACTTTTCAGATAGGAATATTCTGAAAATTTTCTATAAAAGTCGGGTAGGGTTCGCCCGCGAGTCTTTTTGTTGCAACAAAAAGCTCTGGGCACCAACTCGCTGTGCTCACAGCTGTTTGCACATGCTCCGTTGTTCGAATCCTAACGAAAATGAAGCAGTTCAGTTTCTCCCGGGAAACAAAAATAAAAACGCCGTATAGACGTTTTATTTTTGCTCACCACCTCGAGTTGGAACCACCAACGGTTAATCCTCATAATACTCGTTCAAATTCCTAAAGTACATATCAACGACGCTCTTCGTGCATGTTGATTAAAATCAGACCCCCTATTTGCCAGCCAATTCTTTAGTTTTGGGTAAATAAAGGATAACATTGGTTATAAAATCGGAGCTATAAAACTAGAAATTCTTTGATTTCTTCTATTAAACATTCCAGTTGTTTTGGGTCAGAATAATCCAAGTTTGAACGATCAATAAACTTAATATTTGATCTTTTTAGACTTCGAAAATACTTTTCGTGAGTGTTATTTAGATTTGCCTGTTTTTGTAAAAACTGTTCTGTTAATTCGAATTTACGACCACCCAAGGATTCAAATTCCTTTATCTTTTCTTTATTAGAATAAAGGGAGATAACCAAATCTGGCCAAGGAAGTGTGGCATAGTCGGTTTTAGCAAGATCTTTCATAATATCTTTCTCCAGCTGATCAGATATCCACTCATCTACATAAACATCATTAGTCGCCCAAAACGCATCCAGTATTACAACACCTCCATTCTCTTTGATTTTCATTGCCTCCAAATAATCTTTGACACCCTTGTTTCTGAACCAAACTAAAAGTTCCAGCATTCTACTTCCAGTTTGAATGTCTTCCCAAATTCTTGGAGGAAAATCTTTTTCTTCTCCTTCAAGAAAAGATTTGGCGCTCAACTTTTTAGCTAGCAACTTAACCAACGTACTTTTTCCTGTTCGAGGTCCACCTGTGATTGCAATTATTTTTCCTTTCATATAGGCATTATGAATTACTTTATTCGAGAGGTTTTGATAATTCCTCTTTGGAGACCGATTTATCATTCTTGTCATTCCATATCTTAATTTCAAATATATCAGCATTTTTCACCCAAATCTGATCCCTTTCTTCGAGAGCTTTCTCTTTCTGTTGAATCTGTTCAATATTAATATCGCTTGTAACAGCAACAACACGAAGTATTTTGCCTAAATTGAATCTTCGAACAAATCTTCTGAGAAATTCGACTTGTTTTTCGGTTCTTATAGTAATATCTCCCAAATGTTCGTATCCCTTACTAGTCATATCTTCTCGAATGCTTTTATCGTGGTACATTTCCCACCAAAAAGCCTCCAAATCTGCGTTACTTTTATTCTGATGTTTTAAAATATAATCTACAAACGTATACCATCCCCCATTTTTAACATCCACCAGATCACTATATTTTTTTCTCTTCACCACTTTAATTCCATGTGCTATTAACTCCTTTTCAATAATCTCTGCGGACTGATCGTGCCTTGTTCGGGTGCCTTGAATAATGGCTACTATTTCGTTTTCCGTATCAATTATGCTCGCTAGTTTTTTTGCAGACTCTTTTAAACCCTCAGCTCCTTCTGCTGTAATTCTTCCCTCCAATTGTTCCCGTGGATCTTCTATGGATTCATCTAATGATGGCATCAGTTTAAAAGTGTCTGGGTTTTGACCCAATTCTCTGATTTTATCTTTTAATGCTTCACCATAAACAGTCTTACCATGGCGAATAAAATCAATAATTAAGTCTGGTTTTGGTTCTTGTTCCTTATTTTCTATACCAAAATTATCAGGAGTTTTCATTTTCATATTACATTATATCATAACTAATTTCATGTTAAAACTTTCTTTATTGCAGTTTTTTAAATTCCATAATGAATATAGGGGGTATTTTCTGAGCTTTTTCCCAGTCATAATAAGTAACCAAATCTGTAACTTCTGTATTTACAAACATAGGCCTAGGTTCTAAATAACGAATTAAAACAAACCCATGTCTTATGGCGGCATTAATCCAGGTTGATGCTAGACGACAGGTTACTATTGCATCAGTGCCGAACCAATTATCTAATTTTTTTGTATAGTCTTCATAGGGTGATCCATCGAGACTGATATTTCCCGTTTCCTTATTATAAAGAGATCTGGTGAATAGTGGATTTTCAAAACTGAAAATAAATCTACCATCTGGTTTTATATAGGAAAAAACATTTTCCAGTGTTTTGTCTAAATCTTGTGCCCATCCTACGCCATAAACAGAGAACACTGTATCAACAATGCCTACTAATTGATTGTTTTTCATTTCCATGGATGAACAAATTAATTCGACACTTCCTTCATCTATAGCAACTCTATTTAATTCTTTTGCAAATTCCATCTGTTTCTCCGAGAAATCTATTCCGTATACTTTTGTAGCACCATTCTCAAGAAGGTACTTTATTGAATGACCACTTCCACAACCAAGCTCTAGAAATATCTTTCCTTCTATTTCACCAATAAGATTTGGGCTATCACTTCCTTCACCCAATGCTCCCCATGTAGGCAACACTCCTTCCCCATAAAAATGTGGTGCCGCTATATTCCAAGCCTTTTTATTTTTTTCAATAGGCATATGTTTATTATTATATCATAAAAATACTCGGAGTTGTGTTTTTATGATATCTAACTAATATATTTTGTGTGAGATAACTTGCCACGACTTGGCTCGCCCTTCTCAATGACTTTCGACATTTTGACTATGCGACCGAGTACAAATATCCGACGGTAGTTTTAGACCAAATGAAAGGATTGCTGGCCAAGTACGAGAACTTATAACCCCAAAATTGCCAGCTGTTTGCCCTTGTGGCGAGCAGTTCGACCGGAGTAAGAGATTTGCACCAATTCGGAAACCAGAAACGACTGTGAACGAAATTTGCGAATCTAATGCAATTTGCTTAACTTTTGAAAAGTTAAGCAAATATGACTACTTTTCAAATTGTCGGCGAGAATTCCAATAGGCGCAATGATCGCAGTCATGGCCGGATTGCGGTATTGCACCGTCCAAGCATTCCTTGATTTCAAATAGTGTCTTTTCCACCCAAGAATCATTCCCTTTGTGTTCTATAAGATTTACATCAAAATCAATTCGCTTATCAAAAGCCTGCCGGTCCATTTTACCAGTGCAATAAACAAAATAACCGGTATCAGAAACTTTCAAACCATTCTGCCTTAAAAGCCACTGATAAACTTCCATTTGTCGTTTGTAACCATCCTGCCATTCTTTATCCAATGCTTTTACCGCCTCGTCTTTGGCCGTGGCTTTATAATCAACAACAATATATTCTTTTTTCCCATTGATCCATAAATCATCAATCGCGCCGGTTACTAAAAATCCTGTTGGCTCGTGTAGATATCTAATACCACCAAAGTTCCTTCTCCATTCATCAAGTTCGGCGTGAGACATCGGTCGTGCATCTATGCCATATTCTTTTTGAAGCGGATGCTGTTCATTTTTTACACGATAAGAATCAAATTCCTGCTTCAAAAGATAATCCACGGCACTGTTTATGGAAAATGGAAATCCGGGCACACGCTTTACGCCGAGTTTATTGTCCATATAGAAACATCTTGGACACTCTAAAAACAGATCGATCTTTGAACGACTTAGTTTCCAGTTTTTTCCTCCGTAGTTCCATGAGGCGTCTCTGTTTGGGTTATAGTATTCAGACATATTTTTATTAATTATAAGGATTAAATATCTGCACTTCTTTATTTTCAATTTTAGCTTTGGTCTTAGCAATTATTTTCTTATCAATACAAACATTGCTATCAATGATATTTTTAATCTTCGCATCTTTGATCCAGCCAGTTTCAAATATTTGCTGTGTATCGCCGTAAACACTCTTGCACAATTTCTCGTTTAAATTGAGTTTAAATTTTAAGCCTAAAGACATTCTTTGCGTCCATATTTCCAAAAGGCCAATATTGGCTAGCATGCATATTTTTGACTGGATCAGCGACACCATCTCTTTTTGTCTTTTGTTTGGCAATTTGGCGATGCAGTTTGAAATTAAACCGGCGATAACCGGAAAAGAGTTGGGGTTATTATATGCAATGTCAGTAAGTAGACTGGAGATGATTCTCTCCTGAGCATAAAAATCCTTTGGTTTAACTACGTCCAGTATCTTTGAAAGCCTGTTTTTAAGCGTTCCAGAATTTGGAAATTGTTTACCAATTTGCTGGACTATAAGTAACTGTCTGAGTAATTCCTTTCTTGATAATTTTCTAGGCACATATTCAAACTTCAAGGCTTCAATCTTATCTTTTTTAATTGAGCCAGAAACGACATCCTCATCAAAATAGGTTTTGTTGGTATTTAATCGAAACCCTAAATTTAACAAAACCTCGCCAAGGCATTTCAAGATTGTGTCACCATCACTTACGTCATTTACAAAAATTCTATAGTCATCCCGGTATCTTAAAATATGAAATTTTCTACCTTTCATAGCTGAATCAAGCTTTTCGGATAATTCATGGTCTGCATAGCCAAGAACAATCTCTGCTATAAAATCCATCAATATACTGCCCTGAGGAATACCGTTTGTTTGCCCAAAAGACATAGCTTGAATATGGTGATCGACCTTATTCCCAAAAAGATCACCATAGTTTCTCTTATTTTTTGATACTGCTTTAGTATGTATTGCCCACGACAAAGAGTGTGTATACACCGACCCATAGCAATCAGTAATATCTGTCTGGTATAAAAAATTATACTCCAGCGAAAGAGCTATAGACTTTTTCTCAATGTTATTTACCCATTGTGAAATCTGTATCGCTTTTTGTGTAGATCTGCTTGTAGGTAATACCGGGACACTCTCACACTCAATATTTTTATCTTTTTTAAATTCTTTAAAACGATCTTGTAAAACTTTCCAGTTACTTTTTTCTGTAATGATATTTACTAATGATACATATAGCAATGGATTGATCAGCTCATATTTTCTCCACGCATACTTGCCGTCTTTATTTCCATAAAGAATGTGGTTAACCGTTTCATTTTTCTTTGCCTCATTTAAATCTTTTGGGGTAAGTTCGCCAGAAAAAGATTTTTCAATATCCGAGAGCACCTTATTAAACACAAAGTACGGAGGTAATTCCATATTTGAATATGCCTCCTGACTTAGGAAGAATTTTCTGGCATATATGGAATTTAAGCTCAGTACATTTTTTATCATATTTATTTACATAACCCCTTTAAACTCATATTTGGTGCGACGGCCGTATGTGGAATAAGAACATAAGTCCACTGCTTGCCTCCGTTCGCCAAATTAAATACCGTAGCGGATTCGCAATATTTTTTGCCGGCTTCGGCTTTTTCTTGAACTTCTGTATCGTCGATATCTTTCTCGGCTTTGATTTCGACCATAAAGATCGTGTCGGCGGTTTCTACCACAAAGTCCGGGTGATAGCGTTTTGAGTTGTATTTCCAATAAAGCTCAAACTGGGAATCAGCCGGGCGAAGCCACTTCAATACATCCGAATCTTTTTCCAAAATAGCGGCAAAATCTTTTTCGGATTTAGAATCAAACTTGTACAGATTATGGCAAGCTTTTTTGAATCCGCTAAATACTTTTGAGGGGATAGTGTTTGTTGGCGTGATTGTCTCGGTATAGTGATGCACGCTGTCGGCTGTATATTTGGAAAAGTTATGCGGTTTTATCCGATCAAACGGATAGACCAATGGTTCTTCAAAACCGGAACTTTCCAAATAAAAATGTTGTTGCAATTGAGCATAAATATATTTGCCGATTTCTCGCTTGTGATAAAGCACAATGTTTTCCAAATCTTCCTCACTTCGGGCATTGCCGAGCTTGGTGATAGCTTGTTTGGCCAGCTTATATAATAACTCGGACTCACGATCATAATCCACTTCTGGATAGTTAATCAATTCATTCACTAAAATGTTTTCCGGGGTATCACGCCCTACCCCAGAACTTTCGCTTTGCAAGATTTCGCTTTCGTTGGTACGAAGGGTACGGCGGATAATTTCCTCCGATACTGGCTGATAGTTTAGACCGGTGACATCAAGGTTAAAATCTTTAAAGCCGGACTTTACATCGTGTTTTTGCTGAATAAGCACACGCGGAATCGGGATTGTCTTATCAATCAATTCAGAAACGACCGACTCATATTCCTGCTTGGCCGCTTCAACAATGGCCGACTTAAACAAATTTTGTTGAGGATTGCTTTCAATACTTGTGACTATTTTCTCAAAAGCCAGTTTACGAATTTCTTCACTATTTAAGTCGTTGATATTTTTCACGCTCGCACCAAGGGCATTCACTGCTTCGGTAATCAACTGTTCGGCCTCTAAAGCCAGGCCGGCCTTTTGTCGGTCCGCATCGTTTGTGATAGTTGCCACTTCCTGACGCTTGAGAGTAAAAGCTTCGTCTGTTACCGAGGAAACAGTAATAACCTCCTGTGCTTCTGGTAAAGCGCTTGGGTCAATCTCAATAATATTTTCCTGCCGAATTATGGAGTTCGGATCATTGGCGGCGTCAATAATGGACTGAAAGCGATCGTGAGCGATAATAGTGAGCTTGTCCACCTTTTCAACACCGGTCCGAGCACTGTAAGGCAAGCGTAAACCACGGCCAATAGTCTGTTCGGTAAGAATCTGAGAGTTAGCCGCGCGCAAAGGAATAATGGTGTAAAGATTAGTAACATCCCAGCCCTCTTTGAGCATATTTACATGTACTACAATTTCAATCGGATTTTCCGGTTTTTCCAAATCCAATAATCTCTGAACATTTTCTTCTTTCTCTTCACCTCGCTGATTAGAATGGATTTCCATAACCTTGCCTTTGTAGCGTCCTTCAAAAAATCTTTCGGATTCAATCATCTCCCGAATCTCTTTGGCATGATCCGTATCTCTAGCCACTACCAAGACAAACGGCCGAACCAAGCGATTATTGGTATCGCGAGAATAAATATCCAAAGCCACTTTGGTGTCTTCGTGGATTCGCACGCCATCTTCCAGTTTTATCAAATCCAATTCTTTCGGATCATTGCGATATTGATCAGGATTAAAATCTCGTCTGGTCGCAATAGCCGGTTCTTTTACAAAACCGTCTTGTAAAGCTTTGGCCAAGGGATAATCAAAAACAACATTCTTAAATTTATTGTTATGGGTATCAATCGGGGTAGCGGTAAGTTCTAAACCTAAAATCGGCTTTAATTCATTAATCGCCTTAAGGCCGGAGTCTGCCCGATAGTGATGCGATTCGTCCATAAGCAAAACCAAATCCGGTAATTCAGAAAGATAATTGAAATAGGACTCACCAAGATATTCAGAAAGCCGTTTGATTCTCGGTTCACGGCCTCCTCGAACTTCGGAATTGATTTTGGAAATATTGAAAATATTAATCTTTACCGTTTCTTTAAACAACGTGCTTTGTCGTGCCTCGGCATAATTATCACCAGTGATGATACGCGGTGGGGTGACGGCAAACTCGCTGATACCACGAAATACATACTTCGGACTTTGCAGATTGGAAAGATCATCAATCAGTTTATTATAAATAGTAAGATTGGGAGCCAGGACAAAATAATTCTTTATACCTTTGGCAATATAAAGATAAGAAATAAACGCACCCATTAGGCGAGTTTTACCTACGCCGGTGGCTAGAGAAAAACAAACCGATGGAAAGTCTCGTTCAAAATCAGAACAAGTCGGATACAGGGCTCGGATTTTAACAAGCTCGCCAGCCGGATCAACATTCTTTTTCAATTCCAATACGTCGGCCAGTTTTTCTATAATTTCCAAACTATCCGCTTGCGGTTTGCGGAGGCTTAAACGATTTTTAATTGCTTGGGCTTTTGTATTCATATTATTCTTCGTTAGATTCCTCGGCTTCCGCTTCGGTGGCTTTAATAATATTGAGATCGTAATTATCTTTACCGAACTCGCATCGACCGAGAATCATTTGCGGAATTTTCTTGATAGTGATATTGGCAAAATGGTTTTCGCATTCTGGGGCATAGGCTTTCGCGCAAATAAGTAAGCTCTCGCCAGCTTTCATTTCGCTATGAACTTTATCCAACTGTTCGGTAGTGATAAAGCCGGTAGTGACGAAAATGAAATCCGTCTCGGTGGATTTGCCATGTTTCCAGTAAAGCGTCTCGTCCGGATAAAACTTAAAGCCCTCGTGCTTACACATAGCGGCCGCCAACATATTGGCATTATAGTTTTCATCAATCACGAAGTTGCCAAAAGAATCTTTGCGAAGCAGGCTTGATGCAAGATTATAAAACTTGAATCCACCTCCGCCTTTCCAATCAAGCTCTTCGGAAAGTTTAAGACCGTCGTTGCCATCTACAACTTTTTTCAAGCGAGATAAACAATGCGTGTTAGCGTGTTCACCGAATTCAATACCAATATGCTTCCGGCCATTTTTATGAGCCACGGCTGAAGTAGTGCCAGAACCAAGAAAAGAATCTAAAACCCAATCACCGGGCTGTGATCCCAATTCAACAACCCTTTGAATAAGACGCTCTGGTTTTGGTGTGTCAAAAATATCATCTGGAAAAAGTTTAATAATCTCTTTTTTTGCTTCTGTTGCAGTCCCGCAATCATCCCACCAAGTAGTGGCTGTTTTTCCTCCACCTTCAATAGCCTTAGAGAGATAATATTTCCGAGCCAAACTTCTGCCTCTTTTAATTATTTCACCTTTATCAAATAAACCCTGCATAGTTTCCAACGAATATCTCCAATAGCCGGAAATGCCTTGAAACTCATAAAACGGATTGCCTTTTTTAGCACCACCAGGCCCATCAACGGGAGAAAGTTTCCACGGTCCATTTGGATCGTTATCTGGATTTTCAAATCCATTGTAATCTTTTTCTAATCTAAATGATTTTCTACTATTAAAAAGTGTCGGCTGATCTTTTGCGTAGAGAAAAATAAAATTGTGATTTGGAGAAATGAGCAAATCGTTAGAGATAGAATCCCTTGATTTCCAGCAAATAGTTTGAATAAAGTTTCTTCTACTAAATACCTCATCACACAAAACTTTCATGTAATGACCTTCCTTGTCGTCAACAGTAATAAAAATTACTCCGTCTTTTGCAAGAAGATTTCTTAAAATCTCTAATCGAGGTTTCATTAAGTTGAGCCAAATAGAATGTTCAACCCCATCATCATAGTGTTCAAAGGCATTCCCAGTGTTATAAGGCGGATCGATATAAATACATTTTATTTTTCCGGCAAAATCCTGCTCAAGAGCTTTGAGCGCAAGGAGGTTGTCGCCGTGAATGAGCATATTCTCGGAAGACTTGTCGCCATAGGACTTGCTTGGGTCCTCAATCAAAATCCTCGGCTCGAGTTTTAATTCCTCGTCTTTGCCGATCCATGTTAATTCTAGTTTTTGCTTTTTATTAGTCATATTATCTCTTATTTTTCTTAGGCTTTTTGGACTCGGCGTCCTGTAACCGCTTTACGACTTCTCGATCAAAGTCGGATTCTATTTTTTGTATTTTGTTAAATTCATCATACTCAGCAATAGCTTTTTGCTCTGCTTTCTCATGTGAAATTTGTCCTTTGCCCTGTAAAATCTTATATTCATTAAAACTCAAAAACTTATTCACGCTTTTAGCCAAGTCTTCCATTTTCATTGCTTGATTATTTTCAATGACATTTTCTATATAATCAAAGAATCCTGAAACCGTCCTTTCTAATCTTTTGATTTTATCTTCCGGTAAATAATTCTTGGCTATAAGAGCATCCGATTTTAAAATTCTACCCTTGGGAGAATGTTTCCAGGTGGTTAATCCCATAAACGGCTTGTTTTTATCGGCTTTGGTATAAATTATTTCTGCGGCCGTTAGACCGGCGATGGCATAATGAAATTTATTTTGTACCATTGCGTAAAAGTTCTTGGTAATTTCTGATTTTGGATCATAGTCAATACTACACTCGGCAAAGATATCCGTGATCTGCTGGTAGATTCGTCTTTCGCTCGCCCTAATAGAGCGAACCCTTTCCAGTAACTCCTTAAAATAATCATGCCCGAAAAGTTTTGAACCTTGTTTTAATCTTTCATCATCCATAGCAAATCCTTTTATGACGTATTCTTTTAACGTTTTTGTAGCCCAAATACGAAAATGGGTTGCCTGAGTTGAATTGACTCGATAACCGACGGA